>CAKOZD010000010.1 GCA_934131175.1 uncultured Bacilli bacterium | reverse complement strand
TAAGGAGCATATTATACATCGAAAACTGACATTTTCAAAAAAAGATATAACATGACATTATCATAAAATGATTACAACTGATAAAAAATAGATTTACTTCTATTTTTTTTTATGATATAATATGTAAAGTTTTTAGGGGGAGTTATGAATAACAAAAAGAATATAGAAGGAAAAAATATTGATGAATTTTTAGAAGAAATAAAAGATGTAACAGAGGCTGCTTTAACAACATGTAAGAATGAAATTACATCAAACCGTCCTGTTAGAGAACTTTATGATAGTAAAGAAGAATTTAAAGAAGCCGAAAGAAAATTTGCTGTTATATATATACAAAAAATGCAAAATGCGTGTAATGATGTTTATAATGAACTATTAGATTTATATAAAAATCTTTTAAGAGAAGCAAAGAAAGCAAAACGAAGTGTAGAAATAAATAAGAAATTTTATAAGGATATGATTGATGATGATGTAAAAGATATTAAAATTATGGGTTCTTTTGCATTAGGAACTTCTTTATTGTTTACTGAAGCAATACCTATTGCTGCTTCATTAGGTGGAGGAGTTGCTATTTTTGATTTAATTACAATTTTACGTATTTTAAAAAAAGTTCGTGAAACAGATAAATCAATATCTGATGCTAATAAATTATGTACTGGTCTTAATCAGTTAATGGAATGGATGACAAATTATAATATGACATTAAATGATTATTTAGATTGGTTAAAATGCAGAGCAATAGCTGGAGAAGATGTTATGAATACATTATTATATCTTACTGTGCCAGTTGATGAAAAATTAAAGGATGAAGATAATACAAATAATTATGAATATATAAAAAAATAAGGGGGATTTTTTATGGGGAGTTTTTTTGTTGCAGGAGACGATGATTATTTTTTAGATGGTATTAAATTATCAAATGCACTTGAGTTATCATTTTATAAAGATGAGATTTTATGTCTTGATATTCCAAATAGAGAAGATTATGAATCGTTAGAAGAGTTTAATAAGGCGAATATAGAGTTTATGATTAACAAAGTAGATGAAATAAAAAATATTAAACATACAATTTTTGTTAGTGCTTTAAAAACATATAATGATATTTTAAATGATGTATACACAATCAAAAAGAGTGATTCTGAAGAAAGACGTTTACTTAATGAGATGATAGATTTTTCTAATAAAGATGTAAAAAGAGCTGGAATGATTGCTTTTTACTTATCATTGTTATTTCCAGCAATTATTCCAATTACTTTATTAGCAAGTGCTCCAAGAGTTGGCTTTGACTTATTACAAAAGAAAAAGTGCAAAAATGAATTGGAAAGAATTGATATGCTTAAGAAAGAAATTTTATTAAATCAAGATATATTCTATGAATATATTGATACTCTTAGAACAGACTATCATAAGTCAAATAAAGAATTAGATGAATTGAAAAGAAGAGCAATGAATGGTGAAAATATTATGCCAGAATTATTTGAAATATTAAATCCTAAAAGAATAGGATTAGATGTAAGTTTTCTTGATTTATCAGAAGATGTACTTGGAGAAGATAATTTTAAATTAATAAAAAAATAAAATAGATTTTACTCTATTTTTTTTCTTTTATTTCTTCTTTTGTCGAATATATTGAATTAATTAATAAGTCGTTTTATATTTTATTTGAAGGGAGGAGAATGAATACTGTCTTAGACTATGAAGGACTTATTTATAGTATAATTGCAAAATATCCCAAAAGGTTTGATCGTGACGATTTGTTTCAAGCTGGTATGTTAGG
Organism: uncultured Bacilli bacterium; assembly: GCA_934131175.1. Lineage (GTDB taxonomy): Bacteria > Bacillota_I > Bacilli_A > RF39 > UBA660 > UBA3789. The sequence continues at coordinate 49,255 of CAKOZD010000010.1, read as the reverse complement.
ATTAGTTGATGCTTACAAACATTATGATCCCAATGTTTCTGTTAAGTTTTCAACATATGCATATTACTATATAGTTGGAGAGGTTAACAAGTATATAAGAGAATGTAGTAGTTTAAAGATAAGCAAAGATTTAATAGATTTAAAGAAAAAAATTTTAAAAGTAATAGATGTCATGACACAAAAACTTGGAAGAGAACCTACAACACTAGAATTATCACTTTATTTAGATGTTTCAGAAGAAATGATTACAAATGCATTAATTTCAACAGATGAAGTAGTCTCAATTGATGCATCTTTTGATAGTTTTAAGTATTTTGATGATATAAATGCAGAAAAATTAGATTTACGAGAGGAAATAGAAAAGTTATCAGAAGATGAGCAAAGACTAATAAAAGCAAGATATTATGAAGATTTAACTCAAACTGAAACATCTAAAAAATTAGGAATAAGCCAAGTACAAGTTTCTAGAAATGAGAGTAAAATATTAAAAAAGCTTAGAACAAATTTATAATTCTAAGTTTTTTTGTATGTAATTTTTTATTTTGGATAAATTATTAATGGTGATTATATGAAAAATGTTAAATATGACTTAATAGCTGATTGTCATAAAGCAAAGGAAAATAGAGTTAAGAATGCTATTGTTGCATTTATAGTAGGAGGATTAATTGGACTGATTGGTGAAGGAATAATAGAACTATTATGTTTAAATTTTAATTTATCTAGAAATGATGCTTCTACTTTTATGATAGTAATTTATATCTTTATAGCAAGTCTTTGTACAGCTCTTGGATTTTTTGATAAATTAGTAACGATATGTAGATGTGGTTTATTAATACCAATTACTGGATTTGCACATTCTATGACTAGTAGTGCGCTAGATTATAAAAGAGAAGGACCAATATATGGAGTTGGTTCTAATATGTTTAAACTTGCCGGTTCCGTTATTTTATATGGAGTAGTTTCTGCATGGCTTTTTGGAATGATTAGATATTTATTAGGAGGAGCTATATGAAAACAATATTTTATAAGAATGTATATTTAAATGAGACTGGTACTATATGTGGCCCTTATGAGAAGAAAGGTCCTTTAAGAAAATATTTTGATAAGAGTTATGATGATTTATATTTTGGAGAAAAATCATTTGAAAAAGCAGAAATAAAACTAGTTAAAGAATCTTTGAAATTGTTACTTAAGAAAGCATATGTGACAAAGGAAGAAATTGATTTAGTAATTGGAGGGGATTTATTAAATCAGATAACTGCATCTACTTATGGAACTTATGGTTATGGTAGTAGTTTTATAGGAGTATATGGAGCTTGCAGTAGTAGTGTTCTTTCTATGATTATTGCTTCTAACTTTATTGAAGGTGGATTTATAAAGAATGCTTGTTGTGTTGTATCTAGTCATAATCTAAGTAGTGAAAAACAATTTAGATTTCCTACTGAATATGGAGCTCCAAGACCTAATAGTTCTACTTTTACAGCAACAGGTGGAGCAAGTTGTTTGCTTTCTAATAAAAAGAGTATGATAAGAGTAGAGTCAGCAACGCTTGGTAAAATAATAGATTTTTCTCAAAATGATGTAAATGATATGGGAAGAGTTATGGCACCTGCTGCAATAGATACATTATTTAGGCATTTAAAAGATACTAATAGAAGTCCTGATTATTATGATTTAATTGTTACAGGAGATTTAGGTGTTTATGGAAAAGAAATAGTAAAAGATTATATGCTTAATCATTATTCAATAAGTCTAGGAGAAAACTATAATGATTGTGGAGTAATGCTTTATGATATAAATACACAAAAAGATGTTCATGCAGGTGGAAGTGGACCAGTATGTAGTGCTTTAGTTGTATTTTCTTATATATTTAGTCAGATGAAAAATAAAAAATTAAGAAGAGTTTTATTTCTAGCAACAGGCGCATTATTTTCTCCAATACTTGTTTATCAAAAAGAGCATATTAATTCTATATGTCATGCAATTAGTTTGGAGGTGGTTTAATGTTATTAATAAATTCATTTTTATTCTGTGGTTTTGTATGTTTAATTTCTCAAATAATTCTTGATAACTCTAAGTTAACTGCAGGACATATAACAAGTATTCTAGTAGTAGTTGGTGCATTTTTAGATTGTTTTAGTATTTATGACTATATTATAAAAGTAGTAGGAGGTGGAGCATTATTACCAATCACTAGTTTTGGTCATTCACTTATACATGGAGCACTTGCGAAAGCGAATAGTGTAGGTATAATGGGAATATTTATGGGAATGTTTGACTTAACTGCTACTGGTATAACTGCTGCAATTATATTTTCTTTTATTTTTACTTTAATATTTAAACCAAAAGATTAATTATTATTTGTCAAATTTACAACTTTTAGGAATATTTTATTATAAATATACATTATATAGTTTTATAATATAAATAGAATAAAAGGAAATGGTGATTTTATGTACACAATATATTATATTTTTATTGGAATAATTATTCTTTCATTTATAACTGGAGTAATATTAAATAAAATAGAAAAGAATGCTTCTGGTCAAAGTGCTATTTCTGGTGTTACATCAACTTCTACAAATATGGATACAAATGTTGATACATCTATAGGTAAAGAGCTTTTAAATAGTATTGAAGATGAAGGTGATTTATCTGAAACTAGAGTATTTACTATACCATTTTCTGCTAATTACATAGAAAAAGATAAAGTAGATAAAATTAAAAAGTCGAAAAAAAGTAAAGTGATAGATGATGAAATATTATGATAAGTTTATTAAGAAAAATATGTAATATTACAAGTAAAGGATTTTACTTTTTACTATCAGTTATTTCAAAAGGATTTTTCTATTACTTTTATACATTTTGTTCTTTTATAGAAAAGATGTTTATGAATTTAAAACGATTTTTTAAGAGATTACAAAGAGACCCATCAGCAAGTTTTGTTGTTATATTTGTATTTTTAATTGGAGTATTTGGGTATACTTATATCTATAGTTCAAATAACAATTCAGTAAAAATAAAATTAGATGATGCTAGTGACAGTGTTGTAAAAGATAAAAAAGATAATAAATCTAGTGGTGATAACTCTAATGAAGCTAATTTATTAGAGACTAATTTATTTAGAATATATGGTAAAAAAGATATAAATAGTATTGATTTTTCTGAATTGTCTAAAGTTAATAATGAAATAGTTTCTTGGATAAGTGTTGATAGTACTAATATTAATTATCCTATAGTTAAAAGTGATAATAATGAATTTTATTTAAATCATAATATAAACAAATCATATGATAGTAATGGTTGGACTTTTATGGATTATAGAAATAATAGTGATTTAAGTGATTCTAATACAATATTTTATGGACATAATTTAATAAATAAAACTTCTTTTGGTAGTATATCTAATATTTTTACTGATAAATGGTTTGAAACTTCTAATCATAATATAGTAGTTAAGAATAAAAATGGAAAGTATACTTATAAAATATTTTCTGTATATTATAGTGAACCTGATTCTTCATATTTACAAACTAATTATGACAATAAAAATGAATTTTTAGATTTTTTAAATATGTTAAAGGAAAAGAGTAAATTTAACTTTTCTGAAGAGTTAAATGAAAATGATAAGATTATTACTTTGTCTACATGTACAGATGATAATAAAGGAAGAAGAGTTGTACATGCAAAGTTAGTTGGATAATAAAAGTTCTCATAGAAATATGAGAACTAATTTATTTTAGAAATATTTATTATTTCATTCATATCATCATCTTTAGCGATGATGTTTTTATGATTTATATGACATTTTTCACATTTATATAATATTTTATAAGTATCTTTATATTTTTCTATTCCAATAGGTTTTAACATACCAAGACATGTATTTTGTCTATCTCCTGGATTAATATCTACATGTATTGAATATAAACAAAATGGACAATGATCTCTTGAAGTGTACCCTAGAGGTAATACTTCTTTTCCACAATGTTTACAAATAAATCCTTCATCTAATTCATTAAATCTTTTCATCTTCATTTACCTTTCTATAATAGTATTCATATGGTCTAGAATTATCTTCTTCTGTATTCATAAGTATTGTAATTATATCATTATATTTAGTTTTATTTAAATATGAAAAAAATACTTTATTATTATTTTTATGAACTAAGTATTTATCAATACACGTTAATTCATCATAATTAGTTTTTGAATTTTCATATATTTCTATATAACTATATTTTGTATTTGGTATATAGTGTTCTTCTTTAGGATTAAAATATCTATATGGTTCTGTTATTTCTCCTACTAATTGCCATTTACCAATAAATTCATTACTAGGTTTTATAATTTCTTTGTTTCTTAATCTTTCTTCTAGACTTTTATTATGTAATTCAGAGTCTTTATTATCTTTAGTTAAATCATATGTTTCTATATAAATGTCATAATAATCATTATTTTTAATTTCTATAAATGGTGCTCTTATTTGATAGTTATTTTTATTAGCAAACTTAATTATTTTTTTATATCCTTCCTTTATATCATAAGTAGATATGTGTATATATAATTCTGGATGATATTCTATGTATGCTTTTTCTTCAAAGTTATGTTCTAAATCAAATAATTTACTTTTATTTTTATAAATTTCATCTGGCAAAAGTATTCCAATTTCACATTTTATATTTTCTTCTTTATATTCTTTTTCATAGTTTATAAATACTTCTTGGAATTCTTCACATTCTTTAAATCTAAACTTATTTATTTCATTTCTATTCTTTATTACATGATATTTTGTTAGAGTAGGTAACAATGGGTTATTTATAACTTCAACATTTTCTTTCATATTAACCTTTAATTTATTAAGTATCTTAAGTTTATTAGAATTTTCATCTTCTACTTCTTTTATCTTATTAGATATTATATCAATTTTGTTTTCTTTTAGAATTTTTTTAATTTCTTCTAGAGAAAATCCTGCTTGTTGATATTGTTTTATTTTTTTTATTATTTCTATTTGAGATTCATCATAATATCTATATTTAGTAAATTCATCTATTTTTTTAGGCTTTAACAATCCAATTTTATCATAGTATCTAATTGTTTTAATTGTTGTCTCAGCAAGATATGAAAATTCTCCTATTTGATACATAATAATCTCCTTTCGGTTATATGGTAACACTACTCTTAAGGGGAGAGTCAACATAAACATTTATTTACATCATTATAGCATAATTTTACTTCTATATGGTATAATGTGCATAGGTTGTGATGTTATGGAAGTAGAATTTAAGATAAATGATTTTGAGGGACCTCTTGATTTATTATTACATCTTATTAAAGAAAGTAAGATGGATATAATGAATATTGAGATAGTTTCTATTACAAAACAATATTTTGATTTTTTAAATGAACAAGAAAAAATGAATTTAGAAATTTCTTCAGAATATTTAGTACTTGCTTCTGAATTATTAGAAATAAAGTCTAGAATGCTTCTACCTAATAGTAAGAGTGAAGATGAAGAAGATGAAGAACTAGATCCTAGAGAAGAATTAGTAAATAGATTATTAGAATATCAAGCTTATAAAGATATAACTAAAATTTTACATGAAAAAGAAGAATTAAGAAGAGATATTTATACAAAATCTCCTGAAAATATAAAAAATTATATAGATGAGACTCAAGAAATAAAAGTAGATGTTTCATTAGATGATTTGATTTTAGCATTTCAAAAGTATTATCAAAGAAAATTAGAAAGTAAACCTTTAAAAACTAAAGTTACAGTAAATGAGATAAGTGTTTCATCTAGAAGACATGATATAAAGAATTTATTAAAGACTAAGAGAAGAGTTTCTTTTTTTGAACTTTTTCCAGTTGTTTCTAAAGAATATGTTGTTGCGACTTTTTTAGCAGTACTTGAAATGGCAAAAGAAAAAGAAATTACTATTACTCAAAAAGATACTTTTGATGATATTATATGTGAGGTGATATAGTGAATAAGGCAGTTTTAGAGGGACTTTTATTTGTTGTTGGAGAAGATGGACTTACAATTGAACAAATAGAAGATGTATTAAATATAGATGAAGAGTCTGCGAAAAATTTGATAAGAGAATTAAAACATGATTATGAAGATGAAAGTCGTGGACTTAGAATAGATTTTTTAGGCAATAGATTTAAAATAACTACTAAATTTGAGCATAAAGAGTATTATCAAAAGTTAATTGAAAATCCAGAAACCAATTTCTTATCACAAGCAGCATTAGAAACATTAGCAATCATTGCTTATAATGAACCAATCACAAGAATTCAAGTTGATACATTAAGAGGAGTAGGTTCAACTTCTATAATAAGAAAGTTAGTTGCAAAAGGATTTATTAAAGAAGCGGGTAGGAGTGATGTCCCTGGTAGACCTATATTATATGAGACAACTCATGAATTTTTAGATTACTTTGGACTTGCTAGTATAGAAGATTTACCTGACATTGATAAAATTCTTGAAAGTGTTAAAGAAAATGAAAGTGATGAGAATGAAAGTTCAGATTTATATACTTCAAAATATACAGAAAGAGAAAGTGTAGAGTAGTGGAAAAAGGATATTCAAAAAAAGTAGATAGTTTGTTTAGATTTTTAGATAATGAAGAAATTAATAATATAAGAGAATATATTATAAGTGATGATAGAGAATATTTAGAATATAAAAATGTAGATGATATTGATTATTTAAACGAAGATTATAGTGAAGATTGCCTATCTACTTTTAGAAGTTATTCTGGATATATTTATCAGTATGTTAATAATGCTATTAATGGTAGTTGGGATTATTCTTATGATGGGGATGAAAAATTTAAAAATAGATGTTTAGAAATTGCCAGAGAGTTAAATGATATACTACTTAATAGTAAGAATTCATCTTCTAATAATTTTAAAGTTTTTAGAGGAGTATCAATATCATTTTTTAAAGAATATGGTATTGAAAACATAAGTGAATTAACTAATTTAAATAATAAATATTTATTCGATTATGGTTTTACATCAACTTCTTTTTTAAGAGATACTTCATATTTTAAAAGAGAAATACCAGATGGAGTATACAGAAATGTTTTAATAGAATATGATGTTCCAAGAGACTTTAATGAAGGTGTATATTTAAAAAATAATGATTTATCTTATAGTGTTTCTCAAAATGAATTTTTAATAAATAGTGAGAGTTTAGGATATGTTTATGACATTTCATTAAATGGAGATACTGCTATTTTAAAAGTTAAGTTGATTCCTAAAAGAGTATATAGAAAAGACTATAGAAATTTAATTGAAAATTCGACAATTAGAAAATAATTATGTACAAGTTTCTAGTTATTATGATATAATCTAATTGTTGATGCTCCCATGGCGGAATTGGTAGACGCGGCAGACTCAAAATCTGCTTCTAGCAATAGAGTTCCGGTTCAAGTCCGGATGGGAGCACCATTTTTAATTTTTATATATTGACAATTTAAATTATTATCATATATAATCTTATTGTGATGCCGAAATAGCTCAATTGGTAGAGCAACTGACTTGTAATCAGTAGGTTCCGGGTTCAAGTCCTGGTTTCGGCACCATTATTAAATTTAAACATATATTGTTTGATAACACATTTTGAAGAACTTGAAAAAGTTCTTCTTTTGTTTTGTATAAAAAAGAAAGATGTCTTTATTTAGCATCTTTCATTACTTTAATGTTTTACAGAACCTGTTGTATCCTCATTATAAGTACTATTTGCTTGTTCTTCAATTAATTGGTTAACTCTTTCTATTAATTCATCTTGATTTTCAGAAGAATCTACATTTTCATTTGTATCTATATTCTCATTATTAAGCAAATATCCATATTCTAATTTTAATCTTCCTTTTACTAAAGCTCTTAAAAGTAGAGAATATGTTTTTGAGTCATTTGGAAAATTATTTTTTGTCATCAAATATACTACATACTTCTTTTGTTCTAATGTTGCTTCTATTTGTTTATCATCAACTATATAAACTCGTTTTCCTTTATATTCTTGTGCATAGTTTATAAAAGTTACTTTATTAGTTTGAAAGAATTTTCTTAGAGTTCTAACTGAATCGCTATCTAATGGTTGATCAACAAAATCTTTAAAATCTTTCATGTTACAATTAATACCAAATCTTCCAAAATAATTATAAAAGTCAATTATATTACATTCTCTTGTTTCTCCATTATTTAAACTTACCCCGTTTTTTAAATCATTGAAAAATTTATCAATAATTTGGTCTTTTTTATGCATATATCTTTGACTATTCATTTTTAGAGATGTTTTAATGTATTCATAAAGTGTTAAATCTATTTCTTTTATATAATTTATAGCATTATCAAAATCAAAAGAACTAATATTTTTATTAGAAATAAATTCATTTTTAGTTAATTTTGGATTTGATTTTTTTTCTTCAATAAACTCTTTACATATTTTTAAATATATTCTTTCTTGTTTAACAATTTCATTTTTTTGTTCTTCAATAATTGCTTCATATTTTGAAACATCAATACCATTTTCTTTTAAATAATTTATAAATATTGGATTTATAGTGATTTTTTGTGAAATATATTTACTAATATTATCTCCAATATAACAAACAAGTTTTGCATTGAACTCAGGATCATTTTTAAGTCTTGGTGAAAGAAAATTATATGAACCCCAACTTCTACGAATACATGTTGTCATTAATTCTTCATTATCTTTAAATTTATTTACAAAGAATTCACTCATACCTCCACTTGTAGTTTCCTTTAATAATTTTACATTGAATTTATAATCATTTTTAAGTCTATCACTAATATATTTGTAATTAAGATATAGATGTTGTATAGCTCTTATTGCATATTCCTCAGTATCTCTTATTTCAATACTTAAATGACTGAAAGCGTAATGGTCTCTTGTTAGTAAATCATAAACACTATCTTCGGTTGCTAATACTTGATTAATTTTGTTTTCCTTAGTTAATATATCTAGTGCTTGTGCTCTTGCATAATCATTTTTTATATATCTAATTATATTATTATCACATTCGAATGTTGCTCTTGCAATAAAAGTAGCATCGCGTTTTAGAGAGTCACTCATGTAATCTAAATTAGATTTATTTTCTTTTAGAATTGCAATATTAATATCATGATTTTTTTGTATATATTCAGATGCATAATGGGTTGCTTTTGGATATTTTGTAAGTACTTTAGTATTAAAATTAATATCATTTTTTAATCTATCAGATACATATGATAATACAGCAGGGTTCTTAGCAATTAAACTAAGCATATATTCTTCATCATCTCTTATTCTTTCACTAAGCAGTAATACTTTTTCTGGATATTTAGCTATGATATTTTCAAGTAGTTTTTTTATTGCTTCAGCATCTGTTGAATTATTTTTTGATTTTAATACCATGTCATCATTTATAAAAGATTCATATTCAAAATATTCTAAATAATTAGTATTTATATTTTTAACTTTTGAAATAAAATCAGTATTCTTTTTTAATGAACTACTACAATATTTTATGATTTCAGGGGTTTTATTAATATGTTTTAAGATGTAGTCTTCATCATTTTTAAGCCTATCACTTGCATATATAAAGCATTTAGGATACTTTAATATAATTTTTGCTATGAATTCATCATTATCTTTTAATGTATCACTTGCATATTTAGTGTTAAAATAAGAAAGTTTTGCAAATTTTACCATAAAATTAAAATTATTTGATAAGTCTTTATTTAGGTTGAAAACTAATTCTGGTGCTATTTCTGCTGCACTAAGTAAGAATTGTTTATTTTTTTTAAGTGATTCATCTATATAATAAAAGAATGTTTTTTTAGGAAAAATATATGCTCTTTTTTTGTTTCTTTTGAGATCTTTTAATATGAACTCTTTATTACGTTTTAATTTTTTTCCAACAAATGGAAATGCATTCTCTATGTTATTACATCTAGAATACATTAATCGTAGTATAAATTCTTCATCACATTGCAAAGTTTTATCTGCATAATTTAAATTTTCTGGTATTTTTGTTATAGCAATATATGCAATTTTTTCATTTTCTTTTAATTGTTGTCCAATATATTTATAATTTTCAGGATATAGATTCATCAACTTAAAAACTAATTTTTCGTTATTTTTAATTGAGTTACTAGCGTTTTTAAAAGCATTTTTATCATTAAATACTTCAATTATTTCTAGAATATTTTTGCTTTTTTGTAATCTTGGACTTGCAAAAATAAGCACTCTAGGATCATTTATTACTGCATCAATTACTATTTTTTCATTACCCCTTATTTCTGGAATTCCAAATTTAAGTGTATTTGGATTCTTTTTAACAGCTTGATTCATAAATTTATAACTTTCTCTAAATTTGGTATCTACAAATTGTAGTGCTAAGGGATTATTTTTCAGTGTATTAAGTAATTGTTCCCAGTCATCTTCATTATAAAAATCATATTTATTATATTCGTCTTTAAAATTAGCTATCATATTACATCACCTCTGTTATAAATAATATCATAATAAATTTTTCTTTTAAATAAAAGATTCCCTTAAAACTTTCTTTTTTCTTAAATTTATTTTATACTCTTATAAAGATAGGAGTAAGCGTAGTATTATGAAAAAAGTATATATAGTTTTAACACATACAGGTACATTTTTATCTAGAATAGTAAATATTTATACAAGAAAAGAGTTTTCTCATGTATCTATATCACTTGATGAAAATTTAAACTATATGTATAGTTTTGGAAGACTTCATGCATATAATCCTTTTGTTGGAGGATTTGTTCATGAATCTCCTAAATATGGTACATTTAAAAGATTTAAGAATACTAAAGCAAAGATATATTCTATAGAAGTAGATGATAGAGTATATAATGAGATATTAAGAAATATTAAGAAAATTGAGATTGATAAAAATACGTATAAGTTTAATTTGATAGGTTTATTTGCAGTTGCTTTACACTTGAGAGTAAAGAGAAAAAATTGCTTTTATTGTGCTGAATTTGTTAAGTATGTACTTGATAAAACTGATTTAGAACTTGATTTACCGGATATTATTAAACCTATGGACTTTACACATATGGACGGATTATCACTTATATATAGTGGTAAATTACTTGATTTTTAATGTCTATAATTTGACATTTTTCGATTTTTATTATTGATAATTAAGTTTAATTATGCTAAATTTATAGTAGACATAGTAGGAAGGGTGGAATTGCTTGGTACGTGTGTAATAATATATAGAAGTGGTGAATATTATGAGTAAAAGTGTTGAAGTAAAAGCTGAGACAGTATACAAGAAGAAGTTGTTAAAGAAAATAATTTGGATTATCTTTTTGCTATTAATAATTTTTATTTCAGTAATTTATTTATTTTTATATATTGTTTATCAAGGTGGTAGATTCACTGTTAATCTTGATAAAAATATGTCTAATAGAAAGAATATCTATTTGTCTGAGAATGGAAAGTTGTCTGGTAAGTCTCGTGAGCTTGCTGCTGATACAATAGATTATATGGATAATATATCTATTAAATGGTTACCTGAAGATATTGATAAGCAGGGTACTGGAGCACATAATGGAGATAACTATATAGCATATACTTTTTATGTTATAAATGCTGGAAAAGAGACTGTTCATTATTGGTATGAAATTGATGTTGATGATTCTATAAAAAATGTAGATGAGGCTATTAGAATTATGATTATTAGAAACGGTGAAAAAGTAGTTTATGCAAAGAAGAGTAAACTAGACGGCAGTGCAGAGGAAGGTACTAAGAAATTTGTTTCAAAATCTATTGCAGTTTTAGAGCAAAGAAAAGACTTTAAGCCTAATGCAAAAGACCGATATACTATTGTTGTTTGGATTGAAGGTGATGATCCTGATTGCAAGAATGAACTTCTTGGTGGAGAGATTAAAATGCATATGGATATCACTGAAGAACATACTGATAAAACAAATAAAGGAGTGAAAGTAAATGAAAAAAAGCGAAGCTAAACAAAATCGCAAAAGAAGACGAATACTAATGGCGTTTATCATGGTTTTATTTACTGGTATTATTTTAACTGCAAGTACTTATGCATGGTTTACTGCTAATAGAACTGTTACTGTTTCTAGCATTGATGTTAATGTTACAACAAGTACAGGTTTACAAATTTCAACTGATGCTACTAACTGGAAATCATTAATTACAAATGATGATATTCATAATGCTGCTTGGGCTGGAGTTGTTAACCAATTACCAACAAAAGGATTAAATGGTATAATGGCACCAATTTCAACTGTTGGTGAAACTGATGGTACAACAGGTTTTATGAATATGTATAAAGGAACAATTGTTACTAATACTGATACAGGTAATAATATTTTAACTGCAGAAAAATCAACTGAGCAAAATGGTTCTACAGGAGATTTTGTAGCATTTGATTTATTCTTCCAAAGTAATGAAGCACATAAAATTTATTTAACTGAGGGATCAAATGTTGATGCTACTGCAAATGGAACTGATTCTGGAATTCAAAACGCTGCTCGTGTAGCATTCGTTGTTGAAGGAAATGTAGCATATGGTTCTGAACCTGCTAAAGCACAAGCTTTAAAAGATGCTCAAGCACCATATATTTGGGAACCAAATTATGATGTACATACTGCATCAGCAATCGATAATGCAAGAAATACTTATGCATTAACTACTACAGCAACAGGTGCTGGTAAATTAGCATATGTTGGAGTTAAGTCTAATATTACAAAAGAAAATAATGTATTATTAAATAGTAAAGATACTCAATACTTTACTGATGTTACTACTCATGAGAGTCCAAAATCTGGAATCCCTGATGATGCTCGTTTAAATGCTTTTGATATTAAAGAAGGTATTACTAAAGTAAGAGTTTATATGTGGGTTGAAGGACAAGATGTTGACTGTGAAGATAAAGCATCAGGTGGATCTTTATCATTCAATTTAGCATTTAGTATTGATGCAACTAAAAATGCATAATAAAAATTATTAATATTAAGCCTTCGATTGAAGGCTTTTTATTCTATTGAGGTGATAATATGCAAGAAGAAATTATTCTTACTGATTTAACTGAAAAAGAATTACTTGAATTATATAATAAAGTAATTAAACATATAGAATATTTAAATGGAAGTATTATTTCTTTAGAAGAGGGGGATAAAAATGAGCAAAGTTGATGAATTACCTATTACTAAAGAAATTAATATTGATAAAAATCATATTGATAATTTTAAATTAGAAACTGAAACAGGTACTAAAAGAGTAAAAGAAAAGTTTCATAAAGAAGCTGTAAATAATAGAAATAATTATGTTAATAGACAACTTAATATATTTTCTAATTATAAAATTCAATTAGAAAATGAAATGGTAAAAAGAGTAAAAAATCTTATGCCAAAAGATAAATCTTTAGAATATGAAGATTATAAAAAACGCGTTAATTCACTTTTGGAGCTTGTTAAATTAAATTGTAATATTACAGATAGTTTTAAATTAAAACTAGATTTTATAATAGCTGCTATTAATGAAGACACTTCTTTAGATGAATTAAATTTTAGTATTAAGATGTTTATTGATAAGTTTCGTGAATTTAATATTACTTTAACTTGTAATGATTTTAAATATACTATGTTTACTGAAATGTATATGAAAGATTATTTTAAAAATTATAAATTTAATAATAATATGAATGATACTTTTGAATCAATTTACTTTAAATGCCCTGATATTAAATTGCAATTAAAAATGAATTTAATTAATATAGTTTCTAAATATGAAAAAGAGATAAATAAATTTTTAACAAGTTATGTGGAAAAAAATATTACTGAGAGTGGTATATCATCTGATAATATTATTAATGAATATATACTATTAAGAGACAATGTTGGTAAGAAAATAGCAAGAGATGAGTATTATAATACAAAGGTATTTCTTGATGATAAAAGAAAGATTAATGATTACTTAATAGGAAGTCCTACAAGAGTAAAAAACTATAATACTTTTACAGACGATTATGATAAATTAGATGAGTATGATAAAAATAATTATAATTCTTCTATTATGAGTTTGTATTTAACTTTAAATGAATTAAAAAAATATTATAAATATGAATTTATAGTAGATGATTTATTAAAAAGATATAAAGATAGAGAAAGTGCTAAAAGTAGTTTTTTAAGTAAGAAAAAGGAAATAGAGAGAGAAGAAAAAGTAAGAGAAGGTATCTATAAAGAATATTTAAAAGCATGTGGAATTGGTTTTTTAGCAAGAAAAAATGAAGTTAAAATGAAGAATGCAATGCTTAAAATGAATGAACAAATTACTAAATTAAAGACTTTATATGATGAGTATAATGATTTAGAGATTACTAATAATCTTAATAATTTAAATGAGTCTGCTACGATATATGATTTGTTTATGATTAGTCTTACATCATTTAACTTTATCTCAAAATGTTTTGTTAAAAATGATGATTTTGCTAATAAAAGTTTAGAAGAAAATGTAGATGATTACTTTAGATTTATTTTTAATCCAAATAATTTATTCTTAAGAAAGACTAATTGCTTAGTAGAATTTGATATTACTAATATTATTTGTCTTAAATATAAACTCTTAGAGATTAATATAACTGATGAATTAATAAATAAAGACAATATTGATTCTACTTTAGATACTTTAAGTTTTATTAATATTATTCAAAATATTGAAGCTTCTAATATTACTTTAGATACTATTTCTAATATTTATAGTATGAAGAAAATAGTGTCTATAAATAGAGATAATTTAGAAGTTATTTAGGTATTCAAAAAATGTATTTTGAATATCTTTTTTTATAGAATTATAACTGGTGATATGATATAATTGTTTTTAAGAATAGGAATGTGGTGGATAGATGAAGACTCTTAAAAATATATTAAAATATGTTGCTTCAGGTTTTTTAGTGTTACTAGTTATTGTTAGTGTTTATACTTTTGTTGCAACTGATATTATGAAGAAAGATTATGCTAATATTTTTGGATATACTTATTTTGTTGTAGCATCAGGGTCTATGTCTTCTGAGATAGAAGTTGATGATATTGTTTTTGTTAAAATAACTGATAAAGTAAAATTAAATGATGTTGTTACTTATAAGAGCAGTGATGGGGCAATTATTACTCATAGACTTATTAGTATGAATAATAATAAATATGTTTTAAAAGGAGACGCTAATAATATGGCTGATGAGCCTATTAATAAAGGACAAATTATTGGTAAAGTCTCACTTGTTGTTTCTCCAAGTTTTATTCTAAAGTCAATTGCTATATTCTTAATATTATTTATCTTTTTAGCACTTATTAATTTTGATGGTATTGTTAAAAAATATATTGTTAAAGATACTAAAATGAAAGAGAAATTACCAGATGATTTGTTTAGTAGTCCTAAAAAGAATGAGGATCCATCAAGTGGACTTACAGTTACTATTTCATTTAGTGAAATGGAAGAGTTAAATAAACGTCATGAAGAAGAAGTAAAGAAAGAAGAATCAATTGAAATATTAGATGAAGATGAATATTTGGATGATCCAGATGAGGATGAAAAAAATAATAATAGTACAGAAAAAGATACAATAGACTTAGTTGTTTCAATTCTAAAATGTAAAAAGAATCATGTACAAAAAGCAAGAATGAATAAGAAATGGGTAACTAAGTATCAATATGTTTATAAATTATGTTTTCTAGCACTAAATAGAAATACTGATGAGTTAGTTCATACAATTGAAAATCCTACATTTACAGAAATATATGATTATGATTTAGAAAGAGTAGGTTTAACAGAAACTATTAGAAATAGAATATATGATTGTCCATTACATGTTTTCCTTAGATTACTTACTTATGCTATACTATATAATGATGATGAAATGTTTGATGGTATTTATAAAATATTAAAATATAAAGTTCTAATAGATAATGAAAATAGATTTAAAACTATAAAGAAAGCAGATACATATAGTATTAAACAAATTAAAACTTTAATAGAATTTATGAAGAAAGTTTCTAATAGATTTGATAATAAACATGTTTTTGAATTAGATAAGATTGAAAGAATGATTAAGATTAAGAGTTATTAGAAGGAAGTGAAGAGTAGTGAAGGAGTATATTAATAATAAAAGAAAACTTTTTATTAGTATTTTTGCTACTCTTATTTTGCTTCTTTTTATATATTTTATATATAGTTTTATAGTAGATAGAAATACATTAGCAAATGAAAATAAATGGGATGGAGTAAGTATTGCTACATCTTTTTCTAGTGGTAATGGAACAATTGATAATCCATATTTAATAAGTAATGGTAGTGAATTTATTTACTTTAAAAGTTTAATAGAAGGAAATGATGCTAATCTTTATAAAGATAAGTATTATAAATTGAGTAATGATATTGACTTTGATAATCATAGTTTTACTAGTATTGGTAATATTTTAAGTGATAATGAAAATATATTTATGGGTAATTTTGATGGTGGTGGTTACTCTTTAAATAATATTTTAATAGATAATCCTAATACATATGATTCAATTGATTATTATGGAATATTTTCTACTACTAAAAATGCAACTATTAGTAATTTAAATATATCTAATATTAACATTAAAGTAAAAGATAGTTCTAATAATATGAGAATAGGTACTATTAGTGGGGTTTCTTTAGTAGATGATAGTAGTGATAATACAAGTGATGTTCTTAGTACGTTTAAAAATATAAGTATTAATAATTCTGTTATAGATATAAGTGATACTTTATATGATAAAAATACTTATATTGGAGGATTTAGTGGTTATTTAGATAAAAAAATTAATGCCTATAATATTTATTTAAATAATAATTTTAATACAAAGTATAAAGATAATATTGCTTCTTTTTCATATAGTTTAAATAGTGAAATAAGTAATATTATATTAAATATTAATAGTAATAATTATGAAGCAAGTGATTTTTTATTTAATATTAATGGAGAAGGAAGTGTTAAAAATAATTATTATTTTAATAATGATAAGTATTATTTAGATGATAAAGAAGTTAGTACTGATGATATTTTATCAGAATTAAATAGTTTTAATGATAGTGATTATTATTTTGATTTTGTTGATAATGTTTTTAAGTGTTTAGCTTATGAGAAAAAGGTTGTTAATAATAGTAGTAATAGTAGTAGTGTTGCTCCTATTATGAAGACTTTTAGTATGACTAGTAGAGCTAATGGTGATATTCCAATTCATGCTTCTGGTATAAGCGATGGTGTTGTTTATGTTAATGATTTGGAGTCTAGTTGGAATTATTATATGGGACTTAATTATAGTGAGGTTACAAGTGGCGAGTTACCAACTTATAGTGAAAAATATTCTAGCAGTAATTTAGTACCTATTGCAATTTCTTATTCTGGAGAAGATTATAATAATTCTAGTTTAGTTGGACATGTATCGCCTACTGAGAGTGAGACTAAATACATTTATTATAAGTATTATCCTATAGTAGATGGTAAAGTAAAAATTGAACTTATCGATAATCCGTTTAGTGCAAGACCAAAAGAAATGGGATTTTATGGATGGAACACTTCTTATAATGGAGGAGTTCTAAGTTTTGATGATGATACTTATACTAGATATTTAACAATACCAGTTAGTGGAACAGATAAGATTAGTATTGAAATGTATGCTATATGGGATAGTGCTAATATTAGTTCTAGTTATAGTGATTTATATAGTGCTGGTATGAGACAGGTTCCTCTTTATGAGGATGTATGTGAAACTAAGTATTATGATGATGATTTGTATGAATTTCAAAGTGGTGTTGAATACTATGAAAAAAGAGTTGCAAGTAATGGAAGTAGATATACTGGTTATATAATAGAAACTACTACAAGTGGATGGGGCTGGAATTCATCTACTACTCAATCACTTAAATATATGAATAATACAACATGTTCTACTAATGATGGCTGTACTTATTATGTTAAAGTTGATTATGATACTCCAGACATGTCACTTACTTATGTTACATTAACAACAAGAACATCTAGTTCATGGGGAAGCAGATATACATATATTGACGAAAACCAAGCAACAATTAATACTGTTCATAAAAAAGGTGATGCTTATGAAGTTTGCAATAAAAAACTTCGTGAGGCATTTAATACAACAGGTTATTTTTATAAATTTGATATGATGAGTTTTGATGATAAGAGTTTATTTTATAATGGACGAGGTCAAAGCTGTAGTGTTGCTTCTTGCAGTTATGGAGATACCTATAAATTAATTCAAAATAGTGACTCTTATTCGTCTAACTATGATTCTTTAGATAAAGAAAGATTATATTATTTAGTTACAAGAGACACAAACATTTTACTTTTAAGTAATAGTGGTAATTTAAGTAATTATTTAAGTACATCTAAGCCAATGACAATAACTGCATCTTATGATGGAAGTAGTATTCCATCTAATAGATATTTAACTTTAACAAGAACATCTACTAGTTTAAAAGCTGATACAACTATTGAAAATGTATACGTAAATAGTCAAAATAGTAATAGTGTTAGTGAGACTGTAAATACAGATTATGCCTTAAATGCAAGTTCTTATAATTTGAAAGTAGGTAGAAATATTCTTCATACAAATCCTACAAATTATTATAAAAATTTAAATACAATTATGGGAACGTCTAATAGAGGAAGCTCAACGAATTATGAAACATATAAAGTAATCGTTGAGAGTGGTGTGTACAATGCTTTACTTACTGCATATGGAACTGGTAGTAGTAACAGTTACTATGTGCATGCACAAATGGTATATGGAAGTGATTATGATAGAGTTAATAATGATAATACTAAACTTTCAGTATACTTTAATGCTTTAGCATCAATTGCTGGTAATTATAATAGTGATGATAAAGTAACACCATCTTCTGATATGTTAATAAAAAGTGGAAGATATGGAGTTTATAAAAGTGGTAATAATTTAGTACTTAACACTAATCAATCTGCTTATGGAGTATATGTTGGAGGTCGTTCTGGAACTCACTCTTCTAATTCGCTTCGTCGTCTTACTATGCTTGGAGGAGAGGTCAATTCATTAAATGGAGGACCTTGTGTAGCAACAAATTTATCAACAAATTCAACAGCATTTTATATGTTGGGAGGTTACGCTAATTCTGTATATGGAGGAGCTGCAACTACTACAACTTATGGTAACAGAATAGTTTCAATTACTGGTGGAACAGTTGGATATAATGTTTTTGGTGGTTCTAATGCTTACAATGGTAGGAGTACTGACGGACAACTTAGTGGAAGTACTTTAATATATGTCGGAGGAGATTCTGTAATTGGTTCTTCAGATACTAGTGGAAATCATTTTAATGCAGAACATGGAAGTGTGTTTGGGGCAGGAAATGGTATAACTGGTGGAAGTGATGCTGGAAAAGTTTATAGTTCTCATGTAATTATTAATGATAATGCAGTTATAAATGGAAATGTCTATGGTGGAGGAAATTACGGATTTGTTGGTTTTGATACTAATAAAAGTAAAGATTCTACTGTTGAAATTTTGGGTGGAACTATAAAGAATAATGTTTATGGTAGTGGAAATAATATTGGTAATGGAAAAACTAGTGCAGGTACAACAGGTACGCAGTCAGATGCTTATATAATTCAAAATGCTGGTGTTATTAATGGATCAATATATGGTGGCTCTAGGGCTAATGGTACTGTAAAAGGAAATGCTACCGTTACTATAAATGGAGGAGAAGTTGGTACTGATGTCTATGGTGGTGGAGAAGGTTCTTCAACTGTAGTTGGACAAAATACAACTGTTAATATAGGAAATAGTGAAAGTACTAATTCTCCTACGATAAAAGGAAATGTTTATGGTGGAAGTGCATATGGTTCTGTAAATAATAATGGCTCTACTTCGGTTACTGTTAATAAAGGAACTATAGTTAATTCTGTATTTGGTGGAGGAAAAGGAACTGCTACACAAGTTCCATATACGTATGGTGATATTACTGTAACTATAAATAATGGTAATATTGGACGTGTATTTGGTGGCTTTGATAATGCAGGAACTCCATCAAAGACTGATACAATATATGTTAATAATGGTGTTATTGGTGATGTGTTTGGCGGTGGTAATAAAACAGGTCAGACTACAACAAATATTTATGTAAAAGGTGGGGAAATTTCAAATCTATATGGTGGTTCTAATGAAAAAGGTGATGTAACTACATCTAATATAGAAGCAACTGCAGGTACTCTTGGATATGTTTATGGAGGAAATAATATTGCTGGAACGACTAATACTACCAATGTTAATTTAACTGATGTTAAAGTAACTGGGGATATATATGGTGGAGGTAACAAAGCATCTTCTAAAACGTCAAATGTAGTAATTTCAAATATTTCTGCAAATGATGTTTATGGAGGAGGTAGAGAAGCTGGTCTTACAGATTCTAAAGTTTCAATAGATACTTCTACAATGAATAAAGTTTTTGGTGGTTCTAATATAAGTGGTGATGTTTCAACAACAAATGTTTCAGTCACTAATTCTAAGTTAACATCATTATATGGAGGTAATAATCAAGGTGGAAGTGTAGGTACTACAACACTTAAATCAAAAGATACAGATATTGGTGATGTTTTTGGTGGCGGAGATAATGCTGAAGCAACAACTTCTAATCTAGATATAGATGGTGGAATAATTGGAAATGTATTTGGTGGTGGAAATCAAGCAGGAGTTGTTACAACTAATACAAATATTTCTAGAGGATTTATTACTGGATTATATGGTGGCTCTAACGAGAAAGGTACTATTACATCAGCAACTATTAAGACACCTAGTAAACAAAGTTCAACAACAACTACAACAAATGGCTATACTTTAAAAATAGAAAAAAGTGTATCAGAAGCAGGGCAATGGTTATTAGATAAATATCCCGGATATATTACATATGTATATTTAACTATTACATTAACAAATAATACAAGTGAAGATATTAATGAGTGGGACGCATCATTATATATTCCAAATTCTATACTTTATTCAAATTATGGTGAAACAGAAGTAAAAAAAGATGGTGATATTTATTCATTTAATCAAGTTGATAAATATGGAGGTCCTACAAATGTTTTAAAAGCAAATGGTGGAAGTCATACTTTTACATTTGAAATACTTACAAAAAACACTCAAGATAGTTTTGATATAATTTCATATGATCCTGCAAGTTTATTTGTTGGGAACTTATATGGTGGAAATAACTTAGGTGGAGAACTTGGTAGTAGTGATATTGATTTAAACTATGGTAGTTATGGAACAATATATGGCGGAGGAAATGAAGCGGTAGTTAATTCTACAAAGTTAAATATTTCTAATTCATCAGCTACTAATATATATGGTGGAGGTAATGCTGCAAAAGTTACCGGAAGTACTTATCTTCGCTTAACTTCAACTGATGTTTCTAACAATGTTTATGGTGGAGGTAATCAAGGAGAAGTAAATGGTAAGACTGAAGTGTTTGTCTCATCTGGTAGTGTTTCTGGTAATTTATTTGCTGGTGGAAATGGAGCAAGTGCAATTGTTTCTTCTAATACTTCTGTAACTATTGATGATGGTACTGTAATTGGTACTGAGACTAGTGTTGCTCCTAATGCAGGATGTGTATTTGGAGGAGGAAATGCTGCTGATTCTGGTAGTTCTTCTAATACATCTAAAGCAGTTGTTAATATTGTTGGAGCAATCATTCATGGAAATGTCTATGGTGGAGCAAAGATGGCAAAAGTTACTGGTACAACAGATACTAATATAGGAACCGATGCTGTTAGTGAGAAAAATTTAAAAGAAACTGATATTATTATTAGTGGTACAGTATTTGGTGGAGGAGAGTCTAATGCTAATGCAAGTGAGACTTATGACTGGAGCTTTATTTCAGTAACTGATGGAATAACTGTTGATATTAATGGTAATAATTATATAAAAAATAACCATGAATTTATTATTAATGGTAGTATCTTTGGTTCAGGTAATGCATCATCTTCATCTGGTACTTCTATAATTAATGTTACAGACCTTGGTAGTAAACAGAAACCAAATAAGAGTATTTCTATTCAAAGAGCAGACGTATTAACAATTAAATCATCATTTATTGAACTTGTTGGTACAACAGACCGTACTAATGAGTATAGTGATATTTTATATTCATTTAATATGATTGATAAATTAAATGTCTTAAATAATTCAACTCTTTTGTTACAACATAATGCAAATATGTTAAAAGAATTTTATAGTGGAATTGAGGAAAATAATAAAATAAGTCCAGCTACTGTTACAATTGATGATGATACTAAGAAAGTTACAAAGAATGTTGATAACAGAATTTATATGTCACCTAATCAAAACTTAAATATTTCTATTAACCAGGCTGCAACTGCTTATGGTAAAGTTACTGGTATGAGTTTCCTTGGAATGTATACATCATCTAATGGGGCTTATAGATTTGGTGTTTATGATGAGAAAATATCTTATGGAGATGCAGGGGACGCTGGTCTTGCAATTATCGGTGGTAGTTATGTTTTAGGACTTCACAGTGTTAATCATGATATTACAAAGGATGGTTTCTATTCAAATACTTTGAGTGATGATTATTCTGTTGTAAATACAGCATACATTGATCCTACGCCAGTAGGAGATACGGGTTACCGTTGGGTAATTGGATTGTCAGCAATTAATTACAATATAACACTTAATGCTTCTAAATATTCAACTCTTGGTACTTATGAATTACAAATGCTTGATTTTGCTGAAGGAGATACGACATTTAATATTTTAGGATTCAATAGTGAAGAGTTAGTTAAAGATGTAAGTTTAGTTGACTCAGCAGAAGTTCCTCGTATTGGTAAAACTGAGGAGGAAGCAAATAATATTTTAGGTTTATCTATTAAGAGTGAGACTCAAGAGTGGACAAGTTATGGAACTACTAAGTTTACTAGTGAAGGTACTGGAAAATATACTGGTACAAGTGAGTATTTAACTGATAGTAGAAAGATTGCTCCATCTCTTATGTTCTATTTGTATCACGCTAAGAATATTTCTCGTAATGGTCCAATGGGTAAAGTTGTTATTATGTTACAAGCAGCAACTCCTATTAATGAGATTGATTACAAGATTCAACTTATTACTATTTCTGTTGATATAATGGCAAAGAAATATAATGATGCGGATAGTTATGATGCATCTATTACATATGATAAACGATATGAGATGCCATCATCTACACTTGTAAATATTACTAATAAGAGTCAGTTTACTGCATATTATTCGTTAATTGCTAATGCTAGTAAGTTTGAAAATGCTTATGGTATTAATAATGATTATTATCATGTATTAACAACAAATAATCCACTTCCTGTAGGTACTATGATTACAATGCTTGATTTTGGTCAAAATTCTAGTAGACCGGAATATTATTTGTATGAGGTAACACAAGATGTTTATAATAATTCACTAACGCAACTTGAGAGTGATGGAGAAATATCATATAAACTGAGTGATTTTATAAAAATGGGTTCTGTTAATAAAAATAACAGATATGATGATGCAGAAGCTAATAAGAAATATTATTCAGATGGACTAGTTGATGAAGAATTTATATTTATTTTTGATTTGAAAAATTCTAATCAGACTGGTACTCATCTTGATAATTCTATGTTATTTGAACTTAGAAATAGTGAAGGTAGAAGCGTGTATAGTGTTTTGGGTATTAGACAAGGTATAATGAACTACAATACATATGATCAAAGTAATGCTGTTCTTGAACAAAATATTTTAAATAATGAGGAGTATTTATACTACAACATTACAGACGAAGTTGATTATTCTACACATGTTAATTATGATCAAACTGAAAATAGACAGTCTATAATTGATACTAATTATGAATCTAATAACATGGGTCTTAATATTTCATTTTATTCAAATGATGGAAAACTTGTAAGTTCTAGTTTGCTTTCAAGTTCATCTATTAGAATTGATGGAGTTGATTACTTTGCTGATAGTGATGGAGTATTTAGAATAAAACTTGCTGGAAAAGTATCTAATTTAAATAAAAAATTAAATATTAGTGTAGGTAAAGATTTACCTAGTGGTGTTTATACTATGCGTTATACTTTATTTGCTAGTGAAGATGGTCTTCATAATTCTGATATTAAAAACTCTGTATCAAAAGATTTTACTGTTCATGTTGTAAGTTCTAATGATACAATCATAGTTAATACAGAAGATAAATATAAAGTTATTGATGGTGATACACTTCTTAATTTAGCAGGAACTAATAGAAATGTTTATGATGTTAAGTATACTTCTTCACTTAATAATCCTAATTTAAGATTAGAAATATTAAAAAGAGATATATCTAGTAGTGATTCTTCTAGTTTTGAGTCTGTTCCATTTAATAATCTGTTTAAGAATAAAATGACGGTTTATAGTGGTAATGAAGTATTACTAAATATGGGTACTTCTACTAGTTATAAGTTCTATTTTGATTTAAATGATGAAATTACTAGTGGAACGTATAAATTAGTATTTAAGTTGTATGATAATAATCAATTAATTGATAGTGATGTTCAATATGTAATAGTTAAGAAAAAAACATAATTGATTGTATAACTTTAATATGTGTGTTATTATTAAAATAAGGTGGTATTATATGAGAAAAGTATTAAATTGGGTTTGGTCATTTGTTGAAGTTGTTATAATTATTTATGTTATTTTAGTAACAATGTTTGTTCTTTGTAAGAATAAGTACGGATATACTCAATTCGGTGATTATTCATTTGCTAATATTGATTTAATCGCTGAGAAAAATGTTAAAGATACTAAAAAAGGTGATTTATTAGTAGTTAAGAATTCTAATGATATTCATAAAGGAGATTTAATTTACTATTATGCAGTACTTAATGATAATTATATTGTTAGAAGTGCAGTAGTAACTGATGTAAAAGAAGATGATTATAGTGCTTTGTATACAGTTAGTTTATCTAATACAACTATTAATGTAGCAAGTTCTAGAGTTCTTGGAAAGTATTCTACAGTTTATAATAATTTAGGTTCTGTTTTAAGTGTACTTGAAAGTAGAGTTGGTTTCTTACTATTAGTTCTTTTACCAATTATGGTTGTATTCATTTATCAAGTTTATGAGTTTATTATTATGCTTAAGTATGATGAGACTTTAGTAAATGAAGAAAATAATTCAAAGAAGAGTAAAAAACAAGTAAAAGTAAGTTCTCCAAAGAAGGATAAAGTTAGTAATAAAAATACAACTGATGAAGCAAACAATGAAGATGTAGAAATTTTATAGTAAAAGATTATAGATTATTTTCTATAATCTTTTTTTGTGCTATAATTTTGATAGTAGGAGGCTTTATGAAGAGTAGTAAGTTAAAAATAATTATATTTAGTTTTATTGTTATTATTTGTTTTGCTTTTTTATACTATAATTCTATTAGTAGTTATTCATCTTATGAGTCTTCAATTGATGGAAGTGTTGATAGTAAAGTTTCTGGTATTAAATTAAATATTAATGGACAAGATGTTATATTAAATAGTGAAAATGGAGTTTTACTTGATAATATTATACTTAATAGTTCTGCTCATACTCGTCCTGGTACTATTTCTCCTGGTGCTGATGGTAATATTTCTTTTACACTAGATCCTAGTGGAAGTGGAGTTGCTATATTATATGATTTTACAATTATTGATAAGCAAAATGATGATAATAAATTATTAACTTGTACAGGATTTAAATCAAGTAATGGAAATTTAATTAGAACTGGAGAAAATACTTATACAGGTTTAATTACTTTAGATGATATAAATAAGAATAAAGTAATTGATTTATCTCTTGGATTTATTTTTGATGATGAAGAAGTAGAGGGTATAACTTCAGATGATGCTCCTTTAGAAAACTTTATTTCAATTAGTTTTCACGCTGTACAATATAATGGTGAAGAGATAGTTCCATATAGTGAGTAGGTGTTTAGATGATTGCTTTTATAGATAAATTTAGACATAGTAAGTATTATGAAGAGAAAAGAAGATTTCTTCTTTTTGCATTCTTACTTTTTTTAATACTTTTCTTAGCAGTTTATCTTTTTCAAGTAGCTTATGCAAGATATGAAGTTAATTCTAAATTAAATGCTAATATAAAGAAGGCTTTATATATACTTGGAACTGATAATTTATCTTTTAATTTAGAACCTGATGGAATAGTACCTAGTGATAGTCCATATGTATATAAGTTTAGTGTTTCTAATTTTAATGAAAAACATGATACAGATGTAGATATTTATTATAATATTAGCGTTAAATCAACTACTAATTTACCAATAAATATTAAACTTTATCGTAATGAAAATTATGATGATACTAACTCTACTAATATATTTGGAGGAAGTAGTTTGGTACAAGATGTAGATGGTGCTTGGTATAATCTATATAAAAATAATGAAAAGTATGAAATGTACTATAAAGATAAAACAACAGATGTTTATACACTAGTTATTAATTTTCCAAAGGAGTATGTAAAAGATACAACTTATGAAAATTATATTGAAAGTATTGAGGTAGATATTAATTCTAAACAAATGTAGGATGGTGGGTTATGCAGTATATTAGAGAACATAAAAAATTAAGTATTATTGTTATGACTTGTCTTATAGTATTTCTTTTTTGTGGTATTACATTTGGTAAATATATTTATAATATTATTAATAATTTTATTCTTGAGACTAAGTCATTTTACTTTACTAGTAGTATTTTAACAATAAATAGAAAAGGTTATTCTATTAATAATTGGGATGGTGTTAATCCATATACATTAACTATAGACTTGTCTAATAGAAAAAATGATGAAAGACGTACAAAAGCAGATATTTCTTATAATATTGAAGTTAAATGTTCAAGTAATGTTACATGTAGTTTAAGTAAAGATAGTGGAGTAATTTATGAAGATAGTCAAAATGATTCATATCAAATAACTGTTACTCCAACAAAAAACTTTTATGAAGGGGATGTTGCTACAGTAGAAACAAGTGTTATATCAAATTCTCCTTATACAAAGAAGTTATCGGCATTTTATAATATAGGAGTTGCTAAGAGTAATTTTTCTTATAATATAGAAGATAGTGTAAATTCAAAATATATGACATTAAATCTTACTAATTCAGTTACTTATTATGAAGTAAGTGAAGCTTTTGGAAGTTATAAAGTAGGAGATCAAATAAGTATTGATGATTATGCCAAGTTAAGTGATACTGACAAAGATAAATATTTTTCAGCAATTGTTTCAATTTCTTTTAATCCTCATAATATTTTTTGTGATTTAACTAATAATTTATATTTAAATAGAATAGATGGAAAATATGGTACTACTAAAGTAGATGGTTATGAATTTGTAGATAGTTTTTCGTTTAAAGTTAATGCAAGTTCTAATAATTCAATTATTTTTTATAAAAATGATGTAAAGAAAGATTATACATACCCGAGTGGAACGAAGAGTTCTATAATAAAAGTTTCAGTTACTACTGCAAAATAGAAAAGTTATGTGTTATAATTTAATAGACTAGGAGAAGGTGATTAGATGAATAATTTAATAGATATTTTTATAAGTTATAAGACTAATTGCCTTATAAAGTACGGATTAATTATTTATAATAAAGATAATAAATTTGTAAAAGATGTGTTTGCAACTTACTTTAAAACATATATTGATAATTATTATTATGATATATTTCATACAGTAGATGGGCTAGATTTTAATGAAGAGGTATTAAAAAAAGAGTTTACAGGTTGTATGGAAGAATTATTAGATGAATATAGAGATTATGAGTTGCAAGTTAGTAATGAAGAATATTCTAATAATGTTAAAATTATAAAAGAGTTAAAAGATATCTCTTTTGAAATAACTAAAATAGATTTATTAAATTATAAAGATAGAGATGATGTAGTAGATGTTGTTTCTAAATTTATAAAAGAAAATAATTTACTTAATAATTTAATTGGAGAAAGATTCATAAAATTAATTAGTTTAGTTAAAGAATATTATACAAATACTTCTAAAATATTTAATTATCAAGATGAGTTCTTTTATATAGAAAATAGAAAGTTTATGAATAGTAATTATTCTTATTTAGAACTTAATTATAATATAAAATTACTTAATAACTATAGAAAAGGGTTAGTTAGAAGAGAGTATTCTCATAGTGACTATGATTTTTCTAAGTTTAATTTAATTATGAAAAAGATTTCTATTGATATTATTAAAGATATTAAAAATAGAGATAAATTATATTTTGTAGAACTTAGTGATGATTTTATATATAGAGGGAAGATTAAAAATAAAGTATATGAGTTAATGGATAATCCTTTAATTAGAAAACATGTTGTATTTCTTGTTAATTATAATTTATATTTGAATCAGAAAGATGCATTTTCTTTTGATTATTTATTTGGTTGTATACAAGATTTTACTTATATTCAAGATATTTATAAAAAGACTGATAATATTTATAATGAGGGAATGTTTAATTACTTAGTGGTTAGTGGTTGCAAAGAAAAAGATAAAAAGTTTTTTATGGAATATGAGAATGAGGGTATTAGTGTTTTGATGTTTGAGGAGGAGTAGGATGGATACATTTGTTAGGTTTTTATTTGAATTTATGTCTGTTTTCTTTTCTGGCGTTGGAATGATATTTAAAGGATTATTTGGTGGTATTCTTCAAATGTTTAATATTTCCGAATACCTTTATATTATTGAATTTTATAGAAAAGATTTTAATATGAGTGAATGGGTACTTGTTGTAATTGCAGTTATTGTAATGATTATTGTCCTTTTACTTATTCTTTTACTTGTATGGTTTGTAATACGAAAATATGTTAAGTTTAGAAAGACTTTAGTGGAGCAAGAAAGTATGTTAGAAGAGATTGGCTCACTAAATAAACAAGTTGCTGATTTAGTACAAGAAAAGGAAAAGATACTTGCTATGAAAGTATCTCAGCTTGGACTTAAGCCTACAGAAGAGGCTGTTATTACGAATGAAGAAGAAAATAGTGAAAATGAAGGTAGTGAAGAGACAGAAAATCTTGATAATATAAGGTTCTCTAAATTACATGCTATTGATATAGAGTATATGAACTATAAAGTTCAAAATTATAATAATACATTTACATTAGAAGAATTAGTTGAATTATTTAGAAACTTTGCTGCTTCTAAATTAAAACTTTATTATACTTCTAATATGATTAGATTATTTATATCTGGTCTTAGTGCTACTAAGTTAGTTATATTACAAGGTATTTCTGGTACTGGTAAAACTTCCCTTGCATATGCTTGGGGTAAATTTATTAGAAATGATGCAATTATCGCATCAGTTCAACCATCTTGGAGAGATAGAACAGAACTTTTTGGTTATTTCAATGAATTTACTAAGAAGTTTAATGAGACTGAAGTACTTAAATGGATGTATCTTGCAGGATATACAGATGATGTTTATGTAACGGTACTAGATGAAATGAATATTGCTCGTGTTGAGTACTACTTTGCAGAAATGTTATCTATTCTTGAAATGCCTAGTCGTGATGAATGGGTAATTGAACTTGTACCTAGTTCTTGGGATACTGACCCTAAGAAATTAGAAGGTGGTAAGTTACATATTCCAGGTAATATGTGGTATATCGGAACAATCAACAACGATGACTCTACATTTGCAGTTACTGATAAAGTATATGACCGTGCTATGCCAATAGATATTAATGATAAAGGTCAAGTGTTTGACCCAATTGATACAGATTCTATGAATATTAATAGCTCATACTTAGAAGGATTATTTGCTAAAGCAAAACAAGAACATCCATTAACTGATGATATGAGTGAAAAGATTAACTCAATGGATGATTATGTTATTAAGCATTTCCGTATAGCTTTTGGTAACCGTATTGTTAAGCAAATGAAAGACTTTGTCGCAACTTATGTTGCTTGTGGTGGTACAGAAGTAGATGGAGTTGATTATTATATAGCACGTAAGATTTTACGTAAATTTGAACAATTAAATCTTGCTTATATTAGAGATGAAATTGATCCATTTATTGAATTCTTAGATAAAGAGTTTGGTAAAGAAAACTTTAATGAATGTAAAGATTACTTAAGAAGACTTCAAAAAATGGTTTAATAAATAGTGGAGGTGAATATTATGGATAATGGTGATACATTAGAAAATAATGAAGAGTTTTTAAATAATATTAATTCGACTTTAAATGTAAAACGTGATTATGATATGAAAGAACTTGATTATGAATGGATAGACATTATTGAAGATGTATTGCCTTATCTTGATAATATTCTTAGAAACCCTAAACGTTTTATTGTTAATGAAGAAGAAATAGTAAAAGTAGAACTTGCTCGTAAAGTAACAGTTGAGTCTGTAATTCACCTTACACAGCATACTAATTTTATTCAAAAAATTGATGAAAATGGTGATGTAAAACCATCTAAAATTTTAAATATAAATCGTGAAGAAAGTTTAGATACTTATGAAAATAGATTTATATTCACTCTTTTAAATAATTTAAGAACTTTTTACGAAGAAAGAGTATCAGCAACAGGTGGTACATCATATTGTCTTGATAAAAATAATATGATATATATTGCTAATTCTAAAGTTAATAGTGAAGAAATAAACGTAAAATTTGAAATAAATGATACATCAAGAGTTATAAAAGGTACTGGTGGAGCAAAGAATGGTTTTTCTTTTGAAGATAGATTAAAAAAGATAAAAATTCAGATGGATGGATTCTTTGGAAGTGAATTATATACAACACTTGCTAAATTACACGTACCTCCTGTTAGAAGTCCTATCAGGCATACTAATGTAATTTTAAAAAATCCTAACTTTAAAAAGGCTGAAGAGTTATGGAATTATATCCAAGCTTTTGTAAGTAAAGATAAAAGAGAGAAGAATAAAAAAGATTACTTTGATAAAGGTAGTTTAAAAAATCAATATGATCAAGCTTTTCTTATGACATTTATTGCTAATAAAAACTTGATTGAGAATAGTACATCTAATAATGAATCTAATATTATTAATCAAATGATGAAAAGACTTATTAATAATTTGCTTGATAGTATGGAAGATGTAGATGAAGATAAAATTAAAGAAATGTTTATTAAGCAGTGTGATATGATTAAAAAAGATAATATTAGAAAATCTAATAATATTAAAGGAATCTTAGTTGAAAGATTTAGGCGTGAAAATAGTTCAATTGACAGTGTTTTTAATAACTTAAAGGGAGAATAAAATGGGTAGTATATTAAATAATAAGATTTTTAAAATTGTGTATGGAACACTAAAAACGATATTTTTCGCAATATTAATATTATATGTTGCATTTATTTGTGTACAAAGATTATCAGGAAATAGTAGTATATTAGGATTTAGGTTATTTACAGTAGCAACAGGTTCCATGAAGGGTGTTTATAATGTAAATGATGTTATTGCTGTTGAAGATTTTGATAATAATAAATTAAAAGTAGGCGATGATATTGCTTTTATTGGTAATAGAGGAGGACTTGAGAATAAACTTGTAACACATAGAATTGTTAAAATTGAAGAAGGTAGTGATGGAAGAATTTTTACTACTAAAGGTGTTAAGAATAGTGTAGAAGACCCATCAATAACTGAGAATCAAGTTCTTGGAAAAGTAGTTGGAGTTGTACCAGTAGTTACTCAAATAAATCATGTAGTTAAAAGTCAACTTGGATTTTTCTGTTTAATATTTTGTCCCTTAGTATTAGTAATTGTTTTGGAAATATTACAAACAATTACTGATATTAAAATAGAAAATAATGAATTACAAGAAATTAATAAAAAAGAAGTAAATGATAAAGTTAATCATATTGATAGTAGTAATAATACTGATAATGATAATAATGAAGATGATAAACCTGTTATTATTTCTAATATAATTGAAGATAATAGTGTTGCTCGTGATTTAAGTATACCTATTATCTCTAGTGATGATACTTTAGAAAGTGAAGAAATAGATAATTCTTCAAAAGAAGTAAATATTGTTACTAATGATCAAGATGATGAAATAATTTAAAATTCTCGGAGGTGCTCTTATGAATGCGAGATTAGTTAATATTTATAATGGGCTTCAAAAAGGTAGAAAAAAATTGTTAATTCAAAGTCTTATTTTTATACTATTCTTAATTGGTGTTAATATTTTTGCTTGGTTTACTTATGTTTCACGAGCAGAGACTTCACTTGATGCTAATGTTGCTTCTTGGGATGTTGAATTTAATGCTAATGGAGTTTCTACAAATAAAGTAAGTATAAATATAAGTGATATGAAGCCTGGTATGCTTGATTTTAAACATGAAGTTTTAGTTCATAACCTTGGTGAAGTTCCGGCTAATTTTAGTTATGAATTAAGTAGTTTAGTGGTGTTTGGAAAATATGTTGATATAGGTGATGGCTCATCAACTCTTAGTAAGTTTGAGAGTCGATATCCTTTCATAATTAAAACTAGTTCAACTAAAGATGTATTAAGTGCTGGTGATTATTCAACATTTACTGTAACAGCAAATTGGGCATATGAAGAAGATAAATATTTTCAATTAGATAATTTGTATACATTTGACCCATCAGTTGATTATTATAGATTAATTAATGGTATGTATGTTTTAGATATGACTATTAATGCTTCTAATTTTGAGGCAAATAGAGATAATCTTTATTTGGAAAAAGATGATGCAGATAACTATTTTGGAGAAAAATGTGGAGAGTATGAAAAGAGTAGTGGTATGCCTTGTATTCAAATGGGAATAAAATTAAAAGTAGAACAAATAAAAGAAAGTAATTAGTTAGTTACTTTCTTTCTTTTGAGTAAATTTAATTGTTAATATATATTTTACTTCATCATGATTTGCTGCATAAGTCGTATCTTCTGTATTATTCATCGTATTAGTATCATCATCAATCCATTCAACATAAAATCTGATTTTAGTATTTTTAGTATTTTTTGGAAGTGAATTTGCAAGACCTGTTGCATTAAATTTTTGTTTTGTACCAGAATCATTTAATTCATAATCTGTTATTTTAAAATCAGTTAGATTAGTACTACTATTTAGTGTTGCATTTATTTCATAATTAAAATCTACATCTACTTTTGAAGAATCAATATTTATATCAAAATATCCCTTTGTTCCTGGAGCAAGTGTATTTTCTTTTACATATTCGCTTTCATAGAATGTAGGTGTAATACTATTTGTTAATGTTTTTTTATTGTTAATAGTTTCATCATTTATTTTAATGTTCCAACTTGCTATAGTGGAATTTACATTAGAGTTAACTTGTTTTTTATATTTAGCATACGTTGACTGGAATAAGTATATAAAAGATATAGTTACTACTAATATAAAAATAATTATAAACCTAAGGTCTTTTTTTAATTCTTTTTTCATAAATTACCTCTTTTATTAGATATCTTATACTATATTAATTTTAGCATATTTCTTTATTTTTTAAAATAATTATATTAATATAATTATAGGTGGTAATATGGAAGAATTAATTAATCAATTTAAATATTTAGTTGGTGGATACTATGGTGTTAGTTTAATGGATGAGTATTCTGTTAAGGAATATGTATTACAAGATATTGAAAATTATATTAGAGATTTTATAGAAGTTAATCCTATAGATAACTTTGATTATAAGGAAGAAGCAATTAAAATTAAAGAAAGTGTGAGTGAAAAAGTTAAACTTCAGGATGCATTAATTGTATTAAATAAGATTGGTGCCTCTATGGATTTAGTTTTTTTGGTTAAGAATAGATTGAAGAAATATTCTAAAAAGTAGGTGTTAATTTGGATTATATAGATATAACTTTAGATACTGGTGTTACTAGGAGGATGGAAGTTGTTTCAACTTTTAATTTGAAACATTCTAAGTTTAATTATATTATTTATTGTGAAATAGATAGGTCACATTATTATCTTGCGAAATATATTGACAGTGTTAGTGAATTAAATACTAATTTTTCAGATGATGAATATGAACTTTGTAAAATTATTTTTAATGGAGTGTTGAAAAATGGAATTAGAGGTTAATAAAAGTCATAAAAAAATTGATTTAAAAAATTTAAAAAGAAGTAGTCGTAATATTCTTATTGGAGGAATAGTTGGGTTATCTATTTTTAGTGGTGTTAATCAAACTCCTGTTTATGCAAGTTCAACTTCTATTAATAGTGATGCAAGTAGTAATATTGATATACCTGATGAGTATATTTCAGCAATACAAACTTGTCTTCCTAATGGAATGAGTATTGATAATATAACTAAGAGTGATTTAGAAAAACTTGATTTCTTATATTTAATGCTTAATGAGGATAGTCCATCGCTTGATTTCTTAAAGTATTGTAAAAATTTAAAGAGTCTTTCTATTAATTTAAGATGTGATGGTAATAAGTGTGGCGCTCTTAGTACAATTAATTCATTAGAGAATTTATCGGAAGTTGGAATATACAGTTTAGATAAAAATTATACTTTATATTCTAATGATTTAGAGTTTATTGATACTTCTTCAAATTTAGAAAAATTATCTATTTCAAATTGTGATTTAGCTCCTGGTGTTGAAGAAAATATTAATAAGGTAAAAGTATTTGATTATAGTATTGATAATTATGCTAGAAGTGTTGATATTGATTTTTCAAAACTTACTAATCTTGAGGAATTAGATTTATCAGATAATAAACCTTATACAATTGCTATTTATTTAAATTCTTCTGAATATAATGAACTTATAAATAATGGAGTTAATGTTGTTTTTTCATCTGATGAGGATAAGAATAAATATTTAGATGCATGCAGTAGACTTGATGATATTGTAAATAATTTAGATGTTACTGAAAGTAGTAGTGACAGAGAAAAACTTGATGCTATTCTTATATATACACTAGAAAATTTAGAATATGATAGTGGAATTAGTAAAGCACTTACAAATAATGATTCTAATGTTTCATCTATCGCTAGTAGTTTTTATGAAGATGGAGAGTTATATGGGGCTCTTTATAAAGATAGTGCAATTTGTGGTAATTATGGGGCATTAGTTGAGGCATTAAGTGATAGATTAAGTGCACCAGAAAAGTCAACGATAGTTACTAGTTCTAATCATTTATGGAATCTTATGGATATAGATGATGAGAGTTATTATGTTGATGCTACATGGCTAGATCAGCAAAGTACTATAGAATTTGTTCCTGTAAATGGAGGGCTGGGCGGACTTGAAGGCATTCCAACTAGTGCAGCAGATGAGATAAGAAAAGGAAAGGCAGATACACTTGATTGGTATATGGAAAATCCAAATCCAGAATATATTGCAACAATCGATAATAGTCAAGAGTCACACGTTCCAGATAGAGCATTACCAGAGTATATGCCAGAAAATACACAAGAATATTCGTTAGAAGAAGAAAGCGGTATCAAAGATAGTGTAGAAGAAACAGAAAAAACAAAAAAACAAGAATCAGAAAAAGTATCAGAAGAAGTATCAGAAGAAGTTTCTAAAGATACTAAGAAAGTAGATGGTGCAAAGAAAATAAAACTAAAAATAAATGGAAAAGTAGTAGGTGCTACTGTTGGAGGACTAATCGGTATTATGTCTGCTCTTGGGGGAGCAATTCATGTAGTTAAAAAAAGGCAAGAGAAAAAACGAAGAAGACAAAGGGAATTAGATAATATGTTTAATTCAAATTATGACTCTTTCTATAATCCTTATGATAATTATAGTAATCACTCTAGAAAATATTAATTTACAAATATATGATTTTATATTATAATATGCGGTAAATTGAGGTGATATTGTGGGATTATTTGGTTGGATATTATATATTGTTTTTGGAATAATAACTTTTTTCATAATAAGTTTTATGGAGAATAAATATTCATTAACTAAGTTACATAAACTAATATTTTCAAATATTTGTATGATAATAATAGCTGGAGTTTTATGTGAATTTGGTGGTTATTACACAGATAATATATTTTTACTATTTGTATTTATGATGATTACAGATATATTTTATAGTAATTATTTTGCAGGAAGAGATTTCTTTGATAGAGAAGAAAAGAAAATTTACTATTACATTTTATTAGTAATAAGTGGATTTATTATAAATCAAGAATTTATAAATAGAGTTAATCAAGTATTTATGACAGGCGAAGATTTAAGATTAATTTTATGGTTTTTAATAATTATATTTTTATATAAATTTATGGTTAATAATAATATTCTTGGAGAAAGTCTTAAAAATAAAAATAAAAAAATGAGTGTTGACTCAGTACTTGTAAGTTTTGCTAAATTAAAACATAAATTTTATGATGATTGTTTATATGACAATAAAGATATTTCTAATATGGTTTATGCTATTATGATTTATGAAAATAATAGGAGAAGTAAGTTAGTTAGAAATATAGATAACTTTAAATTTAAGATAAATGGTGAGAAGAGAAGACTTGGAATTATGCAAGTTGAGTCTAAAAAGTTTATTACTGATAGTGAGAGTATTGAGATAGTTCATAAGAAAATAAGTAAATTATATGATAAGGCTAAATCATCTAAGAATAAAGATATTAGTGGATTTGTCTTTGAAAGTTATAGTAAGAATGATTCAGAAAATTTAAAATATATTTATGATATTATTTGTAAATTTTAGAAAAAGTGGTTTTGAACTCTTTTTCTTTTTTTATACCTTTTTTTATGATAGAATTAGTATTAGATAATAAGATAAGAGGGTATGTAGTATGATGAATGAATATACAAAGATAATGGAGTTTGGGTATAACGGAAAGATTTATAATTATTATTTAGATAATTTAAATAAAAAATTCTTTACAGGATATGATTCTTCATTTAATGAGGTTTATATACCAATTGAAGAATATGTTGATTTACTTATACTTTTTAATAGAAATCATGGTATTTCAAATATAAGTAATGATTTAAATAGTATGTTTGATGATAATTATAATAGTAATAAGAATTATAACAATATAAAAAATAAAAAATTTAAGAAGAAAAGAATTATACCAAAAGTTATTTCAGGTGGTATTTTAACTCTTATTACACCACTTCTTATATCTTCTTGTATTTCTATGCATAATGCTAGTAATTCTTTTAAAGAACATTATAATAATTTAAATAATAATGTATCTGTTGAACAAAGTGTTGATGAAAGTTATAAAAATGATGTAGTAAATTCATCTACTTCAAGCAATTATACAGATATTTATCTTGCTGGTGTTCCTAAAAAATTTGAACTTGATACTTATATTGATAATCGAGATACTACTAATAGATTATATATTTATGATATGGATTATGTTGATAAAGCAATTAGTTTTCCAAAGAAAGATTTAAATGACTTTATTGAAGTAATTAATAACAATCCTAAAATTAGTGAAAAATTTAAGCCACTTGCTATTAAGTATTGTGAAGATGTTTTTAAAAAATATCCTAATATTGAATTAAGACCTTTTTATCGTAATTTACAAAATCTTGAAGTTATTGAGTGTACGGAGAACGAGTTATTAAAAGTATCTTGGAGTGTAGATTCAAAAGGTTGTTATGTTAGAGATGAAGATAAAATATATGTTTTAAAAGATAAAGAGTATAAGGAAAAGACTTGGGATTATCAAGTTATTTATCATGAATTAAGTCATTGCTTAAGAGACAGTATTTATACAGATGAAAATGGAGTTAGAACTTCAATTCAATTTAGTGGTCTTAACTATTATGATGTTCCTAATGCTGAGGCTTTAAACTCTTTATTTGCTGTTAGTTTGTTTGATTATGAAGAAAAAGATATTGCTTATCAATTTCAAAGTAATACTCATAAGTTAATGATTGAATGTATGGATAATTATGATTTATCAGATTATGTAAATCATAGCATGACATATTATGCTATGAAATTAGATGAATATAATCATGATGATAATTATGCTACTAAAATACTAGCTCTTATGAATGCTCAATATGAAGATTATCATGATGATAAAGTAGAAGCTAATCAAAGCGAATATTATCCTATATATGATTACGTTTCTAAGATGTATTTAGGTAAACATTTAAATGCTAATATGAGTTATGATGAGGCTAAAGCAGTAATGGATGAGTTTTTAGATAAATTATTGTTTGATGTTCCAGAAGAATATCATGTTGATAAGAATCATTTTTATGAATATTTTAATGAATATTGTAATAACTTAGGTATTTATAATAATACTAATGTTAAATAATTTTAAGGGATTGGTAATATGATAATATATTTATTTGATGAAGAAAAAATACATAGTATTTCTATTTCTACTAGACTTACTGGAATGTATCCAATTGATTTTAATGATAAAGTAATTGCGAATGTTTATTGTGAAAATAATAAATGGTTTATAAAATATTCAGATGATTTTGAAACTACTGTTTCTTGTGAAGAATTATTACTATATAAAGTTTATATATTAACTGCTAAATATAGTCATAAAAGATATGTAATAGTTACTTTACCAAAGTATGATACTAAAGAAAAAAGATATTTTATAAATGGGGCTATTACTATTGGTAATAATCCTAATTGTGATATTTTTTATCCTTTAAATAATGGAGGAGATAATGTATTACAAGCAGTTCCTATAGAAAATGGTAGATGGCAATTAAAACTTACTGAGTCATCTATTATGTTTGTTGGAAATAAAAAAATTTTTAATGATATGATTGTTTATAATGGTGACTGTATATTTTACTTTGGACTTAGGGTAATTTTACTGGGAAAGATGCTAATAGTAAATAGTGTTAATGGTGCTGTTAAAATTAAGCCAGGTATTTTTAGGGAATGTTTGCAAGAAGAAGATTATAGACCTAATGCAAATAATTCTGATGTAAATAATGATGCACCTCTTTTTGCTGTCAGTGACTATTTCTTTAAAGCGCCTAGGTTTAATTTTATAGTTGAAGAAAAGACAATAAAATTAGATGCTCCACCAGATAAACAAGAAAAAGATGATATGCCTGCAATTTTAACAATAGGTCCTCAAATAACAATGATGAGTGCATCTGGATTTTCTTTAATTAACGTAGTAATGAATTACGCTAGTGGACAAGGAGAGTTATCACAGTTTTTAATATCTATCGGTAGTGTTGGTATAATGATGGCCGGTTCTGCATTATGGCCTACACTAACAAGAATATTTTCAAATAAAAGATTAAAAAAGAAAGAGAAAAAAAGACAAGAAAAATATTCCTTGTATTTAGAAAAGAAAAAAAGAGAAATACAATTAGTAAAAGAAGATCAGAAAAATATTCTTGAAAATAACCATATGGATATTAATAAATGTATAAATGTTATTGATAATAGAAGTAGAGAATTATGGCAAAGAAATATTGACCATAATGATTTTCTTGATATTAGAGTTGGATTTGGTAAAGATAAAGCAAAAATTAAAATTAATGAACCAGAAGAAAAATTTTCTATGGAAGATGATGATAATCTATTTAATAAGATGAAGAGTGTAATAGAGTTTGCTAAATATAACGAAAATATTCCAATTACTTATAATTTTACTGATTCTAGTTTAAATGCAATTGTTGGTTCTAGAAAATTAGTAAAAGAATTTATGGACTGTATATTTTTACAAATGATGACATTTCATTCTTATGTCGATTTAAAATTGGTTATATTTACAAAAGACTCTTATCAATGGGATTATTTGAAAATGGCACCTCATTGTTGGGATAATTCTAAGTCAGTAAGATATTATGCTACATCAGTCGAAGAGTTAATTTCTATTTCTTCAGATTTAGAAAAAGTATTTGATGCTCGTGTTGCAGATGACGATGAAGAGAAAAAAGAAGATGATGGTGATGATTCTTCTCAGAGTAAATCTAATTTTAAAGATTATAAACCTTATTATTTGTTTTTTATAGATGATATTACTGCAGTTAGAAATGTTTCATTATTAAAGAAAATCTTAAAGTATAAAAGAAATATGGGATTTTCATTAATTATGACATCTGATAGTATTTCTGGACTTCCTAGTGAAACTTCTAATTTTATTTGTGTAACTGAGAATGATTCTGCAATTGTTACTAGTAAGATTAATGATAATCAAAAATTGTTTAAAGCAGATTTTAATAAGAATAATCAAGTAGATATGTCTTTATGTGTACAAAAACTTGCGAATATACCAGTAATGGTTGAAAAAGCAAAATATGAATTACCAAAGTCTTTAACTTTCCTTGAAATGTATAATGTTGGTAGGGTAGAACAATTAAACTGTTTGAATAGATGGGAAGATAATGATCCTATATCAAGTTTATCTGTACCTGTTGGTATTGATCAAAATGGTGAAATATTTAAAATGGATATTCACGAAAAAGCTTATGGACCACATGGGCTTGTTGCTGGTACTACTGGTTCAGGAAAATCTGAATGGATTGTAACTTATATTTTATCGCTAGCCGTAAACTTTAATCCTGATGAAGTACAATTTGTACTTATAGATTATAAAGGTGGTGGACTTGCTAAGAGTTTTGAAAATGAAGAGATGCATATAAAACTTCCACATCTTGCTGGAACAATTACAAACCTTGATAAATCAGAAATATTTAGATCAATTGCTGCAATTGAGTCTGAATTAAAGAGAAGACAAGCGATGTTTAATGATGCTCGTGAAAAATTAAAAGAAGGTTCTATGAATATTTATAAATATCAACAATTCTATAGAAAAGGATTACTTGATGAACCTTTAAGTCACTTATTAATTATTTGTGATGAGTTTGCTGAGTTAAAGCAACAACAACCAGAGTTTATGGAACAGTTAATTTCTACATCGCGTATTGGACGTTCTCTTGGAATTCATTTAATTCTTGCTACACAAAAACCTAGTGGAGTTGTTAATGAACAGATTTGGTCAAACTCAAAATTTAAGGTATGTTTAAAAGTTCAAGATAAGAGTGATTCTAATGAAATATTAAAGAAACCAGATGCTGCATTTTTAAAGCAAACAGGTGCTTTCTATTTACAAGTTGGTAATGATGATTATTATAACTTAGGACAATCTGCTTGGGCAGGAGCAAAGTATTATCCATCAGACATTATAAAGAAACAAATTGATGATTCAATTCAGTATATTGATAATATTGGTCACACTAAAGGTTCTTTCCAAGAAGAAGATAAAAAAGAGACTCAAGAAAGTCAAGGAGAAGAATTATTAAATATAGTTTCTTATATTTCTGATTTAACTAAACAGATTACTTTAAAGGCACAACAATTATGGTTACCTAATATTCCTGCTAAGATATATTTAGGTAATATTATGAAGAAGTATAATAAAGTGTCTAAAGGAAGATATAATTATGAGATTGCTATTGGTGAATATGATGAGCCTCGTAAGCAAATGCAAGGATTATTAACAATTGATCTTGCCGGTGGAAATGTTGCAATTATGGGACAAGGCGGTTCTGGTGTTGAAAATTTAATTTCTACTATGATATTTTCTGCGTTATGTGAACATACACCTAAAGATATTGCATTCTACATATTAGATTTTGGTTCTGAAACAATGAAAAAATTTGCTAAATTTCCACAAGTTGGTGAAGTTGTTTTCCAAGAAGATATTGATAAAGTAGTAGCTGTACTTGATTTAGTAATTTCTGAAATAGATAGGCGTAAAGAGTTATTATCTGACTATAATGGTTCATTTGAATATTACAATAAGACACAAGAAGATAAACTTCCACTTATTGTTACTGTTATAAATAGTTTTGATATATTTTGTGAATCACTTCCAAAATTATCTGATTTAATGAACAACTTATTTAGAGATGCTCCTAAGTACGGTGTAATATTTATTGTTAGTGTATCTACTTCATCTGGTTTAAGAGTAAGACAATTACAATTCTTTAATCATGTTATTGTTACTCAGTTTAATGATGATACACAATATAGAACTATAACAAATTGTCGTCGTGGATTAATTCCAAAGAAAACTCTAGGACGTGGAATTTGTAAAACTGACGCTACTAGTGCAGATTCATATTGTGAATTCCAAACAGCTTTTATTGCAGAAGAAGAAAAGGAACTTGATTACATAAAGAAGTATGCTGAAGTATGTAATAAGACATATAAAACTAAAGTTAAACAGTTAGCAAAAATTCCAGAAGATGTTAAGGCAAATGATTTAGTAAGTTATGTTACAGATATTACTAGTGTTCCAATTGGAATTGATTTTTATGAAAAATCTCCTGCTAAATATGACTTTTCTAAGTATAAGATTCATATGCTTAGTACTAAAAATTTGAAAGCTAATATTAATTCTGTTTATGGTATTTCTACAATGTTATCTAAAATACCTGGGGTTAAAGTTAGAATTATTGACTTTATTGGTATATTTAAAAAGATTATTTTTGATACAAAACAATTTAGTGAAGATTTAGACTTAGTTTTTGGTGCTATTGAAAATGATGTTTTAAATAGAAAAGAGACACAAGATTGGGCAGTAAACATTGTGGTTGGAATTGGTTCTTATAAGAAGACTTTATCTAAGGCTGGAATCGAGATATTTAAAAATACCTTTAATAATATTTCTAAGTCTAAGAAAACTATCTTTATATTAGTTGATGATTATGATAAATTGAGGACAATGAAGTTAGAAGAGTGGTATAGTCAAGTTGATGAGTCTCATGGTATTTGGCTTGGTGGAGATGTAAATGGACAAAGTCTTATTACTGTAAATGAGGTTAATCCTGAAAATGAGAAATTGAACTTTGAAGGTATGGGATATCAAGTTATTGATAATGAAGGTATATTTATTAAGACAATTTTGGAAGGTGAAGATTAATGTTATATAAAGTATTAATTAAATTATATGTTCCTGAAATTGATGAGGCATATGAAATGTTTATTCCTATTAATAAAACTATAGGAGAAATATCTTTTCTACTTTGTAAATTAGTCAATAACCTTTCAAAAGTTTATCCTATTAGAAATAATACTAGATTAGTCAATAGAGTTACTGGTGAGATATATGACAGAAATATTACTGTTCGTGAATCTAATATAAGAAATGGTAGTCAGTTGATTATCTTTTAAGGAGTTGTGTTATGTCAATAAGAAGTATAATTGGAAATAGTGTTGGTTCAATGAAAGATTCGATTGCGGATATTTTAAGTAAAACTAATTCTAATTTATCTGGAATAGTTAGTGCTTCATCTATTTTAAATACTAATAATAATTTTGTTGGTATGAATGAAGAGAAGATGGAAGAGTTATATGATGCTATTAGAAGGTATATTAGAACGATTGAAGATATTATTGATCAATATGATTATGAAGAAAAATTATCTCTTGCTTACAAAGGAGAGATACAAAACAGAGTTCGTGAATTTGTTGAGTCTTCTAAAACTTTGTTAAAAAATTATGTTAGTACACTAAATAAAGATATTGATGAAGCAAAGAGTGCATATATTGCTTTTTCTGAGGCAC
This sequence comes from uncultured Bacilli bacterium, assembly GCA_934131175.1. Classification (GTDB taxonomy): domain Bacteria; phylum Bacillota_I; class Bacilli_A; order RF39; family UBA660; genus UBA3789. The sequence continues at coordinate 5,611 of CAKOZD010000010.1, read as the reverse complement.
AAAAAAACATATCTAAGGATGTTGTTAGTGATGCTGAAGATGTTAGAAATGAGTCTAACAAAATTAAATTATAGGAGGTATTGGTATGAATAATTTAGATTTAGAACTTGCAATTAGAGAAGACGATTTAGCAGCTTTAAGTTTTGAAGTTGAGGATTATGTTGATAGGATATCTGTTATTTTTGAAAAGTATAATAATACTATTAGCAAACTACCTAGTTGCTATAAGAGTGATTCAGTTAAAATGATTATGAATTATTATAATGAAGTAAAAAAATCATTTCCTGTTGTGAAAGGAAATATAAAAGGATATGCATCAGACTATAGAGACTTAATTAAGATTATTAATTCTGCTGATAAGAAGTTTGCTGGTATAATAGATAGTTATGCTGATGAGAAAACTGCTAAGGCAAAAAGTATTTATGTAGAAAAGAAAACTAATGACCTTGTTTAGTTTTCTTTTTTTGTAAAAATTTGTAAAAATTGTTGCTATTATTTGAATTGTTATGATATTCTCATATTAGGATAGGTGTGTGAGTTGCGTAAGATGTATGTGATATACAAGCTATCTAATTAAAGCTTAATTATAAGGAGGTATAAAATATGGCTTTAGATATTTCTAGTGCTACATTTGGTGTTGATGCTAATGGTATTCAATCATTTATCAACGAATTAAATACTAAATGTATTGCTGATACTATTACAAAAATGAATTCAGGACTTAGTGAGTTAAGATCTGCAGTAGATTCTGCATGGGTTGGAACTTCTGCTGAGACTTACAAGAAGAATCTTGAAGCAGATAAGAAGACAATCACTGATGCTTTAAATGAAAGTTTTGAAGTTCTAAAAGGAGAATTAAATGACATTGCTTCTAAAATGGGTGAAGTTGATGAAGGTTTAATTCAAGCAAGATAGGAGGATATGAAGTATGTCAATTAGAAGTGCATTAAACAATACAATTGGTAATGTTGGAGACACAATTGAATCATTAGTTACTAATGCAAAATCTGCAATTAGCAATATTGTAGGAACTGCAACTACAGGTATAGGTAATTTATATAGTGGTGGATTTGTTGGAATGAGCCGTGAAGGTATGGAACAATTAAACACTGCTGTTGAAAATTATTGTCAAACAATCGAAGAAGCAATCAACGAATTTAATGATGAAGCTAGTAGAGCTGATGCATATGCAGGTGAAATTAGCGATGCTGTTCATGAATATGTTGAAGGTATGAAAAAAATGTTATCAGCATATGTTTCAACAATGAGAAAGGACCAAGAAGAAGCTGCTAAGGCATTCAATGCATTCCATTCTTCTGAACAATCAATTTCTCAAGATGTTACAAGTGATGCTGGTGATATCAAATCTAATGCAGAAAGTATTCGTGTAGAATCTTCAAAAATCTCATTAGAATAATTTAGAATAGGAGTATTATATGTCTTTAGATTCACAAATTAGTCAATGTAATAATGAAATAGAGTCTTATAGAATTCTTAGAAGAAAATTAGAAAATGTTGTTAATTATTTAATTTCATCTAAAAATGATTGTGTTGATATTAAGAGTAAGATTTCTAATTTATATCAGGTAAATGATGGTGATTCTAATATAAAGAATAGGGTATCTAATTTATCAAATAATGTTGAGTTTATTAGTAATAATATACTTAATAAAGTAATTCCAGCAATTGATTCAAAAATTGGTGCTTTAAATAAATATAATTATGATCTTCAAGTTGCAAAGGCAAATGAAGATGCACGAAAGTCGGTGAGTTAATTATGGCAATTACATATGTTAATACAACTGAAATAGAATCTATTGCAACTGATCTTATTAATTTAAGTAATGAATATATTGATGAAATAAATAAATTATTTGTTAGACTTTCAGAAGTTCCTTCTGAAACAAAAGAGTGGACTGGTACACAGGCAAATAAATACTATAATATTATCTCTAGGGACAAGCAATCTTTTCTGGAAGTTGGTAATAAGATGAGGTATATAGGTAATAAAATAAAAAGTGATTCAATGGAAATTACTAATTGTATGAATAAATGCTTTATTGATGAAGGAAAGAAGGGTTATTAAAAATGAAACTTATTTTTCCAAATGAGGGTTTATCTAATTCAGTAAATGAAAATATACATTCTTGTAAAAATAATTTACAGAATGCTTTAAATAATTGTCATTTTTCAATACCAGCTGGATTTGCTTATACAAATTATGTTAATAGTTTATATAGTGAAATTAATTCTTGTATAAAAGAAATAAATGATATTAAAGGTAAAATTAAAGATACCGATACTCGTCTTGATAATTTAAATGAAGAATTATCAAAAAATATAGAAACATTACCTTCTTCTATAATAAAAGAAAGAGGTAGAATTATTAAATTTTAAAGTACATTTTATATGTACTTTTTATTTTCTTTATGGGAAAAGTATGTTATATTACATATTGTAAGGTAGGTTATAATATGGATAAAAAATTTAAGTTTATATTTTTAATGAGTTTTATTTTATTATTTTGTAGTGCATGTGATGGAGATGTTACTAGAGATTTAAGACATGATGGTTTTAATTATGGTAGTGAGTTTAATTGTAAGTATTTCTTTCCAGCAGATAAGGATGATACTAGTTATAAAAAAATTAAATATATAACTGGTACACATATTATCGATACTAATGGAAAGTTATATGAAATATCACTTGGACAAAGTTATGCAAATGATCAAAACTGTAAAGAGGCTGATACTCAAATAGAGGTTAAGGCTATGATGGATGGTAGTATTGTTAAGGGAAGTGATAATAAATATTATTATTTAACTGCTCAAAATAATGTTACTCAATATAGTGAAGTTCCAACAACTGATAATAACTATTATACTTATGATTTACTACTTAAGAGTGATGATGTTATAAAAGTAGTTACTGCTAATAGTAGTACAGGTTTATATTATATTTTAAAGAATGATGGAAATGTTTATGGAGTTGTAGTTTCAAGAGCAGATAGAAATTCTCCTGCTGAAATTACTAGTAATGCTATCGTTTATAATCAAGCAGATTATGGAGGAGCAATAACTGACTTTAACTATGCTGGTGAATCTACTACAACATATGTTAGAACTGCTAGTAAGCTATATAAGATGTATATGACAAATAGTGATCAATGTAGCAAGTATGCTGATGTTACATGTAAATATGAAATGAAGGAAGACGAAACTTTCAATAAATATAGTGATAGAATTATTGCTTATAATGGAAGTACATTAATTACTGATTATAAGAGAGTATTTAGTGCATAAAAGACTTAGGTCTTTTTTCTTTTTTTAAAGTATGTTATACTAAGCGGGAATATGAGGTGGAATTATGAATTTAAGTAATGATTGGAAAGATTATGAATTAATAGATGCTTCTTGTGGGGAAAAATATGAAAGATGGGGAAATGTTTATTTATTAAGACCAGACCCACAAGTTGTTTGGAATAATGGTAATTTACGTGAAAAGTATCATGGTAAGATTGATGCTGTTTATCATAGAAGTAATAAAGGTGGAGGACATTGGGAAAATTTAAGAAATGTTCCTGCTGCCTGGACAATTAATTATAAGAATTTAACTTTTAATATTAAACAAATGGGGTTTAAACACACTGGATTATTTCCGGAACAAGCAGTTAATTGGGATTATATGATTAATAAAATTAAAAATTGTGGTAGAAAAAATATTAAAGTATTAAACTTATTTGCTTATACAGGTGGAGCAAGTATTGCTTGCATGTCTGCTGGTGCTCATGTTACTCACGTTGATTCTTCTAGAGGTATGGTAGACTGGTGTAAAGAAAATGTAAATAGTAGTAATTTGGATGTGACAAGTGTTAGATATTTAGTTGATGACGTTGTAAAGTTTGTGCAAAGAGAAATAAGACGTGGAAATAAGTATGATGCTATTATAATGGATCCTCCTAGTTATGGAAGAGGTGCTAATGGAGAAGTTTGGGATATTGAGAAGAATCTTAACTACTTAGTAGAAATTTGTAGTGAAGTATTATCTGATAATCCATTGTTTTTCTTAATTAATTCTTATACTACTGGTCTATCTTCTACAGTTTTATCTAATATACTTGAGTTAACTATTAATAAAAAATATACAGGTTCAATTACTTGTGGAGAGGTAGGACTTCCAATTACTAGTTGTGGTTTAGTACTTCCTTGTGGAATTTATGGAAGATGGGAATCTAATGAGTAAATTAAATATTTTATATGAAGATAATCATATTATTGTTGTTGTTAAACCTTATAATGTTTTAAGTCAAGGAGATGCTACTGGTGATAGGTCAATAATGGATGATATTAAAGATTATATAAAAGTAAAATATCATAAACCTGGTAATGTTTATTTAGGACTTGTTCATCGTCTTGATAGACCGGTTGGTGGAATTATGGTATTTGCAAGAAGTAGTAAGGCTGCAAGTAGATTAAGTAAGGCTTTTAATGAGCATTCTATTACTAAGAAATATATGGCTATTGTTCATGGTAAAGTTAGCGAAAAAGAAGAGCTTGTTGACTATATTGAAAAAGATAAAAATGGTAATAGTTTTATAAGTAAAAATGGTAAAAAAGCTATTCTTGATTATGAACTACTTCAATATAATAAAGAAAATGATTGTAGCTTAGTTTCTATTTCTTTGAAGACTGGAAGGCACCATCAAATAAGAGTACAATTTGCTAGTCGTGGACATTATTTGTTAGGAGATCAAAGGTATGGAGTCCTTGATAATAAACAAATTAGTCTATTTTCTTATTATTTATCTTTTGAACATCCTGTAACTCATGAAATATTGGAATTTAAGGTTATGCCTAAGAAAGAAAATTATTGGACATTATTTACATTGTAAAAAAAATGTCTTTATTATAAAAGTATTTGCAATTGCAAATATTTTTTGTTATTATAATAATAGATTATAGAATAAAGGGAGTAGATATTAATGAATTTTGATTTAGGTTGGTTTACAACTGTTCCTGGTATGTTTATTACAGGAGGAGTTGTACTATTAATTATTGCTTTAGTTATTTTGATAGTAACTGGAAAGAAATCTAAGAAAGAGAAGAAAGCCAAAGAAGCGGCTGATGCTAACGCTAATACTGCTCCTACAATGACTGGGCCAATTCCTGTTGTTACACCAGTTGATGCAAGTACTGCTGCACAAACACCTGCTGTTGCAAACAATACAAATATGATTTCACCAGAAGCTGTTGCAATGGCAAATGCACCAACTGCTCAACCTGTTATGCCAGAAGCAACTCCAACAGTTATGCCTAATAGTATGCCAGAGGTTCCTGGAGTTCAACCTTCAGTTCCTACAATGGATATGGGTATGCCAAGTACACCTGCAGTTGATGCAAATGTTGCAATGCCACAAATGGGAATGGCACCAGAAATGCCACAACAAATGCCAACAATGGATATGCAAGTGCCAAGTGTACCAGTAGTAGATGCACAACCAGTTATGCAAGAGGCACCTCAAATGAATGCTATGACTGAGGTACAACAAATGCCAGTAATGGATATGCAAGTACCAAGTGCACCAGTAGTAGATGCACAACCAGTTATGCAA
>CAKOZD010000009.1 GCA_934131175.1 uncultured Bacilli bacterium | reverse complement strand
TTTAAATCATATAGACACTTAAATTTATAATCGATAAGGTTTACTATAAAATCACCTCCTTTCCAGGAGGCAATATAGCAGACTTTATAAATTAAAACAAATTGCACTTTTAGTATTTTCTACCCATTAATTCATACCAATCTAGTAAATTTTCTTAGTACTTTTAATAATTTAATACTGTAATCTTTTTCAATAAAAAAAGACATAAAAACAGAAAGTTTTTCACTTTCTGTTTTTAACTTTTTAATTAATTGCTTTTCCATTTACATATAATTTATATCCATTAAAATCAATATTTGAATAACTTGTATCGCTATCATTTAACTCTGTAACATATGAGTCTCCTGTTAATTTTATTTTTGAGTTTTTACTTAATGTTAATTTAATACTTTTAGCAGTTTTATCTTTATTGATTGTTCCTGTATATGTTGAATTATCTTTTAGACTCATATCTAGTGTTGATACTTCATCTATGTAAATATCTCCTTCTGCTTCTTGGTTTTTAAGTGTTAGTGTAACATCTCCTCCATTAGAACCAGAGTTTCCCCATGAATCTTTTTGGGCTCTTAAGAAATATCCAGTACTATCATTATTTGTTATTTTATTGTTTTCTAGTGTAATTTCAGCTGTTGTATTTGTAATATAGAAAGTATCTCCTTTATTTGTTGTGATAGTTGAATTAGTTGACGCAAATTCAGATTTTCCATCTTCTGCATCTCCTGACATTGATTGGTATAAGAATATGTTCTTATAAGTTGTTGATTTACCATTAAGTTTGTTGTTTGTATCAATTAATTTTACATTATCTAATGTTACTTTGTTTTTTCCTTCTATTACGATTCCTTCAGATGATGTGGAAGTTAATGTAGCATCTTTTACAGTAACATCTGCTGTTGAATAAACTGTTGGTGAACCTTGTCCTGTAGTTTTATATTCTCCTTTTTCTACTTCAACTGTTCCGCCTCCTCTATCTGTTCTAATTGCTGCAGAACTTGTTCCTTTAGTATTAATTGTTAAATTATAGGCTTTTGTAATTCCTCCTCCTGTTGTCATAATACCTCCAGAGTTATCTTTTTCTGTTGTAATTTTAGAGTTTTTTATGGTTACAGTTGTACCATCACCACTTGATGACTTTGTACTTGCTGTTCCACCATAACTAAAAACTCCATTTGCTCCTGTTGCATTTGTTGTAATAGTTGCATCTTCTATAGTAAGATTTGCTCCATCTTTTGCAATTACTGCTGAGTTTGTTCCATAAAAGCTTGTATTATCACCGCCATCTGAATCCCCAGTTTTATTTACTGTTATTCCTTTAGCTGTAACATCTGCATTGCTAACTGACAAAGCATTTTCATCCTTTGTTGTCGACTCATATGTCTCATCTTCTAGAGTTTCATCTGAGGTTACCTCTTTTTTGGCACTATAGCTTACATTTGTTCCTTGATTCCCTCCTATTTGTGTTTGTTGATTGTTATTTGTTTCATTTTTATTTGTATTAATCGCACTACTTCCTAAAGTAAATACAGAAGTCAAAAGTATACTTAGTAATATATATATTATTGTTTTATCAGAATTTTCAAAAGTTTCTTTAAATGTCTTTTTATTAAACTTTGACATTATAAGATAAGTTAGAGTGAGTGAAATAATTAATCCTTCTATCCCAAATAATATATAGTAAAAAATATTTGTTTGACTATTACTTTGTTGTGGCATCATGTTTGATGATGCATTACCATCTGAGTTATTTCCACCTGGAGCACCTCCTGGCATTTCATTATTTTGTCCATTACTTGATTGGTTATTATTGTCACCATCTGGCTTTTCAGGTGGAGTATTTTTACTTGATGAGTCTCCATTATTGCTATCAGTTTCACTATTATTTTGTGAATTACTATTACTTTCATCTGGTTTTTCTGGAGGTGTTCCACTGTTTTGTTCTCCTCCATTTGGTCCTCCACCATTTTGACTATTCATATCAGGTGGAGCATTTCCAACTCCTATTTGATTAGTTGTACTTGTTGTTTGTTTATTTTTATAATATATTGTGAAAACCAATGAAGTTAATGCAATTACAATTACTAAAATCATACTTATATTTTTTATTAATCTTTTATTTTTCATTTTATCTCTCCTTTCTTACATTAACATAATTAGTTTAAAAATTTTATCTAAATTTGTTTCATCTCCTTTATATCTATAAATTTACAATCTTATTTTATAATTTATGTGTTTAAATCTTGTAATTTATGTGAAAAAAGACATTATTCTGTTGTAATGTCTTCTAAACTATAATCTATTACTTTTTTTAAGTCATCTAATGTTACTTCTACTTGATAACCTATTTTTCCTCCACTAAATATAAATGTTTCAAAGTTATTTGCTGATTTATCAATTACTGTTTTAAATTGTTTTTTCATACCAATTGGAGAACATCCTCCATGAATGTATCCAGTAAGTGGAAGTAGTTCTTTACTTTTAATCATTTCAATACTCTTTTCTCCGACTGCTTTGGCTGCTTTTTTTAAATCTAATTCTTTGTTTACTGGAACTACAAATACATAATTTATTTTTGATTTGGCAACTGTTACTAAAGTTTTGAATACTTTATTTGGGTCTTCATTAAGAGAAGTAGCAACTTCCATTCCACTTACAGCATTTGTTCCTGTGTAGTCATAACTATTATAGTTAATTTTCTTTTGATCTAGTATTCTCATTACATTAGTTTTTTCTTGTTTCTTCACACAACTCATCTTCTTTCATCTTATCAATTAATTTCTTTGGCATTTTACGTGGTCCTCTTACTGCTCGTAAATCATATTCCTTTACTGTTTTAAAAGTATATTTATCTTTATCATACTCTTTTAATATTTTTAGAATCATTGTTTTTTTATCTGAATAGCTACCTTCTATATCTTTTTCTAAGACTTCTGTTTTATAAATTATTGCAGAAATTGGAGAACCTATATAGATGTAGACATTATCTCCTACATTTATATTTTTTGGTTGTTTCCACTCTACTGTTTTTCTATTTCTCATATATTCAAATATATCAAAGTAATTTGGGTTTGCTGGTAATACCCATTCGTTTGTATCTACTGTATAAGTATAGCTTTCATCAATTAACTCCATGATTTTTTCATCTTTTACAGTATCATCTAAAACTATACTTACCCATGATTTTTTATTCATATGGTAAGCTCTAAAAAAGCCTGCTTCATTAATTAAATTATTAATTTTATCAGGATTTAATTTTATATTTAAGACATCAGTTTTTCCATCTTTTTCGAAGAATTTTTTATAATCAACATTCATGATGATTCCATACCATTTTTTATTATTCTTATTTCTGAATACTCCTGTTGTTTCTTCACTAAATAAAAATTCTGGTGAGTCTTGATATTTCTTTAAAATTAAATCAGCAATTCTATTAGACTGGTCGCATACAAATAATTTATTTATTGTACATTTTTGTTTTATATTTTCTAATGTTTTTATAAATTCATCTCTTATATTATTTACAAATTCACCTATTTGATTTTCTACTCTATAATTTAGATATTCATCATCTAATTCTTTATCTATTATTTTTCCTTTAATTTTATCATCTTTTACTATTACTATTATTTCAAAGTTATTATCTAATATAGGCTTTTTATATTCTAAATAATTATCTTTTTTTATAAAGCCATATTCTAATAGTTTATTATTATCTAATTCACTTTTTTTAAATATTTCTTCTTCTAATGTCATAGTATCAGTCCTTTTACTAATATTCTACCATAGAAAAAAGGTGTTATACACCTTTTATTTGTTTTATTCATTTGCTTTTAAGCTGCTTACCATATCTATTTTATTAATCTTTTTAGATAGTTTCTTTGAGACAAAATATGATACTAAATATGTTCCTATTGCGGCTAAGATATATGTCCATACTTCTATATGTACACCAAAATCATAATTATCATCTAGACAAGCTTTAAATAAGTAAGATGTTAAATTATAACCTACTGGTAGACCTATAATAATTGAGGCAATACATATCCAACTATTTTGAAGAGAGAATATCTTTTCTATCTGCTTATTTGCAAATCCTAATACTTTTAGAGTTGCGAATTGATATTCTTTTTCTCCAAAAGATAATATACTCATATTATAAATTATAATTACTCCTAAAAGTATCGCGAATGAAATTATAATAATTATCATTGTTCTCATCATTGAAAGCATATTGGTAATTGCATCTTTTAATTCATTTATATTTTGAACTACTTCTACATCTTTTATAGATTTTGATTTATCAATACTTTTATTTGTATAAACTGAATCAGGACTATATTTTATACCTAAACTTTCAATATATTCTTTAGTTGCGGTTAATCCTTGAACTTGTGGGTCTTTATAGAAACCAATTACCTTTGATTCATAATAAGTTTTGTCTCCATATATATGCCATTTTATCTTGTCACCTTTTTTTACATTGTTTTCTTCTGCATACTTATATGTTACATAGATTCCATTGTTTTTATTTAATTTTTGGAATTTATACTTACTATCAATAAATCTTATATAGTTATTTGATGCATCTACAAATATTGTATTTGCTTCTCTATTACTATCTTTATCTTTTATTTCTATGGCGTATGTTTTACTTGTATTGTTTCCATACTTTTCTGTTAGAGAGTTTAGTGAATCTTCTTTTATGTTTTCTTTTAATGTTAATTTATATTTAAAATTATATAAGTCATCGAATTGTAGTTTTATGAAGTAATTCATACTATTTAACATACCTAGAGCACATACTATTAAAGTTGTACAACCAACTATTCCTATTACTCCTGTTATTGTTCTAAATTTATTTCTAAGTATATCTCTTAAGTTCCATTTAGATGAAAATCCTAAGTTTTTAAATATACCTTTTGTAGTGATATTTAGACTACCTTTTTTTACATTTGGCATTTCATTTTTTAGGCTATCTACTGGTTTTTTTCTAAGTTCTTTGTAGCAAGTTAAGAATGTTATTAAACTTATTACTAGTACTACAATGGCTGCGACTACATAAGTCATTTTATCAATGTAGACACTTCCATTAGGTACTTCAAAGAATGACATTTCTAGATTTAAGAATACACTTCCTAAGAAATATCTACCTAAAAGTATTCCAAGGATTGCTCCGGCTAGTGATACCCAGAAACCATATCCTACATAATGAAGGTTAATTTTTAATTTAGAAAAACCTAGGGCTTTTAATGTACCGATTTGTATCTTTTGTTTTTTAACGACTCTTGTCATTGTAGTAATTACTGATAATAAGGCGATGAATAAGAATAGTCCTGAGAATATTCCAACATAGGCTGAACCTTCATCTATTTCTCCTTGATACATTGTATAACTTGCTGTGTCTTCTATTTCTACTGTTGCGACTGCATTATCAATTTTACTTTCAATATCATCTTTTACTTGATTATTATTTTTCTTATTATTTACATCTACCATTACATAGTTAAATGGAATGTATTCTAAGTAATTAAAATCAGGTTTTATTTTATTAAACATTTCATCTGTTACTTCTTGATTAGTTTCTTTTGATATTTCTTCTTTTACTTGATATTTTATAAAACCTTCTGCTTCTTTTACTGGCATATAAATTAGACCATACGTTTTATGATTAGGCATTAGTTGAGATGCATCTTTTACAGCATATACATGATCTGGTACATAAATTATTCCTAATACTTTTTCATTAAATTCATAGCCATCATACTTGAATTTGATTTTATCATTTACTTTTATATTATTTTCTTCGGCATAGAAATAATCAATCCAAATACCTTTTTTGTTACTACTAAATTTTTCTCCACTTGATACATAGAATTTACTGATTTCATTACTTTCAATTACTGATACTAGATATGATTTATCTTTATCTTTTGAATCATTCATTGTAAGTTCTAGTTTTCTTTCAGCATTTTTTACGTTATCTATCTTTTTGATATTTTTTAAATCATCTTCTGTGAATGATTTTCCTAAAACATTTATGTCTTGAAGATTACATTTTTCATAAAAGTTATTGGCAGATGAAGTCATACCATCCATATATGCTTCTATTCCTGCATAAACCATTACTCCTATTGTAACCATTAGAAGTATTGTGATAAATTGTGATTTATTTTTGAATATATCACGAAACATCTTTTTTCTTAGCATATTACCACTCTACTTCATCTATATTCTTTGGATGGCTATTAACTGTATTTGATTCGATTTTTCCATTTTTTAGACGAATTACTCGATCAGCAATTTCTGCAATTAGGGAATTATGTGTAACAATTATTACAGTGTTTTCCCCATTATTCTCATCGCATTGCTTTTTTAAAAGTTTTAATACTTCTACTCCTGTGTTTGAGTCTAGTGCTCCAGTTGGTTCATCGGCTAAGATTATGCTTGGGTCTTTAGCGATTGCTCTTGCAATGGACACTCTTTGTTGTTCTCCGCCTGATAACTGATTTGGAAATTTATTAGCGTGTTTTAATAATCCAACATCTTTTAATATTTCTTTTGCAGATTTTGGTTTTTTTACAATATCTTTTACAAGTTCTACATTTTCAAGTACTGTAAGAGTTGGCAAAATATTATAGAATTGAAAAATAAATCCAACATTTTCTGTACGATATTTTGTAAGTTCTCTATCGCTATAATTTGATATTTTTTCATCATTAACAATAATTTCTCCACTTGTTACTGTGTCCATTCCTCCTAATAGATTAAGTAATGTAGACTTACCTGCTCCACTTGGACCAAGGATAACTACAAATTCTCCTTTTGGTATAGAAAACGTTACTCCATCTAGAGCATTAAATTTTTTCTTACCTACTTCATAAGACTTCTTTACATTTTTAAATTTAATTAATTCTTTCATACACTTTCTCCTTACTAATATATGAAATAAATTTCACATAATTAAATTATACTTCTGTATTTATGATAGTCAATATAAAATATGAATTTTTTTTCATATTGTTTAATTTTTCTTTTTTTTGTATAATCGTTTTTAAGGAGTTGATTTGAATGTCAGATGTTAGAATACCTACTCAACAAAGATCAATTGAAAAAAGAGAAAAAATTATAAAATATGGTTTTGAATTAATGTGTAATGAAGGTTTTCATAATGTTAACTCTAAAGATATTGCGAAGTATGCTGGTGTTTCTACTGGAATAATTTACCAATATTTTAATGATAAAAGAGATATATTTATTGAAGGGGTAAAAAATTATTCAAATAATATCACATTTCCAATGCTTGATGTTTTAACAGATATTAAATTAGATAAAAATAATTTAGACGAAGTAATTAGAAAAATAATAAATGAATTTGTTAAAAATCACACTATGTCTAAGAAAGCTCATGAAGAATTAATGGCTATGAGTCACTTAGATAAAGATGTTAGAAAAATATTTACTGATAATGAGATTGCAATGTCAGAACGTATAGTTAATTATTTGAAAGATAGTGGTTTTATTCTTACTAATATACATGAAAAGGTTCATATTATTATTGGTATTGTTGATAATTACTGTCATGAAGTGGTTTATCATAAACATGATATTTTAAATTATGATTTAATGGAAGATGAAATTATTAAGACAATTGAGTTTATATTAAAAAAATAGTTTAGATTTTTTTCTAAACTATTTTTATTTTCTTATTTTTATGAAAGTTCTACATTTACTTTCTTTTCTTTATATTGTCTTCCAGATACATATTTTATTGTAAGTTCTACTTTTTCACCTTTTTTCTTTTCATATATTACATCTTGGATATCATTTAATGATTTTACTTTATTTCCATTTATTTCTGTAATAATATTTCCTATTTCAAGACCTGCTTTTTCTGCTCCTGAGTTTTCAACAATATCCATAATATAGAATCCTGCAGGGTATCCATATTGATTGTTTTCACTTATAATGTATCCTTTAATTCCGATTGATGCATCTGACTTATCTTCTTCACCATTCATTAATGTTTCAATTAAACTTTTAACATCTGATATTGGTATTGCGAATCCCATACCTTCAATTGATGCTGATGATGAAGATGATGAAGATGAGTATTTTGCTGAGTTAATTCCAACTACTTCACCGGCACTATTTAATAATGCTCCTCCACTATTTCCACCATTGATTGCAGCATCTATTTGAATCATTTTTGCTGTTTGATTGTCAATTTGTACTTCTCTATTTAAAGCACTTACAACACCTGTTGTTACTGATTGTCCATAACCTAGAGCATTACCAATAGCAATTATTCCATTACCAACTTTTAATTTAGTACTATCTCCTATTGTTGCTATTTTAATACTTTCTTTTGTTTCACTATCAAGGGAAGATTTTTTTACTGATATTACAGCTACATCTTTTCTTGAAGATGTTCCTTTAACTGTTGCATCTGCAGTTTTTTCATTTACAAATTGAACTGATAGTTCATCTGCTCCTTCAATTACATGGTTATTAGTTAATATTAATAATTCATCATCTGTTTCACTAATAATAATTCCAGAACCTGCTCCTTCAGTATATTGGTCTTCTCCACTTCCAAAAAAGCTTGGTCCATAATTTCCTGAACTAATTAATGATTTAGATGTAATTGCAACAATTGATGGCATAGCATTATCAACTACTTCTGATACATCTGTTATATATACACCTGATGTTGTTTTTGATGTTTCTGTGTAGTTTAGACTTGCCTTTTGTTTTGATGTTGTACCTTTATTTCCAAAATTTAATAATCCAACATTACTTAATGATACAAATAATGCATAAATTATTATAATGATAAATAAAGCAATTACAATGTATACAATACTTTTATTATTTTTTTCTTTTTTATTTTTCTTATTATTTTTAGGTTGTTCTTCTTCAATACTTTCGAATATATCTTTTTCCTTTCTCATTCTATCACCTCATAAATTTATTTACATTTAAACTATATACTTCAATTGTGAAATCTATATGAAAATACTATTATTGTTTTGTGAAGTATTTTATCCATGTCTTCCTCCACCACTACTATGTCCAATTCCTGATGATCCTCCTGATGAAGAATATCCTCCTCCACCACTTGATGATGAGTCTGACTCAGTATAACTTGTTGTATGCGTTGTTACAAATATGTCTTCTTTGGTTGTTAATTTTAATGAATTTTTATCTAAATATTCAGTTGCTGTTGTTGCCTTTCTTATCATTTTATTTTTAGAAATCATTATTCCCATGATAATTGCTGTTACAACTCCTGATCCTAATATTATTAAAAGGATTGGTGCTTTATAATGTTTTATTTCTTTTAGATAACCATTTTTATCTACAGTATAATTTTCTAGTTTTCCTTTACTATAATAGGTTTCTAAATCATCTAAGTATTTATTAAAAGCTTCATAGTAGTTTTCTGAGTGAATATCATTATAAATATCATCTAAAATATCACTTAGACGTGTTCTATAAAAGTATAATTGAGCATTTCCATATGCATAGGCATCATAATATGGGTCCGTTTCATATGTATTTCTAAATAATATAACTCCATCATATTTGTCATAGTTTAGTCCAAAGTCATTATAATCATAAAAGTCAGTTGCGAATTGTTCATTTTTATTTTCGTAAGAATATGGAACGTTATCAATTAAAATTACTGTTTCCATGTTATATTTTTCAGTAAAGTTTCTCATTCTATCTCTTAACTTATCTTCTTCATCATCTGTTAACACATCGGAAAAGTCATAGATTTTGTCCTCAGAGTCAACTGCTTTTGTATTTAGAATATTACTTTTCACACTATCTGTTATAGTAATATTTTTCTTTACTCCATAATTTTCTAATTCATTTCTGTTATATGTTTTTACTTCAGCATGACATGGAATTATATTAATAGATAGAAGTGTAATTACAATTACTAATGTATTTATTATTTTTCTTTTCATGTTAACCTCCTATTACATATAAAATATAACTTCCAAGAAGTATTACTAGAGCAGATATTATATATATGATTATTGAATACTTTAATACTTTCTTTTTGTCTAATGGAATATTTCCAATAAATTCTCCTGTTTGACCATTCATCGCGAATGGATACATTTGATTATTATATTTTACATTAACCATCCATACTGGTAGTAATACATATTGTCTATTTACTTCTTTTGCATTAATGGTATTTCCAAGGACTGTTTTTGTTGTATACCTTAATGTGTCCACATCTTTTAAGGTATCAATAGCTGTATTTTTTGCTCTTATTGATGCTTCTTGTAATACTTTCTCTCCATCTTCATCATATTTTTCTGCATAAAAGCCTGATAAATAGGCATGATTATAAGGTATTAGTTCTTGAAAATTAAATGGTTCAATTGAATTCATAATATCATTTTCAAATCTAGTTGATGCATCTACTGGAATATTATTAAACTTCATGTTTCCACCACGATTAACATTATATGTATCTGTTTTGGTATAATGTGTTCTTCCTCTTGTCCATGTTGTTACAACATTAGCGTTCATATTTACTGTTCCACTTACATCCAAATCATATAACCAAAAAGGTATGTATACACCTTTTATTTTTTCAATGTTTTTTTCATTATTGAAGTCGCTTGGCATTAGAGGTCTTCCTTTAGATAATCCTTTAAAAGCTTCAATTGCTTCTTTATTTTCTTTTTTAAATGGAATTAATTTGCTTGGTGCAAACTCTCCTGATAATTTACTTTTTAATATAGCTGTATTTCCACAGTACACACAAAATGTCGCTGCTGTTTGCTCATCAGCTATTATTTCTGCTCCACAACTTTCACATTTATATGATACATATGCAGAATATTCATCTTTTGGAATTTTTTCTTGCTTTTTTGTAGTTTCGTTATTATTTTGTGATGCAGATGAATTATTTTCTTTTTGCATTTCTTCTAAAGTAAATTCACTACCACAATATTCACATTTCCATTTACCTGCTTTTGGATTAAATGAAATCGATGCCCCACAAGCTGGACATTTAGTTTCTAAAGATTGTTCATCTTTTTTATTAGCAACTTGTTCATTCATATTATTTTCACCTACTATACTTTTATTCTATTTTATCACATTTATTTAATTTTTAATGTTCCTTCACGAATTATTTTTAATTTATTGTCACTTTCAACTCTAACTATTGTCGATGCTACTTTCAAATCTGTTTCTCCTCCGTCAATTATCGCATCAACTACTCCATCAAACTCTTCTAAAAAGTCAGTAATCTCTATCCCAGCACTATCTCCAGAAATATTTGCACTTGTCGTTGCTAATGGATATGATACGCTCTCAAGTATTCTTAGTGAAATATTATTTTTAGGTATTCTTACTCCAATAGTTTCTAGTCCAGCTGTTAAAATTTCTGGTACTTTTTCATTCTTATCTAAAATGACAGTTAATGCTCCTGGCATATATTCATTTATTAGAAATTCTTCTTTTTCACTTATATTTTTACTTACTAATTTTATTTTATCTAGGCTGTTTGATAAAACATTTATTGGTTTGTTTGCCGGTCTTTTCTTAATATCAAATATTTTTTTAATTGCATTAGCACTAAAACAGTTACATGCTATTCCATAAACTGTATCCGTTGGAAATATAATCACTCCATCATTATCTAATATTTCCTTTATTTTATTTAATTCAATCTCATCTATATTATCTTTCCAATTAAAGTATTTTGTTTTCATATAATTCTCCTTAATTCTATTATACTATAAATTAGTTCTTTATTTTGATATAATTTTTTTGAGGTGGTAAATGTGAAGATAAATATAAGTAAAAAGCCTTATATTTTAAAAAACAATGATTTTAGAACAATACAGATACAGGTAATGTTTCCTATTAAGTTTAAAAAAGAAGATTTAGCTTTTAATAATCTTCTTCCAAATATGTTGCAATTTATGAATAAAAAATATCCGTCTGAAGAGGAGTTCGTTCTTGCTAAAAAAGAATTATATGTTCTTGGTACTCATTGTGGATATTTTGGAATTGGTTTAAATGGATATTTTGTTTTTAATTTGATTATTCCTGATACTGATTCTTTAAAAGAAGATTTATTAGAAGAACAATTTAGTCTATTTAGTGAAATGATTTATAATCCTTTAGTAAAAAATAATTGTTTTTCTTCTTTTGAACTTGAAAAAGAAAAGAAAAATCTACTTCTTGGTATTGATAATGCTTTAAAGAATATTGGTCCTTATCAAAATATAAGATTAAGAGAAATTGTTGATGTAGATGGTATTCTTTCATTAGACCTTGCTAGGAATACTTATTTAATTGAAAAAGTTACTACCAGTAATTTATATGATTATTATAGAAAAAATATTATTGATAATTCTCCTGTTATTTTTGTAATGGGAAATGTTGATGAGAATAAAATTAATGAGTTATGTGATAAATATTTATATAAGAATTTTAAAGGTAAAGTTTTTGATTCAGAATTATATTACTTTATGAAATTAAGAGATAATGTTTTAGAAGTTGTTGATGAGAGTTCTTTTAATAATTCTTGTTTATCTGTTGTATATAAGTTAAAAGATGCTACAAAGGATGACTATATTTATTTGAATTTTATAAGAGATTTATTAACATCTTTATCTTCTAGAATACTTAGTAAGATTTTAAGGGATGAGTTAGAAATAGTTTATTCAGTACAAGTTATTCCATATGCACATTATGGCTTACTAGAAGTTAAAGCATTTATTAATAAAGATAATATGGAAATTACTAAAGAGAAGATAATTGAAGTTATCGATAGTTTAAAAAATCCTGATATTATTAGAGATGGTGTTAATAATTTAATT
The DNA here is from genome assembly GCA_934131175.1 of uncultured Bacilli bacterium. Taxonomy (GTDB): domain Bacteria; phylum Bacillota_I; class Bacilli_A; order RF39; family UBA660; genus UBA3789. The sequence continues at coordinate 47,037 of CAKOZD010000009.1, read as the reverse complement.
GATAGACGTAGGATTGATGTTATTAAAAAGAAAGATAATAAAGGACTTATATTTGAAGACTTTATTGATAGTACTTTGGGAATAAGTAATACTCTTGAAGATTATTACGAGAAGTATAAAAATATTAGTTGTGAGGATATTAGTAATTTTGTAAATAGATTAGTCTTAGATACAATTTATTTTTTAAAGGAGAAGGAACATGAATAATATAGAGACAATTATTTTAGATAATGGCTTAAGAATATTTTTATATAAAGATGAGAGACGTCATTCTACATTTTTTACTTATATTACTTTATGTGGTGGAAGAAGCAAAGATTTTATACTTGATGGAAAGAAGTATCATTTAAATGATGGACTTGCTCATATATTAGAACACTATATTGTTGAATGCAATGATAAAGGTAATTTTTTGAAAGATCTTGGTAAAATGCAGATGAATACTAATGCTCAAACAGGTGAAGTTTCAACAGAATACTATTTCCAAGCAGTTGAAAATGTCGATGTTGGTATTAGAACTATTCTTGATGCTGTTAATAATGTTAGTTTTAGTGATGAAAAACTTAATAAATTAAAGAAGCCAATTCTTCAAGAAGTAAGATGTAGAATGGATAATAAGTTCTATCATTTAGGTAGAATGATTATGAAAGATGTGTTTGGTGAAACTGATTTTCTTGATGTTGGTGGAAATATTTGTGATATAGAAAATACTACTAAGGAAGAGATTGAAGCATTGTACAATGCCTTTTATAGAACAGATAATCAAATTATTGTAGTTGCTGGTAACTTTAATAAAGAAAATGTTATTAATATAATAAAAGAATATTTTAAGCATTTAGATAAGAAAAAACATGAAGTTAAAATAATAAAAAATAAATACGTAGATGTAGTTTCAAAGAAAATAGATATATTAGAATTTCCTACTCCTAGAGAATATAGAGAAATTGCTTTTAAAGTTAATTGTAGTAAGTTCAGTAATAAAGAAAAATTAGATTTAGACTTTTTTATATCTTGCTTTTTTAATAATTTTTTTGGAGTTACTTCAACATTTTATAAAGAGATGATTGATAAAAATATTATTACTGATAGAATGAATTGTGGTATGAAAAGAGTTGATGATTATCTTCTTTTAACCATTGGTAATTATACTGCCGACGGGGATGTTTTATCACATGAAATACTTAATAGAATTAAAGAGATGAATAGTTTTAGCCTAAATAATTTTAACTTAGATAAGAAAGCATGTATAATGGAGTTAATTTTAAGAGATGAAAATATATTTAAAATGATTTCTCCATTCATTACTAATGTAATTGATTTTGATTATCCATATCTTGATAAAACTGATGATATTTATAATTTAACTTTTGATTACTATGTTTCAACAATTAAAAGTCTTGATTTTAATAACTATACAGAAATTTCTATTAAAGATACAAAAAAAGAAAATTACACTTCATAATTTTCTTTTAATTTTGTCTTAATTCATTTAACTTATCCATAAACTCTTTTGGTGGGTCTACTCTAAAACTTAATTCTTTTCCAGTTCTTGGATGATTAAATTTTATACTATATGAATGTAACATTTGTCCAAATTCAGTTGCTTTTCCTCTACCATAAAGTGGATCATTATTAATAGGAAAACCTATATAATTCATATGTACTCTTATTTGATGAGTTCTACCAGTCTCTAAAATACATTCAATAAATGTATTATTATCAAATCTTTCTAATACTTTAAAATGTGTTATAGAGTCTTTTCCATTTATATCAGTAACAGCCATCTTTTGTCTATTATTAGGGTCTCTTCCAATAGGCGCATCAATAGTGCCTGTATCATGTTTAATTAATCCATCAACAATTGCTAGATATTTCCTCTCAACATCTTTCTTTCCAATCATTTCACTTAATTTTTCATGAGTAAACTCATTTTTTGCAACTAGCATAAGCCCACTAGTGTCTTTATCTAATCTATGTACAATACCTGGCCTGTTAGCTTCTCCACTGTTTAAATCAAATCTATAAAGTAATGCATTAACTAAAGTACCTGTATAATGACCTGGTGCTGGATGAACTACCATACCACTTGCTTTATTAATTACTAATAAATCATCATCTTCATAGATTATATCAATTGGAATATTTTCAGGAACAGCATTCATTTCTTCTTCTAATTCCTCTTCTACTTCAATCTCATCATCTAACTTAACTTTATAACTAACATTAACTTCTTTTCCATTAACTAATACTTTACCATCTTTAATTAATTTTTGTATTTTGCTACGTGATAATTCTAATTTTTCCGCTAAATAATTATCAATTCTAATTTTATCTTCTTCTACTACTTTAATCATATGCATTCCTCCAATCGACTCAAATTATATCATAATTTATGTATTATTCAAAATTAAAATTACATTTTGTAAAATTTAACTTTTCCATATTCTTCTTTTTCTAAATATTTCTCGTCACCATCAATACTATAAATAAAACTAATTTCACCATCAATACTTTTAGAAGTACTTCTTGTAATACCAAGTTCTTTTAATTTCTTGTCATGTGCTTTTAATGAACAAATATTTAAAAATTTATTTGCTTCAACCATTCCTAAATCTTTAAAATCAACATTTTCAATCAGTAAATCTAATATCTTAGCATTAGATGATTCATTTCTTATTATATTGCTAATTCTTCTTAAGTTTTCAACTCCACTAGCATCATAACCTATTTTTCTAAGACCTCTACTCTGTAAAATTTCTAAATCCCAGTCATCACCATTTACAAATCTAATACCATCAAGTGGTAACTTTAACTTTACATTCATAAAATCACTAACTGGTAAAATAGAACCGTATACACAATGAAAGTCTTTAAAATACACATAACTATAAACATGACCTAACTTTCCATGAGTAAGTGCCATATCAAAATCATCACAATCTGATAATAGAATATTAAGCATATCACAAAAGGCTTTACTAAAACCATTACAAACTGTCTTACTTAAATCAATATTTGTAATATCTAGTTCTCTATCAAAAATAGTATCATGTAATAATTTATTATTAGAATATCTCCATCTTTCATCAAAGTTAAATTTTTGGCACATTCTAATATAAATATAATCTGCTTTTTCTTTTGCTGTCCAAGTAGTACCAAAAGTATTTAATTCGTCTCTTAAAATATCATATAAATTATAACTTTCTATTCTATATCTATCAACCATATAAATACCCCTTTAATGTCGCTTATTATACCATAAAAAAAAGAAAAAAACAAACTAAACGTTTGCTTAAAATCTAATCTTCAAAACTTAAATCAATTTCATAATTGGTAATAATTACTTCTTCAACTTTTCCACGCTTTTTACCATCAGAATTTATATTTCTTTTTGCAGTAATTTTATGAATATAAAAATCTTTATACAATTCATTTATTAAAACAGTATTATGATTTGACAGCATTACAAAACAACCTCTGTCAGATAAATCCTTAAATACATTAGAAAGTCTTATTTGTTCATCTTTAGAAAAGCCATCTTCTGTATAACTATTGAAAGTAGAAGTATCTGAGTCATATGGAGGATCAAAATAAATAAAGTCTCCTTCTTTAGCGTCTTTTACTGCTTCTTCGAAATCAATAGATAAAATATTAATATTATTAAAATTCAAATAGGCATGAATTATACCTATGTTTTGTCCCTCATAAGTATTAACTTTTAGTTTCTTACCAAAAGGAACATTAAATTCGCCTTTACTATTTACTCTATATAATCCATTAAAACAAGCTTTATTCAAATATATTGTTCTAGCAGCTCTTTTATAATCGGAAAGTCTATTAAATTTCTTTTTATCTCTATCTATATTTCTAATTTTATAATAATATTCTTCTGAATGATTTGCCTCATGATGATTTAATTCATTACACATTTTAGTTAGTTTTTCTTCATCCTTAATACATCTAAATACATTTATTAATTCTTCATTACTATCATTAATAACTGCATTTTTAGGAGATAATTCAAAAAAAAGTGCTCCACCACCAACAAATGGTTCATAATAAGTATTAAAATCTTCAGGTACATATTTAATTAATTTATCAAGTATCTGTCTTTTTCCTCCTGCCCACTTAACAAATGGTTTTCCTTTTAACATAAATTACCTCCTCTTAAATTTAACTACAAGTATTATATATTATTTTTTAAATAATTGAAAGAAATATATTATTTACTTTATTATCTATTTTTACATTTATGATTAATTATACTTGAGCACTATAATCCATTGAATCCAACTCTTTATTGTACTTGCTCTTCTATTAACAGTTTCAAATGCCATATTAGGTATATATTTTTTTATAATATCCATTATGTAACTCTTGTCGGGAATAGTTCCATTATCATTATAGTATTTGTATGTATCATAAAATGGTTTATGTTTAATAATACAAGAAATCAATTCTTTATTTCTTCCTTTTACATCATAATTTGTAAGCATACTTCCATATACACTTAAATTATATTCACCAAAAGTAGAACTTTTTTCTACGATTCCTAAATAACGTAATGCATCAATATAGTATTTTCCTTGACGTACATCAAATCCTAATTCGTTAGAGAGATCATTAGCATTACAAATACCATTACTAAATAAATCAATACTTGCAATAACCTTACTAAATGAGTCTGCTTGAGGAAGCGGAATATCTTTTTGAGAAAGTTCATCAATCAAATTAATATTTTTAAATATATTCTTTTTAATATTTTCTGATATTGCATTTGAAACTATATATCTTTTTACATCTATTAACTCAAGAGAATTATAGTCATATAAATCAGAAAACTTATAAATAAAAAAAGTGTAAACTCCATTTTCATAAGTAAAAAATACAGGAATAACTTCTTTAACAATTTTATCATGCCAATACCTATATGGATAATACAATTGCCTAATAACAAAATCATTAGGCATAGAATTTTTGGCTTCAACAAGTACTACTTTTGTCATACTTTCATATCCGCCATCAATTTCAATTGCTGCTCCATTTACTTTAACTTTATTTTTATTAATTAAAAATTCAAATGACTTAACTCTCATTTTTCCTTGAATTGTTTCATACATTTTTTCTCCAAATACATCATCAAACATTCCGGATAAAAAAGCAACATTTAAGGCATTGCTCTCTGAGTAAATATTATCAGGGTCAATTGTTTCGATAAAATTCGGCAATGATACATCATTTATAATAACATTTTCATAACTAGATTTTTTTAAACTTTCAAACAAATTAAAATTACCAATGATATACTTACCATTTGAAACCGGTAAAATTCCCAAGTTATTTTCTTTAAAAATTTTTGGAAGTTGTTTATAATAGTCAAATTTTGCCATAAGCCTAGGCTCTTTATATGGTCGTATTTGATCAGCAGTTATTTCAAAAAATCCATTATTCTTTATTTCATTTAAAACATTATAATCATTAAATATTTCTTCCCACAACTCGTAAATTTTCTTTTTCAAATAAAACTCCTCCATTTAGTAAATAACATACCACAATCAAATTATACCATAATAAAAATTAAAAAACACCAATACAATTCATGTGAAAAGTATTGGCGTCTTCCGTATTTTTTCTAATCAACAAATTATAAAATATCCCAATATTATTTAATATAAAACTAAATGTAAATTTAAAAATAAAATAATTCTAATTCTAAGTATAAAACCAATGAAAATAAGTTCCAAATATAGATTAGAAAAAATACTTTGGCTTAAAACTTTATATTTAATTTAATCTACAAAATTACTTAGTAGAACCAATAAATTAAATTTCAAATTCAATTGAATTTAATTTTGAAATTTCAAAATCAGTATCTTGAATAATTTTATTAATTTCACTTAATCTTTTTCTGATTAAATCAATATCAAAATTAACAGATTTACATTCGAAATAAGAATTAGTAACTTCAGAACATCTTTTCTTTGAACTTTTAATATAGATTAATTGTTCATATGCTGCTTTCATTCTTTTTAAGTAATTATTATCAACTATAGCTTGTTGAATAGTTCTTCCATCACTTAATTTAAATTCGTTATTTTTTTCATATAAAGTAGCTTTTAATTTTGATAGTTTTTTAAATGTTTGTTCCATATTATCTAAACTATATTTAAATTCTTCTTTATAATCTTCAATAACATTCTTTCTTCCATCTAGTTCTTCTATGTAAGTATTTAAAGAATAAGTTCTAACATTAGCTGTTGATATACTTAAATTTTTCTCTTCTTCTGAAATTAAATTCATTAATGCAGTTATATTTATTTTCATATTATCTCCTTCTTTCTGTATTAAATTTATCATTTTTCTATAAAATTTTGGTCGCTATATGAGCGACATTTTATTTTGCTTTAAAGTTATAAATTGGTTTAATTATTTTATTAAGTTCTACACTATCCTTTATATTTGTTAATATTTCATTCATTGATTTATAAACAAATGGTGCTTCATCCTTGGTACTATCAACTACTGATGTTGAATATATTCCCTTCATCGAATCTTTATATTCATCTAAATTAATTTTATCAAGTGCTTCTTTTCTAGACATAATTCTGCCTGCTCCATGTGGTGCAGAACAATTCCAATCAGAATTTCCTTTCCCAGTTCCTAGTATACAACCATCTCTCATATTAATTGGTATAATCACTCTTTCTCCTTTTCTAGCAGAAATTGCGCCTTTTCTAACAATGTTATCTTTAAATGAAATATAGTTATGAACTGATTCAAAATAATCATCTATATTCCATCCCATAAACTTAGCAATTTTCTTAGCAATCACTAACCTGTTTTTAACAGCAAATTCTTGACATATTTTCATATCATGTAAGTATTCTTCTCTATTTTTTCCTTCTAAATAAGCCAAATCATAATCAATATTATTATCTTTTTTATATAATTTATCTAATTTACTAAGTTCATTTTCTATATTTTTTTCCTTGCCAAGACTCTTGTACTCAATAATTAAATCTTTCTTTTTTTGATTTAGTAAATCATAATTATAATTACATGTTTTATCTGCTAGTTTTTGATAATAATTAGCAACTTGATTTCCTAAATTTCTAGAACCAGTATGAATTATTAAATACTTATTTTTATCATCATCTTCATCAATTTCAATAAAGTGATTACCTCCACCTAAACTTCCAAGAGAATTTTCAATCCATTCTAATTTTTTTAAATGTTTAAAACAATACAAATCTTCTAATTTAAAATTACATTCTTTTTCTATATTAACATTCATTCCACTTGGAATATTTTCATTTATATATTTATCTAATTTTAAAAAATCAATATCTACTTTTCCAAAATTTGCACAAAACATACCACATCCAATATCAACACCAACTACATTTGGAATAACTTTTTCTCCTAAATCACCTGTAAAACCAATAACACATCCATTACCTGTATGAACATCTGGCATTATTCTAATTTTACTATTACAAAAAGCTTCTTGTTCTAATAATAAATTAATTTGTTCTACTGCCTTAGATTCAATATTATCAGTAAATATTTTTAAATCTTTCATAGTAATCACCTCCAAATAACTAAATACACCTAAATTATATATTATAAATTATTAAAAAAGGTCGCTAAAATTGTGACAAAAAAAACGCCTATAAAGAAGCGTCGCAAAAAGTATATAAATAGTCATTGACTTGATTTAAGTCATAAATATTATTTTCTATACAGCAAGATATAACTTGATCAAACTTATTATTACTCAAAGAGTAACCCGCAGAATTTAATAATTTATCAAATTCTACTTTATCAAGACCTAGTGCCAAACATAATTTTATAATTACATTTTTTCTAGGAATATAATCTTCACTACATCTTATTTTAGAAAATAATTTTCTATCTATATCAACTTTTTTATAAATCTCTGAATCTTTACAACCACTCTTATCAATTAATGAAAAAAGTAATTCATTAAAACTCATTGATTTATTACAATTTAAATATTCTAATATTTTATTATTCATATAATAACCTCCATAATCTCTGAACTAACTTCAGCCCTAATCTGAATGTTCTTTGGCCATTAATAATCTCTAATAAAATAATATTTAAATTGTAGGCTTATTATAAAATAAAAAAATTAATTTTTCAACAAAAAAAGAAAGAATTATCTCTTTCTAGTGTTAACCATTTTACTATATTTTCTATTTTCCATCTTAATTAGTTTTTTATTTCTTTTTGGATATTGTTTTGTATCATTATAATCTATAGTCATATTCTCATCTATAGGAATGAAAAAATCACTTTTATTTGAATCAATCTCCATAAGTGTTATTAATAAATCATCTAAATTATCTATTTCACTTACTTTTTCATGAAATCTAATTATATAATTATCAAAATGAATTTCATCTGCTTCTTTTACTAAGCAATAGCTAATTCCATGTTTAATTAAATCTCTAATTAAAAATTCAAGAAAATATTCTTTATCACTTACATAAATATTTCTTACTACCATGCTTTTCCTCCTCTATAAAAATTTATTTTCTTTTGATATGGTTTTCCTTCTGCCCTTTTCTCTTGTTCTGCTTGTTCATCAAGTGAGTTAAGCATTAAATAACTTTCTCCAGTTATAAGAGAAGTTTCTCTATTATTTTCAGGTTTATCATCATCAATATAACATTCTAAAATATCATAGTCAAATGCATCATTTGTAAATACTAGAGGTACACAAAATACTAAATACTCTTCATTTAAATCATTTTTATTTACTTTATTTAATACTCTTGTTTCATTCTTAGATAAAGTTATATCAAATGTACTTGTTTTACCTTTTACTTCTATGTAGTTAGTCTTATTAGTTTTATTATTATAGGCAATAAAATCATATCCTAGTCCATCACCAACTATTTGAGATACCCAATAAATATTTGAATAATTATCACATTTATCAAGATAATCATGAACAATATACTCAGAAAAGAATCCAATTTTTTCCTTAATGTTATCATTAGAATCAGTTTTTTCTTCATTAACAAAATATTTAATTATATCTTTTTTGCATTCATATAAATCCTTTAAATCCTTGTATGAATATTTAATATTTCCACCAAGCAACCAATTACGATGCTCTTTTTGAAAAGAAAAATCGTTTATTTTATATTTATTCAAAAAATCTCTTATCCAACTACAATCAAAATCTGGATAATATTTTGTACAAATAAATATTATTAAATCATAATAACTTTCTATTTCAATACCAAAATAATTCTTAAAAACATCTATTTCTTCTTGCAAATTTTCACAATTTCTAAAAGGAAGAAAATATAATAAATAATAATCAAAATATTCATATTTTTGTAAAGAACTATTATTTTTGTAATATTCTAAAAAAATTTTTATTTCGTTTTTTCTGCCTTCAATAATTTCATTCATATTAGACACCACTCATATTAATTTCAATATTATAATTACAAGTTACAGAATGATTAGGTAAACTTTTACCTGTATATAACTCATCAATATAAATTTTAACTGTATCTCCACTATTTACTTTTAAAACATCTTTTCTATTAGAAAAACTAACATTTATTTTCATATTACTTTTAACCAATTTTTCATCTAGTTCTTTATTTTCTCCACTGCCAATACAATCTAATTTAATATCACTTGTTTTAATATTTACTGGATAATTATAATTATTTTTATAAACTAATATTTTACTATAGTCAGACTTTGATACAGTATCAACCATAGTAAATTTATTTTCAATATTGTCACTCAAATTAGAAGTATTAAATTTAAATTTAAAAACTGAAAATCCTAATACAATTAAAAATATAACACATAAAAATTTCTTGTTCATAACCAATTAACCCCCATTAATTGCTGCTTATTATAACATAATTTAAGAAAAAGAAAAAGAGAATTATTCTCTTATTTATTTAACTTTGCTTAATATTTTTATTTCTCCTTGTGCAAGATACTCATTAGTATATCCAGGAACATCTTTGAATTTTGGATGCCAATATTTGAATGCTTGGTTATAAACATCTCCGTAACTTGCTTCTTCATCAGGTAATAATTGTTCATTAGTTTTAAATATTTTACCCGTTACTAAAACTTTATATGCATCAAATCCGTTTGGACTACATTCTTCAAGAGTATCTTTCCAATATTCTAAACCATCTTCATCACATAAATAAATTGAATGTAATCTACTAGGTAAAGTAATGTCATAATCTTTACGACAATCTTCTAAAGCTGCTTCTCTTTTGAAGAAATCTGCTTTGTATGACATTGCAAATGATGTTCTTAAAAGCTCAGAGATAGCTCTTAATTCCTCTATACTAACAGAATTAGTACTAGAAAGATATTCAATATAGTTAGGTAATAGCTCATAAAAATTTCTCATTTTACCATCAAAGAAAATCGATTGAGAAAAATTCATTTGTCTTTTAAACATTTCAGAATTAAAGTTTTTGGAAACATTAATAGTATTATTAACACTCCATTTCCTATCATAACTATTTCCTAATTTATGTATATGATATAACTCCATCTCTTGTTTTTCCATAATCTTCCCCCTTCATGAAGAAATATTATAGCATGTTTTACAATTTTATAGAAGCATAAATTATTTTATAATCCTTTGCTGTAAGATTATCTTTAAGTGAGTGTTCACAATATATAACTTTATTCATATCTGTTTTTTCATCATAAAATTTAACATTTAACTTTTCTAGATCTTGAGCATAGTCAAAACTCATCATATATGTAGAACGTTCTGTACCTTTAGCTTCGAAATTTGAGTATAATAACATCTTTGTTTATTACCTAATTTAGTTTTTTATTGTCTTAACAATTAAATAGTCATCCTCACATTTAGGTCATTTTAGAGTGTATTATTGTTTACATTGTTTTTTTGTAAACTAATTGTAAATGTTGTTGATATATAAGCAAGTATTCACTTCCTATAAATTTTTAAAAATGTAAAGTTAACTTCAATTAATTAAATACAAATTTGGTTAGCTCATTACTATAATTAATGTAAAAAATTAATTTAGATATGATATAAATAATAGAATTATAGAAGGAATAATCAATTTAATTAAATGTCTTAAAAAATTGCTTTCGGCTATAGGAAATATGATTAGTTCTTAGCTAAAACATTTTTAATTCAAGACATTATAAAAGAGTGATAAAAATCACTCTCTCTAAACAAGTATTTTATAATTTTTTTATTTACTAAAATTATTTGACAAAGAACTGGACTAAAGTACTCTATATCTTTTTATTTTTATTTCAAATAACTACTAAACTTTTAATATTTTCATACTTAAATATCTTTACTTTATCATCATTTAAATCTTTTGCTCTTAAATATAATGTATTGTTTAACTTAAAATACTGAAAAGGAATTAAAATAAATACTTTTGAAGATTCAGAATATATTATTTTAATTTGTTTATTTTCTAATATTGCTTTCCTGATTTTCTTTGAATAATCTTCATATAAAGATAAATTATTGTCTTGCTTATTTAGGTTACTTTTATTATAGTAATCTAAAATATTTTTATACTGACTTTTATCACTATATTCTTCAATAAAAGTCATCATGCAATCATCAACAGACTTTACGTTATATTTTTCAGCAACAGTCTGAAGAGCTTTCTCCACAATATCATATGCTACATTACAATAATCTGAAATATCTTTTCTTGTAACACCGTTACTATATAATGTCATATATTTTATTTGACTAGGTTCTAAACCATCAATAGAATTATCTGCTTTGATATTCTCTAAATTTAATTCTTTTTGCTTAAATAACCCTTCATCTGGATTATCTAAAAATTCTTCAAATAAATTATTCGTGTTATCAACACTTTCAGAAGAAATTAATACAGGTTGTTCGTCCAAATATTCAACTTCTTTTTCTTTATAATTATCTGTTACTCCATTCTTCAAATTATTACTATATATAATAGAATCATTTCCAAGTAAATAATGTTCTATAGTATCTATCATCTTTTTAGTACTTTCTTCTTTATTATAATAAAATTCACTAGCTCTTATTCTTACAAATTTCCATCCACATCTTTCTAAAATAGATTGTCTAGTTAAATCATTTTCTAATTCATTTATACCGTGATAAATATCTCCATCACATTCAATAGCTATCTTTTGATTCATATCGTTAGTTAAAACAAAGTCCAATCTATAATTTCCTATCTTAAACTGTGGAATTAACTTATAATTCTTAGATATCAAGAATTGATATACATCTCTTTCAAAGTTTGATTCAAATAATTTATCATATTCCTTTTCTCGTTCATCATTATAATGTAAACAATAATTTAAAAGCTTATATCTATTACAATTAGTTGATAATTCATCTAATGTAACTGAATGAACTAAAATCATTTGTTCCTTTGCACGTGAAGCTGCAACATTAAATGATTTATCATATTCAGCTGTAGTTAAAGCTCTAAAATTATTTTTTTCACCAGACTCAAGCACACTAGAAATAACCATTCCTAGAATAATAACATCTCGTTCGTCACCTTGAAAATCATAAGTTGTACCTATTTTAATTTTTCTTTGTTCTATAAATTCTTCACCAAATTTACTCATCACTAATTCTCTAAGTTTTTGTATATACCTAGTACAACTATTTAATAATGCTATAATACCAATTGTTTTATTATTGTATTGTGGATTATTAATTATTTCTCCCAATAACATAATAATCCTGTCTATCTCATCTTGATTATATACCTGTGAGCCTGTCTTTTTGCATACGGCGTTTGGAACATATATCTCCTTTATTGGTTTAGAAATAGTATTTTCCTTTCCACGAACTTTTAAAGGATTAATTTCCATATTATAGAATTCTTTATTTGAATAGTTTATTATCTCTGGTAAACATCTAAAATGTTCAGTCAGTGTTATTTTTTTATTACCACAAATAGTTTGAACAATATCATAAACGCTAGTATCTCTAGATATTTGTAAATCCCAAGTACTATTTCTTAAATATTTAGTTCTTAAATCATTTATTTCATCAAGTGAAGTAAACGCATTAGAAGGAGATATTTGTTTATCATCTCCGACTATTATTACCTTTTTTGCACGTGACAATGCACTTATAGAAAACACAGATGATTGTGAACTTTCATCCATAATCAAAACATCAAATGGTGGATCATTAGTAAATGGATATTGTTCTATTAACTTATCTATTGGCATTATCCAAACTGGAATTGCATTTTTTGCTGTATCCATTTCTTCTCTCATTTGTCTTAAATACAAATTAGCATTTTTTCCAGTTCCACTTCCAAGTTTTCTTTTTAAATTTACCCACTTATTTAAACTAGTACTAATATTATGATTCATATGTAAACTTTGATAATACCAACCCTTAATAGCTACCAAATCTGTAATAGTTCTTTTTTCATCTTCGATAAGTTTTTCTCTTTTTTCAAATAATTCAGGCAATCCAACTCTAGCTTTATCTAAAGATAAATAGAATTTTTCTACATAATGATATTTTAATATTTCTATAATATTATCTTTAAAAAAAGTTCTTTCTTCAAAACTAAAATCATATATATACTTAGTGATTAATTCTTTTTTATCTCTAAAGATAGTTTCATAATTCTTCTTTAAACTATTATATTTATTAATTACTGATATTTCGTGAATCAAGTTATTCTTTTCTTCAATATAAGTATCTAGTTGATTAGACTCAATTGCTACTAACATCTTGTTTAACGATTTTAAATTGCAGTCTTTATAATAATCTCTTATCTCTTTAGATAAGCTATTAGAACGGCTATCACTATTATTCTCAGTTACAAAATACTTTAAATCATCATAAATATTTCTTAAATCTTCTTCTGAAATATTTAAATAGGAAATTGGATAAAGATTTAAATTTATTATTTCATTTAAGTCTGAATCAATATTATTAGAAATTTCTTTAAAACTTAAGAATCCATCAAGAATAGGTGTTATTCTATCCTTATACTTTCCAAATTGATTTTGTTGAATTTTAAATTTTTCAAACAAATCAACATTTAGCAATTGTTTTATTCTTTCTCTAATTTTATATATCAGGCTATAATACTCAATACCAAGTTTAATATTATTAAAATCTTCTTTCTTAATATTATCCTTACTTATATAATTGTTATTATACTTAATGCCATCTAATTTTTTCAACTCCGAATTAAAATGAATTTTGTTAATAGGATTAAAAATACTTATACTATCATTTTCACCATATATAGATAATATTTCATTAATAGCACTTAAGTAACTGTCAAACCTTGTTTGATTATCAAAAGATAAAGAAAAATCAAATAGTTTCGCTTCAGTATCAATTATAAATTTTTCATTATCATTAATAAGTTTTAGTAAGTCATCAATCTTACGTATAAAAACTGGGTATTCAACATTAAGTTTAACTCGCTCTTTATCACAATATTCATATAAAGATGATAATCGATTAATATTATTACCTAGATTATCCAATACATCCGTTGTTATTTTAGATTGTTTTACAGCACTTAATAATTTCTCATCTTTTATTTTATAGTTACTATATCCTAGTGATTCCTTTATATGTAATTCTATATCATTACTGTTAAGGTATGGATGTATAGTAACTTCACTTGAAATAGCATATCCCTTAGTCTTGATTTCATCAGCAATATCATCTAACTTATCAAATAATTCTCTAGGATTGTCATATGTATAAGCCTCATAATCATTTATTGGAATTAATTTATATTTTTTATTATTATCTAGCCATATAGCTAAATCCATTAAAGTCAACTCATTATTTGACTCATAATTAATAATTCCATTTAATTCTTCTCTATGGGATACAGTATCCTTTGACATAAATTCAATTATTTTTCTTATTACTTCCTGTTTATTTTGATAGATTAGTTGAAGTTTTTCAGTATATTTATCAATATCCTTTTTCTTTTCTTCTTGTTGTCTTTCATCATATTGACGTTTTAAAATATTTTGGATAGAAAACTCTAAATCTTTATCAACACCACTAGAAGTTAATAATGAAAGACTTAGACTTCGAATCTGTTCTGGTATTTTATCTCTTAATACTTCTAGAGCTTTAGCTTTTTCACTTGTTACAAGTACTTTCTTTCCTTCTGAAATATAATGTGAAATTAAATTAGCTATTGTATGTGATTTTCCTGTTCCTGGAGGACCTTGCACTAATACAATATTACTGCTTTTAACTTTATCAACAATTCTATACTGTTCATAATTTGATGGAAGAGGAAATAAAACTTCATCATCTTTTGTATCTTTATATGAGGAGTCATTTAACAATAAATCCACTTGATTTTCATCTTCAAAGTTCACTTCAAACATATTAAGCATCGGACTAATAAAATTAGTATTATCACAGGCAGATATTATTTTATTTAAATCTTCAATCCATAACTTAGAATTTTTATTTCTTACAATAATTCCACAATTATCAAAAATATAGCTTTTATTATTCTTTAGTTCCTCTTTTTCGTGTAATTCTCTATTAACAATTTCATTTTCAAATGAAGCATAATTAATATACTTATATATCACTTCATTCAAATTTAAATCATGACAAAAGCTATTATTAAACTCACTAATAAAATCATTAAGAGAAAGATTATCTTTAACTTTATACTCATCTAAATTCAAAAAATCACTAACAAGTCCCTTAAATTTTTCATTATTAATTGAAAAACTAATAATATTATTAATAGAGTCAAATGATAAATCAAGATTTGCTTCTAACACATATCTATCTATATTGTGACCAGTCCCATCTTTCCAAATCATCAATTTCTGTCCAAATATTATTTCTAATTTTTCTTCATAATCATTTATTCTTTTATATACTCCATACAATTCCATATACTTAGAATTATATAAATCTATTAAACTATTATATCTATTAATTTCTTTTATTTTTGAATCATAATCATTATATATGTCTAAAAGACCATTGTCTCTAAGGACACTTTCTAAATTATCTGTTTTGGCAATAATATCATTAGTATTTTTTAAAAAAATGTAATCGGTTAATGAAGCTGGAATAGAAGGAATTTCTTTCTTCTTATCTTCTTTTAAATATTTTATTCTGAACACAATACCAGTAGAAGTGATACTTAGTGAATGATAATCCGGAGTCTCTATTAATTCTTTAAACTGACTATAAAACTTTCCAAAGTCATAATGAATTTCATAATCCTTTAAATTATAAATATTTTTGTTTTTTAATTCTAAAGCTTCTTTTATAAAAGAAAACACATTTTTTAAACTATGATTCATTATCTCACCACATTCCAAATATTCTTTTTATTTAATTATATCATATAATTAATTTATTTTTGCTATTAGGTTAAATTAAATAAAAATACACTGACAACAGTATCACTATAAACCAAGTCTTTTATTCTTAATTCTATCATTATTTAAGTAAAATCAACTATATTTAATAATATTCAATTTCTCATTAATATGTACAATTCATTAATGACGCTCAGGCAAAAGTATTAATAATGTTATTGAGTATAAAATAAAAAAAAAGCGGAGCCACATGGGCTCCTTCAGGGGGTTCGGTTGAATATACTCTAACATTAAAAACCGTTAGAGATATCGGCGTGATATATTGTACCACGCATCTTAATAATAAATGATATTTATAAAAAAGTCAATTCAATTTAAATAAAAAAAATTAGTTTACACTAATTCTTTTTTATATTTCCTTATATATCAACAAATACTAATTATTGCTGACAATAAGTTTTTTTTGAATAGAATTATTTTCATCTAAAGAAACATTTCCTATTTCTAATACCTTTTCATTATCCATATAATTAAATGTTTCTGCAAAGAATATAATAGCGTCATTTACGCTCATCTTTGGAACTACGATACTACTATTACTTTTTACTTTTTGTTTTTCTCTTTTAGATAATTTATCACGACTATCTAAAAACTTAGATAATCCTGATTCAAAATCTCTTCTTGGAACCTCATAATAAAAATGGTAGTATTCTAAGCTAATTCTTGGAATCATTTCAAGTATTTCATCATAAGTTTTTCCTTCGTTTACAAGAGTTCTTACTTCATCAATCATATCATAAAAATATTGTGCTTCTCTAATACTAGTATCAAATCCTAATTTAGTAAATTCACTCTTATAAAGTTCATATCTTTCTTCCATACTACACCTCCTATCATTTATTCCGTACCCTTTTTATTCGACAAAAAAAGCACGGTATCAACTACAATTAGTGACTCCGTGCATTAATAAATGCTCGTGTAAGTATATAACCCGGAACAGCTCATTTATATAAACTATATAAACTATGTTCCCTCACTAGTGCAATTATATTAACATACTTTCTAAATTATGTCAATTATCCTTCAGTAATTGCATCTATAAGTTTTTTCTTTAATTCATCATTATCTGTTTCCTTATCAAGTAAATATTCTTTAGAATCTTTCTTTGCTTGTAAAAGAATTTTATAGTCATTTTTAATGTTTGCAATCTTAAAAGTCATATCACCTGACTGCTTAGTACCAAATAAATCACCATGACCTCTTAACTTAAAATCTTCTTCAGAAATAACAAAACCGTCATCTTCTCTTTCCATTATTTTAAGTCTTTCAGCATCACTATCACTTATTAAAATACATTGACTCTTAGAAGTACCTCTTCCTACTCTACCTCTCAACTGATGTAGTGTAGAAAGACCAAATCTGTCTGCATCGAATATTGCCATAGTAGTAGCATTAGGAACATCAACACCAACTTCTACAACAGTAGTAGAAATAAGTATTTGTACTTCATTATTTTTAAATTGATTCATAATAAGGTCTTTTGCACCACTTGCCATCTTACCATGTACGATATCAATCTTATAATGACTTCCAAATGCCATAGTCATTTTATCTTTCAAATCATTTACATTAGTTAAATCTGAATTTTCACTTTCTTCTATCAATGGAGCAATTACATATACTTGATGACCTGCTTTTAACTCTTTAAACATCATCTCAAGTACATCTTTTATTTCACTATTCTTTTTAACATATGTATCTATTTTTTGTCTACCTTTAGGTCTTTGTTTTATAGTAGACACGTCCATATCACCAAATATAGTTAGTGCATACGTTCTAGGTATTGGAGTAGCACTCATAAATAATACATCTGGCTTAACGCCTTTATTTTGTAAATTTGCTCTTTGATGTACTCCAAATCTATGTTGTTCATCTGTAATAACTAAACCTAAGTTGTTATACTCTACTTCATCTTGAATTAAAGCATGAGTACCAATAATCATATTAATAGTACCATTCTTTAAATTCTCATAAATTTCATTTTTCTCTTTCTTAGGAGTAGAACCTGTAAGTAAAGCAATATTTACATCTGTATCTTTTAAAAACTCTACTAAATTATTATAATGTTGTGTTGCTAATATCTCAGTTGGAGCCATTAATGCACTTTGATAACCACATAAGTAATTAGCAAACATTCCAGTAAAAGCAACTACTGTCTTTCCAGAACCAACATCTCCTTGTAATAATCTATTCATCCTATTAGGTGCTTCTAAATCATTAACAATCTCATCTATTGCATTTAACTGATCATCAGTAAGTTTAAAAGGAATTTTCTTTATAAATTCATTTAACTTATCTCTATCAATTTTTCTTACTAGACCATTATTTTTCTTTTTATTCTCTTGCTTTAAATAATTGATTTTAAACATAAATTCAAATAATTCTTCATATTTTAGTCTTATAGTCACTTCTTTTAATTTCTCAGCTGTACTAGGATTATGAATAATATTTAAAGCAGTCTTTTTATTAACAAAACTATACTTATCTCTGTAAACTTCTGGTATATAATCATTTATATCTTTACCATACATAAGTAAAGCCATATTAATATATGTAGACATATTCTTATTAGTAATACCACTAGTACAATGATATACAGGTTCTATCTTTACTTTATTAGTAAGTATACCAATCTTTATATCATTAGCAGTAATAACATTTTTACTCTTATCAAGTTTACCTATTACAGTAACACCAGTACCAACACTTAATTGACTTTTCAAAAATGCTCTATTAAAAATAGAAACTCCTACTACTCCTGATTGAGTAACAAGTCTAAAATTCATTTTATTAAGACCTGCTTTAAATCTCATTAAAATAGGAACACTTTCTACTTTACCATCTATAGTAATCTTTTCACCATCACCAGTTTTAGATAAATCACATCTTTCTAGAATGTCATATCTAAATGGATAATGAGTAACTAAATCTTCAATTGAATTAATATTTATCTTATTTAATAAAGAAAGAGCTTTAGGTCCTATACCTTTAACATCTTTTAACTCAGCCATTCCACCACTTCCTTCTCGCATATTATAGCATATTCTCAAAAAAAATTAAAGGAAAAAGATAGTGATATAAATAGAATTTATATCATAATAATACCTTTATAAATCAACGTTTTAACTAAAAAAAATATTTAAAAAATTTGCTTTTTTTTGTTGACAAATAAGGACTTTTCGATTAGTATAGGAACTACCAATTCGGAATTAGGCGAATTGGTCGCTAGTATCACACTAGCCAACCCCTTTTTATTCTTTTTGGAAGCTGCCTCTCAGGGGGGACAGCTTCTTATTATGAAACAAAAAAGACGGATATACCGAACCGTCTTTTTTTATTGCCTAAATTACAAAAAGAAAAAGATACATTTAAGTATCTTGCTATAAATAAATTTAATATCTAATTGTTTTCAGTAAACTTCTCTAGTAAATACATAAATGCATATCCAAAGAAGAATGCTACAACTAAGCTTATTAGATATATAAGTAATGTAGAAAACTTAGCACTAAATAAAAAATATAAAACAAGTATTCCAGTAACCACAATTCCAAATCTTATAAACCATGTAGAAACTAATGAAATAGTTGAAATTATATCACTTTTATCTTCTTCATCAAATTCTTCATATTCTTCTGTATCATCGCTTGAATAATCATTATATTCATCTGAATAATTTACTTCTTCAATATAGTCACTAGAATCGTATTTACTATTTTCATCTTCTACTTCATCCTCATAATAATAGTTATCACTATTAAAACTATCATTATCTTTTTGAATATCATAAATACTAGTACTATCATCTTCCTCATATTCATCTAAAATTAAATCTTTTTTCTTATTCTTACTCATATACCTCACCCCTTAAACTGGCTATATTATAACAAATTTTATGTTAAAAGTAAACTAAAACCGTGCAATCGTCTAATCATTTTATAATAATGTCATGTTATATCTTTTATATTATGATATATCAAATTTATATAACAAAAAGATGAATCTCTTTTTAATTAGATTATTCATTAAATTTAAAACTAAAATTATATTAATATTGCTAAAAATTAAAAAGCCAATGCTTGAATTACATTGACTTATAAAAATTAATATTTACTTATATTTATACCCATTCTTTGATAATTATCTATTATTTTATATTCTTTCTTAGTACTTTTTCAAAGCCTTTTAAATTATTAGAACTTGTTTTATTTATTTTAAATGACTTTAACAATTTAGAACTATTACCTATTAAATATGTATTAGAAAAGTCACTTATTAAAACTTGTTCACTATCATTACCGATTACTTGTAGAACTTCATCATTACTTATTTTTAGTTTTTTTAATAATTTTTTATAATTATCGTAGTCATTTGTATTTGTTATTTCAAGATATGTTTTCCTATTATATTTAAATGTTATATCCTCACTAGTTAAATCTTTTATATCTTTTCTTTTTAATTCTAC
This sequence comes from uncultured Bacilli bacterium, assembly GCA_934131175.1. Lineage (GTDB taxonomy): Bacteria > Bacillota_I > Bacilli_A > RF39 > UBA660 > UBA3789. The sequence continues at coordinate 26,129 of CAKOZD010000009.1, read as the reverse complement.
TTCTATTTTATATATTTTACTATCTTGATAGTTATCCTTTGTAAATGTAGAATCTTCTCCGTATAGAATAATATTATTATCTCGATATTTATTTAAGACTTCTTTTATCCTTTTTATAGTTAATGGTTTTTTATATAATACTTTATTTTTTTCAAAATCAACTATATAATTTCCATTAAATGCTACTACATAGTCAATAAAAGGATAGTCTCTATTGTAATATTTTAGTTCTTCACTTGATCTATTTGTTAATATTGTAAATTTTATTTTTTCTTGTCTTGCCCTATCTATTTGTAACATTGTAGATAGTGGTATAGCATCTTCTTTATCTATTAATGTATTATAAAAACTACAAGTAATCATTTTTATCATTTTAATTCCCCCTAATTTGTTTTTCTAAAGCACTTATATTTACTATTAAAATTATTATTGAGATTAGGTATCCTGTTAATACATCACTTGGGTAATGTACTCCTACATATATTCTACTTATTCCTATTAGTAATATTAATAGTGTTAGTAATACTTCTAAAAGTATTTTTATTTTTTTATTATTTACTTTTTTATGTACTAAATAAATTAATGTTCCATAAACACATACTGCAATCATTGAATGTCCACTTGGGAATGAGTAGCCTCCCTGTTTAATTAATCTTAAATGATCTGGTCTTGGCCTTTGTACTATGTTTTTTATTATTGTATTTACAAGAACTGATAGTACTGCATTACTTCCTAGTAAGATTCTTTCTTTTTTATCAAATTTAATAAGTAAAATTATTACTATACATAGTATTGGAATAGTATTTCCAAATTTAGTTATTCCTTTTAAAACTATATCTAGAAAGTTACATCTTAATGAAAATATAAAATTATATATAGTATCATCAAACTGGGTAATATTATTTGTTAAGACAAGTGTTGTCATAAGACTTACTAAAAGTAGTAGAATTATTAATATATAATATCTTTTTTTCATTATTACCTACTTATTTAAGGCATCTCTTACTTCTTGTTTATATACTTCTACACCTGGTTGGTTAAATGGTTCTACTCCAAATAAATATCCAGAAAATGCAGCAGATAATTGGAAGAAATAAATAAGAATACCAATATTTTCTTCTGTTAATTCATCCATCTCTATTTCAAGACATGGAACATTTCCTTTAGAATGGGCTCTAATTACTGAGTCTATTACAATATTATTTATTGATGCTAAGTCTTCTTTATTATACTCAATATAGTTATTTGTTTCTGTTACTTTTATAAACGTTTCAAATAATATTTTATTTCCTTCTTGAATAAATTGTCCTAATGAATGTAAATCTCTTGTAAATACTGTTGATGTTGGTAGTATTCCTACTCCATTCTTTCCTTCTGTTTCACCAAATAACTGCTTTAACCATTCTGAAAAATAAGACATGTTTTCCTCACTTACTGTGAAATTTTCAACAACTTTACCGTGTTTATATAATAAGTATCTTGTTGATGCATACTCATAAGCTACATCTAATAGTCTTTTACCATGATAATATCCATCTATTATTTCATCTATATCATAGTTAATAGCTAATGGTAATAAGTGTGCTGGTGTTATGAATGAATATCTTCCTCCAATATCGTCTGGAATTATAAATGAAGTATATCCCATTTCGTTTACTTCTTCTCTTAATTTACCTTTTTCTTTATCAGTTGTTACTATTATATGATTTTTTAATTCATCTTCATTATATTTTCTTTTTAAAGCATCTTTTAATAACTTATATGTAATACTTGTTTCCATAGTAGTACCACTTTTACTAATAACATTAATACAGAAGTTTTTATTTCTTAAATATTTAATTAATTCTTCTAAATGTTTACTTGAAAGTGTAGTTCCTGCATAGATTATTTCAAATTTATCATCATCAAAGTACTTTCTAAACATCTTGTCAAAAGCGTAACTTCCTAAGAATGAACCTCCTATACCTATTACTACTAGACAATCAAAATTTTTCTTTATAAAAGTTGCTGTTTCTTTTATTTTTGATACAGTTTCAGCATCTATTTCTTTTGTCCAACCATTCATGTTACTATTTTTTAATTTATTAATAATATCTATCTTTTTAGATAGAACTTCATTATATTCTTCTTCAGTAAAGTAATTTCTTGTATATGTTTTGAAATCATACTTTATCATTTAATCACTCTCCAATTAGATTTATTATATCATTAATTTTTATAAATAAAAAGGAACGTTTGTTCCTGATTAATATTATTATTTTACTTTTTTATCTATTTTTATGTATTCTTCATATATTGGTTTATATTTTTCAATACTTTCATTTACGTTTATCCAGTAATTTAAATATGTCTCTTCATTATCTATAACTGTTTCTGAATATTTTCCATCTAATGCTTCTATTGTTTTCTTTGAACCAATATTTGTATCTGTACAGTCTACCATTACTTTATCAAGACCTATTTTTTGTGCTTCTAAAAGTGTTAAATATAGTTGAATTTTTGCAAGACCTTTTCTTCGTTCTGTTGGACGTATTCCATAACCAATATGTCCTCCAATTTTTAGTAATTTTCCTTTTATATAATATCTAAAATTAACCATTCCAACTATTTTATTGTCACTTTCTCGTACTGTGAAATATGTTATTCCTGGTACCCTGTTTATTTGTTCTGCATATGATTTTTCTTGACACTTAATTACAAAATCTAGCCATTCTTCATATGATTTGTTCTCATTAAGAAATCTATCTAATCCTCCTACTCCGTTTGGATTTGACTTATTTATTAAAAATTCATTAACATAATCAATTGCTTCATCTTTTCTTTCAATTGTTGGTATTTCTAAATAATATTTTTCCATAAGAACTCCTACTTACTTTCTTTTTTATTTTTCTTAGATTCCTTTTTCTTTTTATCAATATTTTCTTTCTTCTTAGTACTTTTTTCTTTTTTAGATTTTTTATCTTTTTTATTATCACTTTCAAAGATAATTGATTCATATATTAAATCAACTAAATGGTCGCTTGGTTGTAAATTGTATTTTTTCATTATTCTATCAAAGACATCTAAGCCATATTCTAAATCTAAATACTTGTAAACTAATTCCATATCATTATCTAATTCACTTAAATAATCTCTTGTATATGACTCTTCTAGTAATAATAATGGATATCCTTTAGACCATTGTTTAAATTTTTCTATCATAAAATATTTATTGTTTACATAAGTAAATGATTTTTTATCATATTGAATCATATTTTTTAAATCATTATTTTCTATTAAATTATCTTCTACACGATAATCAAATCTATCTTCTAATTGTAATCCATCTAATTTTAAAGCACTTATTTGAGCAATAAAGCCTTTATCACTTTGACTATGAGTTGGTATTATTTCTACTATTATGTATTTTTTATTTTCTAATTCCATGTCTTTCATCTCCTTTCGATATTATAGCAAAAGTATTTATAATAAGCAAAAGTAAAATGACATGATTTCGATTAGCCGATAATTAATACTGACTAAAGTTTATTTTTCCATTTTCGTCTATATGTAACATTACTGTTCCATCCGTTGTATAATATGTTTTTTGATAATTTTTATTTGCTTTTTTTATTCTCTTTACTCCACTGTTTGATCTTTGTCTATTATTTGTTATAACAGCATATTCTGCTTGTAAATTATTCAAGGCATCTTGATGATTATTAAATGTTGTATATCCATGATGTGCTGCTTTATATACATCAATATCTCCTATTTGTTTTGCAACTATACTTTCTCTATTGTGTCCAAAGTAGTTGCCAATATCTCCTGCAAAATATATTTTTCTATTATTTATACTTGCTAGTGCAACTGTGCTATTACAATTTTCAAATCTTGTCTTATTTTTGCCCGTAATACCATTAGCAGATTGAAACTCTGTATTATATAGTTTAAAGTTAATATTTCCTAACTTAAAATTATTACATTCTGGTGTACCTACAACGCATATACTAGTGCCTTTACTCCTTGCCTTGTCAATAAGTCTTTTATATGTTCCTAAATAATTTGTTACTTGACCTGATGGATTTTTTATATATAATTTATTTACTTTCATTTTAGAAAAAACACCATTAAATCCACCTATGTGATCTACATGAGTATGACTAATCATAACAAAATCTAACTCTTTTGCACCCAATTTTTTTAATTGATTTACAATATAGTCTGCTTTTCCAGAGTAACTTGTATCAATAAGACCGAATTTTCCTGAATCTTGAACAATTATTGCATCTGTACTTGCTCCAACGTTTAAAAAATATACTGCATTAGATGTTGATGGTGTTACATCTTGTGTTTGGCTGTTTGGTGATGTTTCATTATTTTTGGAAGAGCTATTATCTTCTTTTGTTCCGCTTTCGTAAATTGATGGATCACTAAGTATCTGTTTTTTATCACTCTCTTCTATTACAAGATACGTAGGATTTGTAAACATACTATCTCCAATAGCCTTTATTTCTTCATCCTCTAAACAATCAAATGTATCTGAATTTGACACAACCATTGTTACAGTTGCATTTACAAGTATTGGAACAATAAAAACCATTATTAGAGCAATAAATTTGTTTTTTAATTCTTTTTTATATTTCTTTTCTTCTGGATTAATAACCATTTTTATTAAAATAGCAATAATAAAAGTAATTGCTAATATTGGTGCTATTATTTGAATTAATCCAATTGTCTTTTTAAAAATAACAAAATATTGATACATTGTACTTGAACTACATTCCATTTTTATACCTCTTTATATATTTAATGTTACTTCTTATCTTTTCAGATATTAACTAAATTTATTATATCATGCATAGTATTATTCATAAAGATTTCATTACATATATTAAAAAAATGAATAAATTTATAAAAAATAAGAAGAAAAGTTTCCTAATCTTCTTATTTTATAATTAATTTAATTTCATGATTTTTAGAATCATTTTCTAATTTTATGTAATTATTTATTTGACTCTTACCATCTAATTTTAATTCTTCTTTTTTACCTTTTTTAACTTCTATATTATACTTCGTATTTTTATATGTATAAGTTGCTTTGAAGCCATCCCAGGCAATTGGAATTCTTGGGTCTAATTTTAATTTATCGCCATGTCTTTGAATTCCTAAGATATTTTCTATTCCGACTCTATAGAACCATCCAGCAGAACCTGTGTACCATGTCCAACCTCCACGTGCTGGGAAGTCAGATGATGAATAAATATCTGCTGCAATTACATAAGGTTCATCTCTATAACATTTTACATTTTCTTCTTTTTTACTTCTGTTTATCGGATTAATCATTTGATAGTAACGATATGCTCTATCATGATATCCCGCTTTTATTAAAGCAATTAAATACCAAGATACTGAGTGAGTATATTGTCCTCCATTTTCTCTTATTCCTTTTGGATAATTCATAATATATCCTGGATTATTTAGAGATTTATTGAATGCTGGAGTTAGTAATTTAACAATTTTCTTATCATCATCGACAAGTTGCTCTTCTACTGCAGTTATTACTTTTTCTCTTCTATCTTTTGTTGCAACTCCACTAATTATTGAGAAACTTTGAGAAATTAAATCAATCTTACATTCGCTATTTTCATGACTTCCAAGTTTATCTCCATTATCAAAGTATGCTCTTAAGTAATAATCTCCATCCCAAGCTTTTTTATTTAGATTTTCTTTTAATTTTTCATTAAATTTAATATATTCTTCTAATTCAAACTTCTTGTCATATGTCTTCATCATTTTTACAAATAAATCTATAACATTGTATAAGAAGAATCCTAACCAAACACTTTCACCTTTTCCTTTAATACCAACTCTATTCATTCCATCGTTCCAGTCTCCACCACCCATTAGAGGAAGTTTATGACGACCTAGGGAATTCATTGATAATTTAAGAGATTTTAAGCAGTGTTCTAAAAGAGTTGCTTCTTCTTCAGAATAATTAAATGTTAATCCTTTTTCGTGTTCATAATCACTTAATTGTTCTCCAACAACATATGGAACTTTTTCTTCTAATATATCATAGTCTCCAGTTATATCTATATAAGTTGTAGTTGCATATACTAACCATAGGTAATCATCTTTATATCTACTTCTTAAACCAAAGTGATTCTTTTCATGCCACCAATGAAGGACATCTCCTTCTTCAAATTGATGAGCTGCATTAATTAGAATTTGTCTTCTTGTTTGTTCTGGTTTTACAAGGGCAATATTCATGGAATCTTGTAATTGATCTCTATAACCAAATGCTCCACTTACTTGATAGAATCCTGCACGAGCAAGTATTCTTGATGAAATTGTTTGATATAAATACCAACCATTCGCAACATAGTCAAAACTTGCATCAGGTGTATCTACTTGAATTGTACCTAGAGTTTCGTTCCAGTAATCTTTTACTTCTTTTAACTCTTTCTTACAATTTTGAATATTTGTATATTTTTCAATTAATTCTATATTTTCTTGATCACTATAACTACATCCTAAAACGAAAGCTATAGTTTTTTCCTCTTCTCCATTTAAATCGATATTAAATGAAATATTTTTTACAAGCATTTTGTCACATACTGCATCTTCTATTTTTTCTGATGCTGACATAAAGACATTTACATCACTATAGTTAATACTATAAACATTACGCATTTTCATGTAATTATCTTCACTCATAAATTCAGTTAGAATATGTCTTGTTGTTTTTTCTTCAAAGTTACCAAATGTTGGATTAATCCAGAACTCTATATTTGTTGTTTTCTTTTTCTTACCCTTATTTTTTAATTTCATTAAATAGATTTTTACAGTATCTTCACGTGCAACAAATTCAGTTATTTCATGTGAATAGTCTTCAGTTTCACTTTCTAAAATACTATAACCAAATCCATGAGTACATTTTTCTGGGTCGAATTGTCTTCCGTCAAATTTAAATCCTTCACTCTTATCATTTTGTATCATTTCGTTTGTCCAAGAAGTTATTTTAAATTCTCCAGAATTGTAGGCATATGTATAACCACAACCATTATTTGTAACAATTGTTCCAAAGTTTTTATTAGCAATTATATTTGACCATGGTGTTGGAGTATCTTTATTATAAATTACATATTCCTTACCTTTATTTTTAAAGCCACCATAACCATTATCAAATGTTAATTTTTCATGTTTTTCATCTTTAATATTTTCTTCTAGTTTTGTTTTTTCATACTCAACTGGAGTATTCTTTCTTTGTAATTCTTCTACTGCTTCTTTTAAGCCAATATGTTTTTCAATTACAAAGTGAATTCTAGGTACCATATTTAATAAGCTTCTATCTTCTCTTGTTATATTACTACTATTTATTACTGTAACTGTTCCTGGAGTATGATAGAAACTATTTAAAGTATAAATTTTGTATAATTCTTCATCTATTTCTTGTTTTATAAGTTTTGCTGAATTACCACTTTCATTGTTTATTATTATAATGTCTACAAATATTGATTTATTTTTATAATACTCAAATGCTTTTAAAATATCTGTTATAAAACTAATATCACTTATATCATTTATTTCTACTGAGATAATTGGTCTATCTCCACTTACTCCAAATTTCCAAAGTCCTGATTGACCTAAAGCATTTCTTCTTAATAGGTCCATTCTCTCTTCATTAACAGATAATTTTGTTGTTTGATATAAGTAGTTTAACATGATGTTATAAGTACGCATGTTCTCTCCACTTATATTCATGTTCTTTGTATCTATGACATTCATTAGAGTAGATATTTTAAATTCTTTTTCTAGTGTTTTTTCATTATTATAATGTCTAATAATATCTTTTATTTGTTCTGTACTTCTACCAAATCCTACTATTAAGTAAATTGTTGCTGAGTCATTTGCTTTTACTACAACTCTATTTCTTAATGAAAGAATTGGGTCAAGATTGTCTCCTGTGTAGTTTGATAGTTCTTTATTTAGACCAACTGATTCTGATAATTCTTTGTTTCTTCCAATGAAGTTTTCTCTTTCTGTTTCATAACTGAATTCACCTTCGGCATTATCAATTATCATTCTAGTTGCCATATAACTGTTTATATCTGAGTCTCCTCTGTTTTTTCTTTTCGCAATTAAAGTATTTGTTTGTTTGTCATATTCAGTTGAGATAAACATATTATTGAATACTTTATGAGATATATCATCCATATTTTCTGAAAGAATTGGTTCAGTATAACTTGTTAGTTCTAGTTCTTTATCATATTCAGTTTCATTTTTAAATGTTATTTTTCTAATTTCTGCATGATAGTCTTTACATACAACAATTTCTGTTTTTGTAGATATTCCTGTATCTCTTCTTAAGAATTTGATTTTGTCTGATGCGAATACTACTTCATATTTATCTGGACGTGTATTCATTGGAGAATATGTATTACTCCATATATATTTTGTTTTAGTATCTTTAATAAATAAGAATATACCGTAGTCTTGTTCTGTTACTTTTCTATATCTGTTTAATTGAAGTGTTCTATATCTTGAGAAACTATCTCCTCTATCATTCATAATAAGTGAGTATTTCTTATTTGATAGAACTGACATTTCTGGTAAATATGATATATAACCATATGTTCTAATATCATTTTCAATTCTTTCTTTACTATAATTATATTTTTTATAGTCAGCCATTTTCATATCTATACTTGAACGAATTTGAACTTTTTCTTTTAAAAGAATTTCAAATGTCTTTATATTAATATCTTCATGGAATAATTCTTGAATTATCCCTTGTTTTAAGTAGTTAGTCATTCCTATTAAACTCATTCCTTGATGGTGAGCAAAGTATGCTCTAACAATGCCTTTATTTTCATAATCATATGATTCATATAGGCCATAGTCTGAATACATATCTAAATTCTTAAATTTTTTGATATTTTCATATACGTCTTCTGGGAATAATTCCATTGCCATAAGTGATGAGTATGGAGATATAACAATTCTACTATCTTTTTCTTCTTTGGCTTTTAGATATGGTGTTGAGAAGGCTCTATATTTATAATTTAGTGAATTGTCTAATTCATTGTATGCTGACTCTGATACTCCCCAAGGTAATTTACTATCAACTGATTCAATATACTCTTTTTGACACATATGAGCAAAGTTATATGTTTCATCTAATAGTGTATTTGGATAATTTTTCATGAATAAGAAGGGCATGAAATATTCAAATGCTGTTCCACTCCATGAAATTAGTCCTTTTTTACCTTTATATGTTGTGAGAGATTTATCAAGACACATCCAATGCTTACTTGGAGCATCATTTAGAGCGATTGCTACGAATGAAGTTAAGCGTGACTCACTTGCAAATTTATTATAGTTATAAATTGATAATTTTCCTTCATCTTCATCATAACCGATACTAAAGACATCTCTTTTTGTATATAGTTTTTTGAAATTAGTATTTTTAATTAATTTTTCACATAGTTTTATTGTTTTCTCATCAGCGTTTTCTTTTCTTAAAAATTCTTTTGTAACAATTAAGCATGATACTAAGTTTCCAGAATCTACTGTCGAGATAAAGCTCGGATAAATTGCTTTTTTAGATTTTATATCATACCAGTTATATAAATGACCATGCCATTTTTTAAGACTATCGATAGTCTCTAATATGTTTGTAAGTAAGTTTAGTGCTTTTTTTCTATCAATAAACTCTAATTCATAAGCACTAATTACTGATGTTAGAGAAAAACCTATTCCAGTTGGTGATGTTCTACTATCTAGTTTCTTTTCTCTATTTTCTTGGTAATTATCTGGTATTAAATAATTATTTTCACTAGTTAAGTTATCCTCAAAATATTTCCAAGTTCTTTCAGCTAGTTCTTTTATTTCATCTACTTTGTCTTCTTTTAAAGCAATTTCATGATGGTCTATATCTTTACTTACTAGATATAAAACAAATGGTGCGCTAATAAATATTAAAGATATTATGAAAGCTATATAATTTTTTGTAAGTAGTCCAATTACTATAAAGATAATTGCTGTTATAATATTGAAAGCAAAGTTCTTTATATAATTTTTTAGACTTCCATTTACTGTTTTTTCTACTTCTTCGGCAGTTATCCAGTTAAGTAAATTTTTATGACTATAGAATAGTCTATATAGTGTTCTAAAGAATGCATCCATATAAAGTTTTGAATAATATGGAATGGTTGCAAATACTATGTAAGATCTTAAGAAAATACTTTTTCCTCCATGATAGATGTTCTTATAGTAAATTTCTTTTTGGTCTTTATTTCTTTTATACATTTTACTCTTTAAGAAGAATAATATTGAGATTGCTATTTCTAAGACTACTAGCCCTAGCCATAAATATGTATTTTTTGATACAAAGGCAAGTAATAGAATTAGAAGTAACATTGGATTTAGGAACATTCTAAAGATATTATCAAATATTTTAAATTTTCCTAATAATGTGATTGGATTTTTTACTTGTTTATTTTCTTTGTTTGGAACTTTATTTAGTAACCAATTTATTATTTGAGTATCTCCTCTTGCCCATCTATGTTGTCTTGTTACATCGATTAGGAATTTTGATGGGAAGTCGTCTAAGAATTCTATGTCTGAAACATAACCACATCTTAAGTAATTACCTTCTAATAAGTCATGTGAAAGTATTAAATTATCTGGGAATGTTTTGTCTAGAACTTTATTAAATACTTTTAAGTCATAGATTCCTTTTCCAATGAAACTTCCTTCTCCAAATGTGTCTTGATATACATTTGGAACAACTGATGAGTAAGCATCAAATCCTCCAACTCCTGCAAATACTTGGCTATATACACTTTTATTAGTTGCTTCTATGTCTACACCTACTCTTGGTTGCATTATTCCATATCCATTAATTACTTTTGTTCCTTCTTTATTTAGAACTGGTGTGTTTAATGGATGAGCCATCGCTCCTACTAAGTTTAGTGCTGAGTTTAATACTAATTTTGTATCAGTGTCTAGTGTTATTACATATTTTATATGTAGTTTATTATCATGTAACATATTTACATTAAAATATTTTTTTTCATCAAGTTCTTCACCTAATAGTATTTTATTAAATTGAAGTAAAGCTCCTCTTTTTCTTTCATATCCTAAGTATTGATTTTCTTTTTCATTCCAAAGTCTTTTACGATATATAAAGAAGAAAATATCTTTTTTATACTTAGCATTCAACTTCTTGGCATACTCTTCTCCATACTCAGATACTTCCTTATCAAATGGTGCAATTTCTTCATTTAGTGCTTTCACGTCACCTAATAATGTAAAGTATAAGTTATCTGATTTATTTATTAAGTAATATGACTCTAATGTATCAAACATCGTTTTTACTTTTTCTTTGCTTGCGACTATTGTTGGTATTACTACCATTGTTCTAGACTCTTCTGGTATACCTTTTGAGTAGTCTAGTTTTGGTATAACACTTGTGGGTACAGTCTTAATTAATATCTCTTGTAATAATTGACTAATTAATTGACATATTGGGACAAATAAAATTATAAATCCTAATATTCTTGGTCTTATGAAATAGTTTGATGCGAAGAACGCAATTATTCCACTTATTAATACTAGTACTAGTATATATAAAATTACTTTAAATGTACTTTTCTTTTCTTTAAATAATTTAAAGCCAATATGTTCGTCTGATTCAAATATCTTTTCAAGATAAGTATATTCATCTAAATGATTCTTTTTTGCTAGAGATAATAATTTATTTCTATAAAGAATTTTAGATGATTCATTCATTTTTTTATAAATTGGATCAGTTAACAATTTTCTTTCTGTTTTTGAAACTTTTTCATATATATCTTCTGTAGAAAATTCAAAGAACTCTTTTAAGTCATTAAAGATATTTGCTATTAAGACATTATTATCTATTTTATTTTGGAATTCTTCATTGATAATATCTTTTAGACTCATTTGTTTTTCTTTTAAGTATTCGTTTAATGATTTAAATAATTTACTTGATTTATTTACTTTATATAGTTGATTATTTATTTCAAAAATGTAGTGTGTATTATTTTGTGGATTGAAGTCTTCTGAAATGAATGAATCTAGTGTTAAATCATTTGATGCTTCAATTATTTTAGATACATCTTCTTTATCTACTATTTTTTTATATTCTTCTCTACATAAATCATTTAATCTTTCAATATAAATCATTATTAGGGTTGGAATTATCATTCCTAGTTCTTTATATGTAAATACTCTATTGGTATCTTTTTGGTATACTTTTAACTCATCTGTTAAATATTTAAAATTTATATCATAATTCTTTTTATTGGCTATTGCTTTTAAAAAGTAATAATTTTCTTCTAGTGTTTTTATGTTTTTTTTGAGACCACTTTTTTGACTATAAATATTATTTTTATGTTCAGCTAAAATATAATAGTTATCAATTAACCACTCATTTGTTATATCTACTTGTTCATGATTTTTTGTTTTAGCAACTAAGTAATTATAGTATTCTGTTATGTCTTCAAAATTGTTTTTAAATTTTTTTAATATATTTGCCATCTTCATACACTCCTATATGGATTATATCATAATTTGTAAAGTTGTACTAGATGATTAGTTGTCTTTTAAGCCACAAAAAAACTCGATTTCTCGAGTTAATTCTTAATGGCGGAGTAGGAGAGATTTGAACTCTCGCGCCAGTTGCCCGACCTACACCCTTAGCAGGGGCGCCTCTTCAGCCTCTTGAGTACTACTCCATTTTCTCATTTTGCGTCCGCATATATATTATTACATGATTGTATAAAAAAAGTCAACAGAAAATTAATTTTTATTAGTTTTCCGTTGATTTCATTTTTTTGGAGTATTCACTTAAACTTATAGCTTGTTCTTCAAATGTAGTGATATATGATGGGATTTTTTCTGATAAGCTTTCCCATTGATTCTTATATGCTGTTGCACTCGCTCCATCCCATATTCCTGTGTTTGTTGCTATATTGTCTTTTATAATATTGTCTGCTCCTTGTAAAGACATTCTAATTGAATCAGATAATTCTTCTATTTTTTTTATAGAATTTTCTAAATCACTAAAATTTATTTTATCATTTTTCATATTTTCTCCTATAAAAATATATTTTCTGCTGATACTGTTGCATCTTTTAATTCATCTATTTTTCTTTGTAGTGTACTTGCCAGTATTTCTAGCATTGAACTTACATTGTTTAATTCTGGTAGCTTTTCTTTAAATTTGTCTTTGTACATATCATATATTTTGCTTTCTTCTGTTTGCCAACAATTATCTAATTTATCAATTTCTTCTAATAATTTGTCTAATGAATTTTTATAGTTATTTTTATAATTTACAATTGCATCATAAATGTTTTGCATCTCTTCTATTGAATAAGCTAAATTATCTTGCATATCATCACTCACCTATTTGTTTTGATTTTACTATTTTGAATAATTAATGTCAACAAAAAAACTCCTCTCGGAGTTTGATTCATACTTGGTGACGAGTACGGAATTCGAATCCGTGAATGCTGCCGTGAAAGGGCAGTGTGTTAAGCCACTTCACCAACTCGCCATATGGCGCCCCAACTAGGACTTGAACCTAGGACCCCTTGATTAACAGTCAAGTGCTCTAACCAACTGAGCTATTGAGGCATTTTTGGTGGACCTGATAGGACTTGAACCTATGACCCCACGCTTATCAAGCGTGTGCTCTAACCAACTGAGCTACAGGTCCATGTATTTAATATTACAATATTTTTTGAGATAATGCAAGGAAAAATTTAATTTTTTTTATTTTTTTATTTAGCAATTTTTCTTCCATTTCTCAACTGCATTTATAGAATACTATATTACTTCTATTAAAGTCAAGCATTTTTTTTAATTTTATGTAATTTTTTATTATTTTCTTTATTTTATAAGGAAATCATTAATTTTTTTATACTTTTTTTAAGAAATTATCAAAAAAGTCTTGTAAATATTTTTCTTTTGATATAAAATAATAATGCAACTTGGAAATGGGCTGTTAGCTCAGTTGGTAGAGCAACTGACTCTTAATCAGTGGGTCTAGGGTTCGAATCCCTAACAGCCCACCATTTATAAGTTAATAAATAACTACTTTGGTAGTTATTTTTTTTATTTATTTTTAGAATATAAAAAAAGAAAAGTTTATCTTAACTTTCCTTTTACACCTTTTGCTCCTTTTAATCCACCATTACTAGCAAATCCTGCAAGAATGTTTGTTTCAAAAGAATGAGTTTTACTTACTCTCTTTTTATAATCTTTTATTCCAATATTAATCATATCATCTAATACTTTTGTAAAATTGATATCTTTTGCATCCCATAGATAGAATGCTAAACTTCCTGGAATTGAATTAATTTCATTTAAGTATACTTTATTATCTTTTCTATCAATTAAGAAGTCTATTCTTGAGTTACCAGAACTTCCTAATACTTTGAAAGCTTCTTTTGCTACTCTTTCTACTTCTTTTCTTACATCATCGTCTAAGTCTGCTGGTAATTTTCTGCTAGCTGATGCCATACCTTTTGATGCACCTTTTACAGGTGTTTTTAATTTACCTTTTGTTTTTCCTCCACCAATATATTTATCAGTATATGTTAAAAATTTATTACCTGAAAGTACTTCTTCAATTTCACTTACTTTTTGATGTTCATAGTTACCCATAACAGCAATATTTACTTCTTTTAAGTCTTCTACTACTTCTTCTACTACAATTTTACTATCATATTGAACTGCTTCATCTATTGCATCTTTTAGGCTCGACTCATCATTACAAACATTAATACCTACACTTGATCCTGTAGTTGCTGGTTTAACAATTACTGGATATTTTAATTTTGAAACTTTTTTTACTACGTCTTCTGGGTCTTGTCTATAATCATTATCATAGAACCATACATAATTTTTTATTGGTAAGTTAGCACTTGCCCAAACATCTTTCATGAATGCCTTATCTTGTCCAACTACTGCAGCATATACATTTGGTCCAACATATGGAATACCAATAGTTTGTAAATATCCTTGTAGTACACCATCTTCTACGTTTGTACCATGAACTATTGGGAATGCAATGTCTAACTCTTTTACAACTGATTTAAATAATCCATGTTTCTTTTGTAGTACATAACTTCCATCTTTATAATATAAAACTACATTATCACTATATTTTTTTATTAGACTAAAATCTTGATATACTTCAATATCTTTTAACATATCACCTGTATACCATTCTCTATCCTTTGTAATATAAATTGGAATTACTTCATATTTTTCTTCATCTATTTTATTCATGGCTTGAATTGCTGAGATAATACTTACTTCATGTTCAACAGTTTCTCCACCAAAAATTACTCCTACTTTTATTCTCATTAAAAATCACTCTCCTAATTTTCATTATATGTATCTGGTAAATCATTTTCGAATAATGCATATACTTCTTCATTTAATGCTAAATTACTAATATAAGGATATGCATCTCTTACATCATTAAATACCACTATTTTATCTTTGTCAAATCCACTAGTTAATAGGCCTTCTTTTATAGGCTGAGTTTTTTTCTCTCCTATTAATATAGCAATATCTGCAACTTTAGCAATTTGTTCACCAAATATTTTATTATACTCATCTTCTTTTTCTCCAAGTTCTATCATACCTGGTGTTACTACAACTTTTGTTCCTGGCATCATTCCAAGAATTTTACATGCATTTTCTGCTCCTACTGGATTAGAATTATAAGCATCATCTATTTGATAGAAATTACCTAATTTTTTAAGTTCAAGTCTATGTTCTACTGGTTTAACATTTTTAACAGCCATCTCTAGGTCAGATATATCTATGTCAAATTCTCTACCACATGCAATTGCTGCTAAAATATTATAAACATTATGATTTCCTAATAATTTAGTTTCAAAATGATACTTTTTAGAGTCACCTTTAAAAATTACATCAAAACTTGAACCCTTATTTGAATATTTTATATTAGTTGCTCTTACATCAACATCTTTATTATCTATACCTATCCAAATAGTTTTAACTTTATTTTTTAATTTATAATTTAGTTGTTTTTCATCATCACCATTTAATACTGCAAATCCATCGCTTGGTAATGACTCAATAAGTTCAAACTTACCTTTAATAATATTTTCTTCACTACCAAAACTTTCTAAGTGAGCAGTACCAATACGTGTTAAAATACCATATTTGGGTTTTACTAACTTACAAAGTCCTGCGATTTCTCCTCTTACATATGCACCCATTTCTGCTATAAAGATATCAGTAAATTTATCCATATAATTATTTACTGTCATTATTAAGCCATTATATGTATTTAAATTTCTTGGGGTTGGTAAGGCATTATATTTAATATTTAAGATATCACTTAATATATTTTTAGAACTTGTTTTACCATAACTTCCTGTAATACCTATTATCTTAAGATTAGGCATGTTCTTCAATTTATTTTGAGCTTTTCTTTTGTAGTGAATGTAAACTCCTTTTTCAACAGGTGCATTTATTAACATTGCTACAAATACTATAAATGCATTTAAATATAACATGATATTTTCTGCAAAAAGAACTTTCCATGCAAGTTTTATGTTATTTAAATCAAACATTAAAAATATTACTGGTATTATGTAAAGAATTGTTGTTGTAAAAATTAATCTTTTTATTCTTGCTGTTATAACTAACTTCTTTTTATTTTGATCATTTCTTATTTTTTTATCCCAAGTATATCCTATTAATATTAAAAATAAAGCTATTAGAATCATACATAGTGTTGAAACAAAGCTTAAATCAAATACTACAAATATTCCTATTAACGAAATACATATTAAAATTATATCAAGACATAAGAATTGTCTTTTATTATTAAATACCCATTTTAAATATCTATTATTCTCATTATATAAATTTTGCTGTAGCATATGTAATGTTCTTCTTGATTTATTTGCTACTGCATAAATAAAAGTTGAGATTAAAATTAAATAAATTATTATCATTTTATAGTCCTCCTAGAAAAAATTATCTAATATTGTAACTACTCTTGGTAGGTTTTCAAGATAAGCATAATGCGTTCCAGGTAGTGTTATAAGTGCAGCATCCAACATAATTTTTTCTAATTCTTTTGCTTCATTTAGTGGAGCCTCCGTATCATTTGTTCCCCATATTAACAATGTTGGTTCTTCTATTTCTCTTGCAAACTTTGATAAGTCTTCATTAACAACATTAACTAAAGTTTGTCGCATTATTGGACTTGCTGCTTTATAGTCTCTTGAACCGATGAATTTTTTCATATATTCACCTATTCCATTTAAACCCGGAAGTGTTTTTAATTTTTTTAATATTTTTACACCTAGAGAAAGTTCTTCTTGAATTCTTATACATGGACTACCAAATAATACTAATTTTGATATTGGATTTCTAGCACTATATCTAATTGCTACTCTTCCTCCAAATGAATGTCCTATAACAATCGGCTTTTTTACATTAACCTTTTTTAGAAATTCTTCTAGCATTAATTCATAATCTTCAATTGTCCACGCTTCTTTTGGTTCTTCACTTTCACCAAATCCTGGAAAATCAAGAATCGTAATTCTAAATCTATCTTGAAAATTATCACCAATTGGACGCATCATTTCTATATTTTGACCCCATCCATGTAACAATACAATATCATTACCTTCTCCATATTGTATGTAATTTATACTAAGATTTTTAACATTAATTTTCATTGAATCACTCCAAGATAATTATAGCACAATCGAATTATAAGTAAAAGAAATATAATTTTATTAACTTTTTTACATTTTTCATTTTATTTTTATATGTAAAATTATGTAAAAAAAGAAACTATCTTCTAGTTTCTTCTATTGAATAAAAATTGTAGTCACCATCACTATTTGCTTTAAAGGTATATGTATAGTTTTTTAGACTTGAACTGAATTTTGCCATAACTTCATCTTCTCTTATTACTCCATTTCTTAATGGAATAGTTCCTATAAGTTTACTTTTGTCTTTTGATGTATAAAGTTTTGCTTCTGTTGCAGCATCACCATTTACAGTATTATATTCTACATAATATATTTTTCTTTTAACAATAATACTATCATTTGTTAATGAAGTTGAAACATTTATTGCATGATATTCTGGTGAGAATAATTGTTTTGTAGTTGGAGCAACGTATGCATACTTATCTGTTCCAGCATCATATACAATATTATATGATTGTCCTGGTTGAAAACTTGCTGCATTATATTTTAAGTATGTTCCAAAAATACTTTCAAAGTCTTTTTTTACGTTTCCACCTGTTAAATATTGTACAGTTGTTGTTCCACCTAAATCTTTATGCATAGAAGCAAATAAGGCAGCAGACGTATCAAAATTTTTAGCAAATAGCTTTTTTCCTTGATAAATATAACCAAAGTAATTTGAATTATTAACATTAAAAGTATCATCAAACTTAGTTAATATATCACCTACTTGATACATGACATTTAAATCAATATCTACATTATCAATAGTTGTTATTGTGGCTTTTTCTTCTTCTGTTTTATAAAACTTGTCATAATAAATAAATCCACCTAACCCCAAGATAATTAATACTAAAATAACTATAGTAATAATAAATTTTTTATTCTCCATATTAAACTCTCCTATTATAGTACAATTATATAATAAATTTATTTACTTGTACAAGTGCGTTGTTTTATTTTTAATTAATTTTTGCTTAATAACCAATTGACTATTTCTTTTTTTATATAAAAATATTCATCTTCTTCAAATTGCATATTAGCAATACAATATTTTTTATTAGATATATGGGAACAAAACATACATTCATATAGACTTGAGCAGTCTTGAATAAAAATTGAATTACTTATTTTGTTGGAACAAATTACATTATAAGAATTACTACATTCTTTTGAGTCATCTATTCTTATTGAGAATGAACATGTGCCAGACCTTTTAGATGCTAATAGATAATTGCTCTTTCCACATGATTCACAATAAATTATATTTTTTGAATCACTACAGTCACTTGATTGATAAACATTTTCACATCTATAAATTGTATCGCTTTTGGTAACATTTACCGAGTCATATACTCTTTCTGTTGTTGTTAAATTTATTTCTTGCCATATATTAATTAAATCTTCTAAATTGGTTATTTCTCTTTTTTCTTGCATCCAACCTTCTCTAATATCTTTTTCTTGCATATTTTTATTTGTAATAAATTTCTTGTTTATATCTATCGAATCTGTCCATGTTGTTTCTTTTGTTAAGTAATCTGTTACTTTTCTTGGTATATCTATATCATAAGCAAATTTATTTAATATCTCTTCTAGAGAAAACGTGTTATTTTTTTCAAAAACATTTACAAATATTTTATTAATTATTTCTAAAGCATAAGACTCATTCATTTAATTATCTCCTTTTTACTTGTATTATTTATTTTTAAAATTGAATTTACATCGATATTTTTATTTATTGAAAAATTTTTGTTTTTATTTATTTTTTCATTATCTATTGAGAAATTTTCACTTTTATTTATTAGTACTTTATTTGTTAATTTTTTATTTGTTTGAGTAATACTTGCTTTATCTATTTTGGATTCATTATTAATTATTCTAGGTATACTTTTAAAGAATGTTGTTGTTCCTTTAAATGGTTTTTGTAATTTATTATCTATTGATATTCTTGCTATACATTCACGGTTATTTAGTCCTGTAAACAAATTTATCTTTGCATCAAGTGTATTATCAAGTGGAATTTTCATATCAAAACTATTTACTAAGATATTAGCATCCATTCTAGATACTCTAAATATAAAGTAATTTATGGTATTAGAAAAAATAGATAACTTTAGACTTTCTGATATTTGATTAAAGTATTGGCAAATTAAAATTAATGATAAATTAAATTTTCTTGCTTCAGATAAAAATGACTCTAATATTTTATTTTCAACAACTGGAACTTCATCAATTATAAAGATTAAGTGTTCTTTTATTTTTTTGTTTTCAATTAATAAAAAAAGTTGTTCCATTATAAGACCTGAAATTAAATAAAGTCCTTTGCTTCCAAGTACTGTTCTATTTAGTGAAAATAGTGTTAAAAAATTACTTTTTATTGTCTCTTCTAAGTTTAGATTTTTATTATCATTGAATATTTTGGTTAGTTCAATTTCATCTATAAAACTTATTATTGGAGAGATAGTTTCGTTATAGTATTCTAATCTTAGATTATTAAAGTCTGTTAAAAAGAATTGAGTGATACTTGTTGGTAGATAACTTTTATTTTCGTTTAGTACTTTATTTCTATATTCCATATTTAAAAGTAAATTTCTTAGATTTTCAAAATTAAATGTATTGGCAGTTAATAATAAATATATTGAGTGTCTTAATACTCTTTCTAATTTAGAATTATACTGATCTTTTATTAGGTTTTTTAGTAATTCCAAGAGTAGTTCTGTTTCCTCAATAATATCTTTTTTATTACTGGAAAATAAATTTATACTATTTAATGTATCTTTAAAATCTATTACTTTTCCTAATCCACCTATATCATATTCAAGAGATGCGTGAGGGTCTATTATAATGAATTTATATTTTAATTTTTCTTTTGAATTAAAGATATTATTTACTAATAGACTAATTAATTTAGATTTACCTGTACCAGAAGAGCCTACTATAAGAGAATGTTTATTAAAATCAAAAGAGTTATGATTTAAGTAATACGAATTATCATAAAGTGGAAATTTATTTACTTTTAAAATACTATTAGCATTATTTGTACTTAAATATTTAATATTTTTATCTATTTCCAAATATTTTTTTTGTTTCTTATAAAAATATCTTTTATTATTACTAAAGTCTATATTTAAAATGGATATTGGATTATGAAGAAGTAAATGTTTTTTTACTAGTTTTATTTCTTTTCTAAGATAAATATTTGTACTTGATAAAAATTTGTTATTTGGTAATTTAGTAAAAGTTATTGTTGCTGATTCTAGATTTTGATTTTTCATTTTATATTTGTCAATTAAATCTATAAAGTTATAATTTTTTTGTGTATAAGATAGTAAGGTATAATTAGTTGGTGGTAATTTTAATTTCTTAATTTTTTTTAATAGAAATTTTTCTTGATTATTTATAGTTATGGGTAACATTATATTAGAAATTATAAAGTATCTTATTTCTTTATCTTTATTAAGTATAATTATCTTCCAACTTGTAAATATTCTTATATAACTATTTATTTTATCTATTAAGTTTATCCAGTCAATTTCTTTAATATCACTTTTTGTTAGATATATTTCTTTTATATATTTCAATTTGTCACCCCATGAATAAAATAACAAATTTTAAAATAAAAAAACTGACTTATTTATGTATAATTTTGTCAGTTAATAAATTGCGACTAAAAAGTCTGTAATTCCATCATGATAATATTCTAATTCTGGTAATTCTTTTAAATTATATCTGCAAGATGGTAAGAACTCTTCATAAAACTTATGAGACATTTCTTGTATTTCTTTTGGGTTTTCTGAGTTAATTCTAAATTTAAGCCACTTGCTTTCCGGTAACTTAACCATTTCAAATTCTTGTATTTTTTTATCATATAAACAAAAATACTTTTGACATTCTAATCTATCTTTATCATAAGTAATCATGCCATACTTCACTTCACCATAGATATTTTTATATTTTTCATTTACTTCTTTAAAAAAAATTGGTGCTAATTTACCTATTGTTTTGTTATTAGTTTTTATACTAAGACCATATAGTTTTAGTTCAGATAACTCTATTATTTCATAGTTTATTTCAGTTGTAACTTTTATATTTTCATCAAATATTATTCTTGGAAAATTTATTAATTTAGTAGTCTTTGTAATTTGACTGGGTTTTATTCCGTGAAACTTTTCAAATGCTCTTGAAAAAGATGTTGCATTGTTATAATTATATTTTACTGCGACATCTATTACTTTTAATTTATTTTCATATAAATCATATCCTGCATTCGATAGTCTTCTTTTTCTAATATATTCTGATAATGGAAGTCCTGCTAATAAAGTGAAAATTTTCTGCATAGTATATGTGTTTACTCCAAGAATTTTAGACAATACTTCATAACTTATTTCTTCTTCTAAATGATTATCAATATATTCGGTTATTTCATTTAATGATTTATAAATATTCATAGTCATCACCTATGTAGTATTTTATCATAAGTTATTTATTTTTATTGTTAATAATTTAATATTCTCCATTAATTTTTGAGTGCATATTATATCACATTTTTAAGATAAATAAAAGTCTTGTTTTTTTCTTAAATATAAGTAGAATTTTATATGGTATTTTATATATTTATTGGGGGTGTTTTATGATAAAAAGAAGAAAGAATAAAGATAAATCTAGTTTAATATTAAATTTAAGAAGAACCTGGAAATATGTTAAACAATCAAATGGTAAACTAGTAATATTTGTTATATTATGTTTAACAGATGCGATTATTGGAGCGATATTACCAATTTTTTCTGCTAAAATAATTTTAAATATTACAAACGGTGTTGTAAGTCAATTATTCTTATCTGCTATGACTGTTCTTGGTCTAGACATTATATCTTACCTAGTAAATTATTTTGAGTTCCGTCTTTATAGATTAATTAATCAAAAGACATTAATATGTATGCAAGAAGACTTGGCAAAAGAAATATTAAATATTAAAGTTAAGGAAATCGATAAAAATACATCTGGTTTATTTATTGATAGATTAAATAGAGACACTGAAGAAATTGCTAATGTATTTGTTGAGTATATCACGGCTATTTCAAGTGTCATATCAAATATTGGTGTCTTGCTTGCAGTATTTCTTTTAAATAAATCTATATTTGTATATTCAGTTATTACATCTATTTGTTTATTTTTTGTTGATAAAAAAGGTATTAATAAACAAAATGAGATATTTAAAAATGTAAGAAAACTTAGAGAAAAGAAGACTGGACTAATTAGTGAAGTAGTTCGTGGTATGAGAGATGTTAAAGTTTTAAATGCAAATGATACAATGCTAAATCAAATGTCCGATAAGATTGAAGAGACAACTAAAGAACAGATTCATGCTCTTAATACAGGTACTTTTTATACTTACATTAGAAGAAATTTAAATTCTTTGTTTGACTTTATCTATATAATATTATGTTGTTATTTGATGGATAAATCTTTAATTACAATACCTGCTCTTGTCATTGCTTATAATTATCAATATAAAATTAAAAATTTATTGAATAGTTTTGTTAGAGTAATGGATGTTAATAAATCTTTTGAACTTGCTGCTAATAGAGTTTATGAAATAATTTATGATAATAAATTTGAAAAAGAAAAATTTGGTAAGAAAAACACAAAGAAACTAACTGGAAATATTATATTTAATGATGTATGTTTTAGTTATGGTGATATTCCTATACTTAAAAATATGAATTTTGAGATAAAGGCTAATGAAAGAGTTGCTTTTGTTGGTAAAAGTGGTGCTGGTAAAACTACAATATTTAATTTAATTACAAAACTTTATGATATTAATGATGGTGAAATACTATTAGACGGCACTAATATAAATAATTTAAGTCGTTCAGCTATTAGAGATAATATGTCTATAATTACACAAAGTCCTTATATTTTTAACTTTTCTATAAAAGATAATTTACTACTTGCTAAAAAGGATGCTACTATGGATGAGATTAAAGTTGCTTGTAAGGCTGCATGTATAGATGAATATATTGAGTCTCTTCCAGATGGATATGAAACAATTGTAGGAGAAAATGGAGTGATTTTATCAGGTGGTCAAAAGCAAAGAATTGCTATCGCCCGTGCACTATTAATGAAAACAGAAATTATATTATTTGATGAAGCAACAAGTGCGTTAGATAATGAAACTCAAAGTAAAATACAAGAAGCAATTGATAATTTAAAAGGTAAATATACTATATTAATAGTTGCACATAGATTATCTACTGTAATTGATTCTGATAAAATATTTGTAGTAGATGATGGTAGGATAATTGCTTCAGGTACACATAGTGAATTATTAAAAAGTTGTAATTTCTATAAAAAATTATATAGTAAAGATTTAGTATAGTAATAAAGTAAACAATAATTTTAATTAATAATAAATAAAATATATGAGAAAAGTATATATAAATTATAATGTATATACTTTTTTTATTTTATCACCTACTTTACATTTATAATATTTAAATTATTTACCTGTTTATTAATTATTATGTGTTATAATTTTTTTATAATAGGAGTTATGTAATATGAATAATAATTTAAATAATGATTTTTTTAATGGGACAAATAATAATATCAATAATAACAATAATGAAAGTAATGATACTAATAATCAACCTAGTCTAACTGACTTTTTTGGTGTACCACAATCTAGTAGTCAGAATAATTTTTCTAATAATAATAAAAATAATAACAATAACAATAACAATAATAATATAAATGAAGTTAACATTAATAATAGTAGTAATTATAATGATAATATTTTTATAAATGATAATTTTCAAAATAACAATTTTGGGCAGAATAATATAAATAATAGTCAAAATATAATGGTCAATAACACTGTAAATAAAAGTTCTAGTAATGGCAATATTATAATAGTAATAATTATTATTCTTGTTATTGGAATTGTTGGAGTAAATGTTTTTATTAATAAACTTTCAAATACAGGAAATGAGGTAATTGAAGATGCTGATTATGATTCATTTGAATGTATTGGTAGTAGTTGTTCTATGACTTTTAACAATGAAGGTAATAGTAAAAAGTATAAAATAGACGAAAAATATTATGATATGGTAGTTCTTTTGAAAAGATATAATAAGTATATTAAATTAAATTTATATCATAATAACAAGAAGATTACAGATTATAAGATAATATTAAGATCAAATGGTAATGAAATTGATAAAGTAAGTAATGAAGAAGAATTAAGAAAAGCAATTGGCTTATATGGTGTTGGTACATATACAGATACTTTCTCTTTAAAAAGTATTGGAAACAATTCATTTTATTTTGGAGATGATGGTTCTTATACATTTGATAATTATATATTTGTAGATAAAAATGGTAACGAATGTGAGATGAAATATATAAATACAAATGGTTCATTGAGTTTAAATATTGGTAATTCATACACTGTAACTTTTGAAGTTAAAAAGAATTCCGCCGATATTTATGAGTATATAATAAAAAATATTGTATAGAAAAAGAAACCAATTAAGGTTTCTAAATAATTTAATTGAAGTTTCTTTTACTTTCTCACTAAAAAACATTACTTAATCTTTATTAGTTGGATATCGTAATTTCTTTTTTCAGGTGGCATTATTGTTCTATCTTGCATAGACGCAAATTGTGTACTTAATATTTCTTCAGCATTTTCATTCATACGTCCTATAATCCACATAGTTCCATACTTTTCACAAAATTCATCTAATGTGTATCTAGAATCATTATGTTTTTTTCCTTCAACATACATAGTTGCACTATTACCATCGTAATAATTATCACGATTTTCTGGTTTAATATTATGTGATGTGAAGTATTCAATATCTTCTACAGGATTTGCAACATAAAATTCACCATTATCTTCATACATAACTGAAGCACGAGTTCCTGTATCTTCTACAGTTCCAATCATATAATTATTAATACCATACTTATTTAAAATAGACATTAAATATGCAGAAAATACAAAGCAACATCCATATCCACAATCATTAACATAATTAACCATAGTATTTGGAATAGTAGACATTGCCTTATTCCAAACTCCAGGTATTGGTGCATTTCCCTTTTCTATATCAAAATATCCTTTTCTTGTAATTTCTCTAAATGCTAATTCCACAATCTGTTTTATTTTATTTTCTTTATTGTATTTTACAATATCTTCATTAAGTTCCATATAATCCCCCTTTAAATTGAGTTGTATAATATCATATTGTCAAACAAATGTCAAATTAACTACAACATTTTGTAATCATTTTATGATAATGTCATGTTATATCTTTTTTTGAAAATGTCAGTTTTCGATGTATAATATGCTCCTTA
>CAKOZD010000008.1 GCA_934131175.1 uncultured Bacilli bacterium | reverse complement strand
AAATGGATAAATCTTTAATATCTGAGCTTACTAATCTAACAGAAGAAGAAATAACTGCATTAGAAGAAGAGTAAAAAACTCTTCTTTTCTGTTGTAAAAATTTAAATTTGTGTTATATTCATAATAGAAAGGAGTCTCAATTGAGAAGGTAATATTATGAAAAAAGGAATTGCAGTAGCAGTTGCAAGTATTGCATCACTTGCAGTAGGTATAGGAGGAACATATTATTATATGAGTTCTAATCCTGTAACTCAAACAAAGGTTACAAATGAGGCAAAAAAAGTTGATAAGGAAAAAAATGAAAAAATTACTAATTTAGATGTTTATAGTGATATTGTTCAAAATAATTTTAGTAAGTATATGAAAGCATATGAATGTCAAGATAGTTCGAAATACTATATGAAATCAAAAAAGATTAATAATAATGACATTCCAAATAAGCTTGCATATGATATGGTTGCGATAAGTACATACTCTAATAAAGATGCAATTAGTGAAAGTGACTGGAATAAGGAAATTGAAAAATTATTTGGAAAAGACTATAAGTATGATCCAACAAGTTTTGATGCAAAAGAAATGTGTACATCACATATTTATAATTCTTCAACTAAAAAATATGAGTATAGAGAAACAGCATGTGGTTGTACACATGGACCTAATTCATTTGCTAAAACTTATATTTCTAAAGCTGAAATGAATGATGATACTTTAACAATTTATGTAAAAGCATTATTCCCAGACAATCAAGCAACAAATTCTGATGGTTTTACAAAATATTATAGTGATTCAGAAAAAACAAAAGAAGTAAAACTGGAATTTTCAGTTTATGATAGCGAAAAGTCATCTGCTGAACCAGATTCATCATATGAAAACATTAAAAAGGCTGGAACTTACAAATTAACAATGAAAAAATATGATAATGATAATTATTATTTTGTATCAAGTGAACCAGTACAATAAAGAAGAGTAAAGTAGAGAAAACTCTTCTTTTAATATATAAAAATGTTTTTTGTTGGATAACCATCAAAAATATGTATAAATATTTAACTTAATACCAAAAATATATATAATGAGTATTGAGGTGAAAAGATGAAAGAAATAATTAATAAATTTACTAATTCAATAATTTTAGTTTCAATAATATCTATAATTTTAGGTTTACTTTTTATCATTTATCCAGATATTTCAATAAAAACAATAGGTATTATTATAGCAGTCTATATGATAGTACATGGAATTATTTTATGTATATTTAATTTTCAAACTAGAGATATTTTTTATCCAATAGATAGTTTGTTTGGAGGACTAATTTCAATAATATTAGGAATAGTAATAATATTAAAACCAACTCATTTAACGTCGTTATTAACAATAATATTAGGTGTATATATATTAGCAAGTAGTATCACTAATATAAGACTATCAATTGATTTAAAAGATGAAGATATTCCTTGGATATTAATGCTTATAATTGGAATAATTGATTTACTAGCCGGACTTGTAATTATAATAAATCCATTTGAAGCATCAATTTCTCTAACTATATTTATAGGTATTATGTTAATTGTACATGCAATATGTAATATGATTGATATATTTACTTTAAAAATGAATATAAGAAAAATTAGAAAATATTTAGAAAACTAATAAATAAAAAACTTCACAATTGTTGTGAAGTCTTTTTTTATCCAACTACTTGTAAATTATAAGTATTACAAGTACTTAAACTCTTTTCATCATAACTACTTGCGTTACAAATAGAACCAGCTTTAGCATTACCATTTGAACATTTATCTACTCTAGTATAAGTAAATTTCAATTTAGGATTTGCTTTATTAGTCATTGAAACAGTTCTATCGTATGTATCTCCTGCTTGTAAATAGGCAACTACATTAGAGCAGTTATCTGGTTTGTTTGAAGGAGATGGACTAGGAGTAGGTGTATTGTTGTTATTATTAGAATTATTATTGTTATTGTTACTATTATTATTTTTATTACTATTTGAGTTATTATTTGAATTAGTCTTATTAGAATTGCTTTTTTCTTCTTCTTTCTTACCATTACTTAATGTAACTGTAATAGTCATATTCTTAGATACACTAGAACCTGAACTAACACTTTGTCCAATGACTATATCTTTATCTTTTGAACTATTCTTATAGATAAAATTATAATTTAAATGAGCATCTTCTAATTTTTTAATAGCTTCTTTCTTTGTTAAACCATTTAAATTAGGAACAGTAACTTTTTTACCATCACTAATCTTAACAATAATTGAATCGTTATTCTTTATAGTTTCTCCAGCTTTATATGAAAAACTTATAATTTTACCTTCATCAATACTATCACTAAATTCATGTTCTTCTTCATATTTTATTCCATATTTATCAGCCCATTGTCTAAAATCATCAAAATTATCAAACTTAGGCATTTTTAAACTACCACGAGATAATGTAACCTCAACAGTATCACCTTGCTTTAATATGTCACCTTCATTTTTATCTGTCTTTATTATATCGCCACGTTTTACACTATCATCATATTTATCAGTAAATTTTAATTTTAACTTATTTTTAATTGCCCATTCAGTAAGCTTAGTAACATCCATCTTTGTAAGATTTGGAACTTTTATTTTAGGACCTTTACTTAATGTTACAACTATTTCTTCATCATTTACTTTAACTTTATCTCCAGCTGCAATACTTTGTTTAGTACCGTAACCTTTTTTAACTTTACTTGAGAACTCATCATTAAATTTATATTTTAATTGATGTTGCTTCATATAAAACTCTATTTCAAACTTAGATTTATTAGTAAAATCAATTAACTTAACTTCATCATATCCAAGTTCTTCACCATAAGAGAATGTTAATTTTATTTCTTCATCTCTACTTAAATTACCACTAGTACTTTGTTCAATAACAGTATCAACATCTTGATCAGATGAGACAAATTCAACAGAAACATTACTTAAATAATTATCATTAATAAAATTAATTACACGTTCAGCATCCCAAGTAAGCATACTAGGAACAACAATTTCTTTAGAAGGGTTTGGACCTTCACTTACAGAAACTGTAATTTCACTAGTACCTTTAGATGACTTATTTATATTTTGACTAATTATTGTATATTCAGGAACCATGTCACTATATTCATAATCTTGATTGACTACCACATTATTTTTATCTGCCCATTTCATAACTTCAGTTAAACTTTTACCTGTAAAATCAAGTTTATTTGATGTTGAAATATCAACAGAACCTAAATTACTATAAATACCAAAACTTAAGTATATTGCTAGTAAAACTCCACCAATAAATACTAAGTTTTTATTATTTCTCTTATAACTAATACCAATAATAGTAAATGAAATAGTAAATAGAGTAATTAAAAGACTTGTAAATATTGATAATACAGAGTTACTAGTATTTACTAAAGTACATACAAAATATACAATTCCAATTAGTAAAACAAATACTAAAAATAAATGTGTTATAACATGTTTTTTTACTTTTTTCTTCATAACTTTTTTACCCATATCCTCATCAATTAAATTACTAATTTCATCAGTATCAATACTAGATGTTTTAAAAGAACCAGTCTTACTTAAGAAGTTATCCATCTCATTTTCTTCTTGTTTATCATGAGTTTTTTCATCCTTAGTAACACTAACACTAGAGTAATCAAGATTCTTATAATCATCTTTAGTAGTATTTTCTTTTTCAATAATTACATTTTCACTATTATCTTTTTCATTTATAATATCTTTATTCTTATTAGTATTGTTAATTTGAGTAGAGTAAGTATTTTTACTTTTAGGCTTATTATTTTTCTTATTTTTCTTCTTACTCATATGCTCACTCCTATCTTCTTTCATTATATAATAAAAGTGTAAAATTATAAATAACTACTAAGTAAAAAACGTAAAGTAATGTATATATAAATTAAATAAAATACTTTCTAGATATAATTTGATATAATAAATAAGAAGGAATGATATTATGAATAATTTTATTAAAAAAAATATTAATGTAATTATAAGTATATTTATACTTTTAGGACCAATATTAGATATGTTAACAGGTATTTGCCTACATACATTTAATATTAATTTTACTATTGGTATTATTGTAAGAGTTATATTTTTAATTACTATTTGTATAATAACTTTATTTACATTTAAAAAGAAAAATATTTTAATACCATATTTAATAATAGGAATTTATATGATTTTTTATTTAATTGGAAATATTATTTATAAAGATTCAAGTATTACAAAAGAAATACAAGAACTAGTAAAAGTATTTTACTTTCCAATATTATTTATATCTTTATTTGCTATTAAAGATGAAATACGTATTAGTAAAATGACATTATTCACAGTATTCTTTTTATACTTAATTTTTATATTTGTACCAACTATATTAGGAGTAGGATATAATACATATGAAATAACAAAAGCAGGAACACTAGGTTTTTTTAATTCTGCAAATGAAATTAGTGGAATAATATCTATTCTTACTCCAATAATGTTTATAGTACTTTATAAATCAAATAAATTGATACCTAAGTTAATACTTATAATAATGTATTTAGTAGTAATATTAATGATGGGTACAAAGACACCTTTACTTTCTTTAATGATTACTATTGGAATATCTCTAATTTATTTTTCAATAAAGTCATTTAAAGAAAAGAAGTATAAAAATATTGTAGCATCAGTTTGTGTTGTTCTTATTGGAATATTTGGTATGATTTTAATACTTCCAAAGACTAATTTTTATAAAAATATTGAAACACACTTACATTATTTAAAATTAAATAGTATTGTTGATGTATTTAAAAGTGAAAAAACAATTGATCATTTTATCTTTAGTTCAAGACTTAAATTTTTACATAATAAGGCAATGATATATGAACGTGCTAATACATATCAGAAACTATTTGGTATAGGTTATATCAATAATAATAAAACTACTAAAATGATAGAAATGGATTATTTTGATATATTTTATAGTCATGGACTAGTTGGATTTTTAATATTTTTAATAATTACAATATATATTTTATTTAAAATACTTAGTAAACAAAAAGAAAATTCATATGAGAGATGGATGCTACAAACTTCACTTATATTAATACTTTTCTTAGCATTCTTTACAGGACATATTTTAAATTCACCATCAGTAAGTTTAATTGTAATTATATTAATATTATTATTAAGTAAAAAGAGTAAGAGAAATCTATTATTTTCAAGTGTAAATTTAGAATTAGGTGGTATTGAAAAAGCTCAGGTGAATTTACTTGATAATATTGATTATAATAAATATAATGTAACTCTAGTGTTAGAAGATAAAAAAGGAGTTTTACTAAAAAAAGTTAATAAGAATGTTGCAATAAAAGAAGTAAAAGTAAGTAATAATAAAAATGTAATTATAAGAAAAGTAGTAAATGCAACAAGAAAACTTATATTTAAAATATTAGAGTATGATAATTATGATTTTAGTTGTTGTTATGCAACATATAGTTATAGTTGTAATAAATTAGCGTTAATTGCTTCTTCTAATAATTCATTATATATACATAGTGATTATAAATATGTTTATAAAAATAAAGATGATTTTAGAAAGTTTTTTGATACAAGAAATGTCAATGAATTTAAAAAAATAATATTTGTATCAAATGAATCAAGAGACTCATTTTTAGAAGAATATAGTGCTTTAAAAGATAAATGTTTAGTTATAAATAATTTTATAGATACAAAAGATATTATTTCTAAGAGTCATGAAAAAATTGATTTTAAGAAGAATAAAAATAAAAAATTATTTGTTTTTGTAGGAAGATTAGATGACTCTTCTAAGAAATTAAAAAGAGCTATTAATCTTGTTAAAGAAATTAGTAATATAGAATTGTTAATTGTTGGAGATGGCCCAGATAAAAAAATGTATGAAAAATTTACTAAAACATGTAAAGTAGAGGATAGAGTTACATTTGTTGGAAGTAAGGAAAATCCATATCCATATATGAGTGAAGCAGATTATGTAATATTAACGTCAGATTACGAAGGATTTCCAGTTACTTATTTAGAAGCAATTACTCTTAATAAAAATATAATTACTACAATAGAAACAAGTGATGAGTCTATTGATATGAAAGATATTGCATATATTATACCTAAAGAAGAAAATAAAATGGTTAAAGCAGTAAAAGAAATATTAAAAGATAATAGTAAAAAGAAAAGTATCAATATAGATAAAATTCAAAAAAACAAAATAAAAATATTTGAAGAGATATTTAATAATTAGTACTCCTATGAGTACTTTTTATTTACTTCATATTTATAGACTTATATAAAAGTCTTTGGTAAAATAAAAAAGCAATAAATAAAATAATGAAAGGATAACATTATGACTAAAAGAATAAAATATTTAGATGGATTAAGATTTTTTGCCATATTTAGTATAGTTCTACTTCATGTGAATAGTTTTTTCAGAAATAAATATATACAGTATAGTTCAATAAAATTTCTTATTTTGACTTTCTTTGATGGATTTACTAGAATGGGTGTACCAATTTTTTTCATGCTGACTGGCGTATTAATGTTTAACAAAAGAGAAAAGAACAATAAATATTTAGAATTTATCAAAAAAAGAGTTTTAAGACTTGTATATGCATACTTTTTCTTTTCTTTAATCTATTATACATATTTAGTTATTAAACAAAATGAAATTCTTTCAATATATCACATGATAGAAAAAATCACATCGAGTCAAACTGCATATCATTTATGGTTTTTACCAACAATTATTCTTATATATATGTTTATTCCATTTTTAAAGAAATTGGTAAAGACTCTTAGCAAAAAAGAACTATTTATTCTTATTTTATTAATCATCATATTTGGAAATCTTTTTAAAGTCTTAAATGATATTTCAAATATACTTAATCATGGAGTACTAGGAAATTTTATGATACCAGATTTAATAATTTATACGAATTATTTATTTATAGGATATTACCTACACAAATATAATGTAAAGATAAATAAAAAAATGATAATTGGAACTATATTATCACTAATTATAATTCCATTTTTAACATTGTTAATTAGCAAAAATTCTATAATTAATGATATGTTTTTAAATTCAACATCTCCTTTTGTAATTTTGCCGAGTATACTTACATATTTAATTTTTAAGAACTATTATGACAAATTTAAAATACCAGAATCAATAGATAAATTTATGTCAAAAAATATAGGAAATATATTCTATGTATATTTATGGCATGTTTTAACGTTGTTATTTATAGAGTCAAAAATAGACAAATTAGCAAATAATAGTAATTTTTTCTTAGACATGATTTTAATATTAATAATGTTTATTTTTACAATTATTAGCTCATATATTTTAACAATTATATGGAATGAAATAAAAGAATATTTATTAAAACTTAAATTAAAATTAAAAAACAAATTAAATGACAAATATAAATTGAAAAGGAAGTGTTCTTTTAACTTTTACAGAAATAAAGACATAAAAAGAAAGAATAATTAAAAAAAGAAAATAGGTCTGAAATATATTATACATATCAATGCTACTTAGGATAAAAAGATAATACTTGTTTGGGTTTATAGACTTTTATATAAGTTTTTGCTACAATTAAAAAAATAGTAGTTTGTCCCATCATGAAGTGTCGGGTAATAAAGTTTAATATGATAGCGCTTGTGTATAATATAGAAAGTTGTATAGAATAATTATTACAATCATTATAAATATTTAATAAATAAAATAAAAAAAAGATATTAAAAAAATATGTTTAAAATAGGTTGCTTCGAAAAAAATTGCAGGCTAAAATATATTTTGAAATAAAGAAATAGAGGTAAAGTTATGAAAAAATTAATTAAAATGTTAAAAGAAAAGATTTTTAACAAAAAAAACAATGTTTATTTTATATCTTTTTTTATGTCATCATTAATAATTATTTTAATTTATGCACTTAATCATATTTATCCATTTGGTGATAAAACAATATTAACAATGGATATGAGTGGTCAATATGTAAATTATTTAATGTATTTTAAACATATTATAACTGGACACGGAAATATATTTTATAATTTTACAATGAATCTTGGAAGCAATGCGTATGGACTTTTTGCATACTATATTTCAAGTCCACTGAATTTTTTATTATTATTTTTTAATCAACAAAATATAACTGAAGGCATACTTATGTTAAATATTATTAAAATAGGTTTTTGTGCTTTAACAATGTCCATTTTATTAAATAAAACAACAAAAAATAATAAATATAATATAATAATATTTTCAATAATGTATGCATTAATGTCTTATAATTTAGTATATTCACAAAATATCATGTGGTTGGATAGTTGTATATGGTTACCAATTGTTATATTGGGATTAAATAATATTTTAAATAATAAGTCTTATTTTTTATATGTTTTTTCTTTAGTAATATGTATAATATCTAACTTTTATACTGGATACATGGTAGGTTTATTCACTGTGTTGTGGATGATAGCGAACTTAATAATAAAATATAAAAATAAAGATAAAGATTTTAAGCAAATAATATTAAAGTATATTAAAGCAACAATAATTACATTATTAATTTCCTCAATTATATTAATACCAGTACTTATAAATTTAGTTAATTCAAAAATGGATATTAAAGGAAATTCTTTTCAATTTGGATTATATTACAGTCAATTAACGTCAATATCAAGATATTTTATAGGAGCATTTTCTAAAGAACAACTAGGTTTTGGAGCTCCAAATATATACTGTGGAATGATTACTTTAGTACTTGCAATATCCTATTTTGTAAATAAAAAAATACCTAATATTGAAAAAATGGTCTATGGAAGTTTAATTTTAATTATATATATAGCCTTTTCATTAATTCCACTTAATTTATTGTTTCACATGCTTCAAGAACCAGTTTTTTTCACATTTAGATATTCGTTTATTTTTAGTTTTATGCTCATATTCTTAGCATCTAAAAGTGTGGAGAATTTTAAAAAGATAGAAACACAAGATTATATAAAAATCGTAATAGCAATATGTATTATGGTATCATTAATTAATTGTTTTCAACTAAGCAGTATAAATAATAAAAAAGAATTAATAACACTTTTATTTTTGATTATAAATAGTTTTCTATTTTATTTTTCTCAAAATAAGAAGACATTAATTAAAATATTATGTGTTATTATGGTATCAATTGAACTATTAACTAATGGCTACTTAATTATAAAGAATATGGAATACGTGAAAAAATCCGATTTTATAAATTTAGTTAAAGATGAAGAAAAAAGAGTAAACAAGTATAAATCTAATAATAAAGAATTTTATAGAATTGAATCAAGAATTAGAAGATCAATTAATGATTCTTATTTGTTTAATTATAATGGAATGATGCATTATAGTTCTTTGTATGGTAAGAAAAATAAAGAAATACTTACTAACTATGGATTAAGACAAAGTTTAATACCAGAAAATTGTACAGATACAACACCAGTTATGATGTCAATTCTTGGAATAAAATATCAATTTAATAAAAATAAAAATAATTTATACTATGATAGTGATGATTATAAGAATATTGAAAAATATGTATATGAATATAAGTATGCATTACCATTAGGATATGAAGTATCAGATAAACTCAAAGATTTAGTTTTAACAAATAATCCTATTGATAATATTAATGAAACACTAAAAGCAATGACTAATACGAAAAAAAATGTTTTTGAGAAATATGATACAGATAATATTTATGATTTTGAAAAAGATGATGATGAATTATTTATTTTAA
The DNA here is from genome assembly GCA_934131175.1 of uncultured Bacilli bacterium. Classification (GTDB taxonomy): domain Bacteria; phylum Bacillota_I; class Bacilli_A; order RF39; family UBA660; genus UBA3789. The sequence goes on along the minus strand of CAKOZD010000008.1, from coordinate 51,503 downwards.
TAGATGGCTTAGAACAAAATTGCTTAAAGATGTATTTTGATGACAAGTTAGTTAAAGATACATTTGAAATAAACGATGGAGCAAATACAATAGTATATATTCCAAGAAAAGTAAAAAAAGTTACTATAAGTAAAGGAGAAAAAAACCAAAAAATAAATTTAAAACTTTATAAATATGATAATGAAATATTTAAAGACTGTTATAATAAGCTAAATAAAAATGTACTAAAAATTAAGAAGAACAACGAAAGTTATATTAAAGCTTCAATAAATAACAAAAAAAATATACTAATGTTCACATCGATTGTATATGAAAAAGGATGGAAAGTAAAAATAAATGGTAAGAAAGTTAACACAATAGAACTGCCAAATGGTTTCACAGGAATAGAAGTTCCAAAAGGAAATAATATAATTGAATTTAAATATACACCAACTGGTTTTACATTAGGAATGTATGCTTCTATTTTAGGAATTATATTGCTGGTGTACGATATGGTAAATAAGCAAAAAAAGAAAAAAAATAGAAATAAAGTCATAAAAGAAAGACCTTAAATAGTAGTTCATTATTATAGTGATGAAGAATCATTACAAATATATTTATAATACAACGATAATTAGTACTCCTATGAGTACTTTTATTTACTTCGTATTTATAGACTTATATAAAAGTATTTTGATAAAAAAATAATGACAAATGTACAAATATATTTAAAAAAATATATAAAATTTATAGTAACCTTGATATAATATATTAGGTTATTTGATATTTAAAACTAATAAAATATTCTTATATAAAGAAATGGGTAGTGGTAATTATGAAAAAAATTCTAAAAATGAGTATTGGCTTTACATTTATAATTAGTTTAATTATAAGTTCTATTTTAAATGTTTCAGCTATAAATAAAAAAAGTCAAAAAAAGATTAATCAAGATGAAAATATTGTGTTTTTAGGAGATTCAATTTTTGATTGGTATCCTACAGAAAAAATATATGATGATTTTCCTGTTGTTAATAGTGGAATTGCAGGAAACAAAACAACAGATATTTTAAAGGACATGGAAGAAAGAGTATATAAATATAATCCTACAAAAGTATTTTTACTAATTGGAACTAATGATATTGAGTGGGAAGATAGCGATGAATTAAATGAAGAAGTATATAACAATATAAAGAAAATTGCACAAAAGATTAGAAAAAATAGGAAGAATGCTAAAGTATATATTTTATCAATATTACCTGTAAATAATAATATGAGTGGTGCTCATGATAGACATATAAGTGAGATAAAAACTATAAACAAAAAATTAGAAAACTTTTGTAAGAACGAAAAGAATATTACATATGTAGATGCATTTGATGGATTAACTAATTCAGATGAAATGTTTTATGAAGGATATACAAAAGATGGACTACATCCTAACGATTTAGGTTATGCTAAAATTACAGAAATACTTATGAAGTATATGTATGAATAGAAATCAACTACTTAGTTGATTTTTTTTACCAAATGACGTTAAGTTATATTTATAGACTTTTATATGAGTATTTGCTAAAATAAAAGAAAAGACAACAAATTGTCGTGCTAGAGGTGATATAATGCCAAAGTTTAGTATAATTATTCCAGTATATAATGTAGAAGAGTATATAGGAAGATGTTTAGAAAGTGTAAAAAATCAAACATTTAAAGATTATGAAGTTATTGTCGTAAATGATGGAACAAAAGACAATAGTATGGATATTGTTAATAAATATCCGTTTAAAATAATTAATCAGGAAAATCAAGGATTAAGTACAGCAAGAAATAATGGAGCAAAAAAAGCTAAAGGCGAATATATCTTATTTTTAGATTCTGATGATTATTTAGAAAAAAACACTTTAAAAGAAATTAATAAAGTGATAGAAAAAGATACAGATATAGTTAGATTTCAAATAAAAGAAGTATATGACAATGGTAAAGTAATTGAATATAATGAACAAGCATTTAAAAATTTAAATGGAGAAGAAGCTTTTTCTCGTATTGTTAACTATCATTTTATAGAAAATGCTTGGTGTTATGCGATAAACAGAAAATACTATGAAAAAGAAAAATTCTCTTTTGCTAAAGGTACAATACATGAAGATTACGGATTAATTCCACTAGTTGTTAGAAAAGCCCAAAAAGTAAGTTCAATATCATACATAGGATATAATTATGTACAAAGAACAGGAAGTATAATGAATAGTAAAAATTATAATAAAACAAAAAAACAAGTAAAAGATTTTTACAATCATTATAAATATTTGTTTAAAGAAAGTGAAAATATAAAAGGAAATACAGAAGTATTTAAGAGTTATATTTCAAATAGTTTAATAGAAAAAATATGTGAACTAAAATATAAAGATTATAAGAAATATAAGAAAATGTTAAGAGAAGATAAAGTATATGATAATTTATTGACAAATACAGTATCTAGAAAAATAAAAAAAGTCTTGGTAAAAATAAGTCCAAAAATTTATTTTAAGATAAAGGGTTAATGAAAAATGAAAATAAAGATAAAGGAAAGTTATAATTTTATAAAGAAAAAGATATTTCTTATTAATAAAAATATAAAAAAGTTTATAAAAGAAAACTATAAATATATTCTAATATTCTCTTTAATATATTTTATTGCTCTTATACCATTAATTAGAGCAAACATTAATTATAAAGATGATCTTGGAAGAGTTAGATATGGATATCGTGATTTTGGATTTGGAAGATATGTATCAGACTATTTATCAATACTTTTACATGGAAGTAGTAATATATCAGATATATCACCATTTACAACACTTTTAGCAATAGTAATTATGGCCTTAGCAAGTACCATAATATTAAGAATATTACTAAAAGGAAAAAAGATAAAATGGTATCACATAGTAGCCTCTTTACCAATCGGAATGAATCCATATTTTTTAGAATGTTACGCATACAAGTATGATGCACCGTACATGGCACTATCAGTTTTATTTGCTACTATTCCATTTATGTTTTATAAAAAAGAAGAGGCAAATAAAAATACCTTATTTGTTATAGTAAGTATTATTTGTACATTTTTAATGGCATCAAGTTATCAAGCCTCATCTGGAATATTTCCTATAATTACAATAATTTTAGCTCTAACTATGTTTAATAATAAAGAAGAAAAAAAAGAAATATTCAAATTTATTTATAAATCAGTAATAGGATATGGCCTTGGTCTAATAATATTCAAATTAATATTACCAGATACATCTGGTTCATATATAAATCCACAGATTTTAAGTTTAAAAGATTTTATTCCAAAATCAATATCTAATTATGAAAAATTTTATTCAATTATATGTGAAGAATTAAAATTAATTTGGTTAATAATTATCATTGCAATTATAGTAATTTTTATATTAAAAGAAATAATACAAAGTAAAGAAAAAAAAGTAATATCTATAATAGCAACAACTATATCGTTAATCCTAATGTTTTTATTAGTATTTGGTGCATATCCATTTTTAACAGAACCAATATTTCAACCAAGATCAATGTATGCATTTTTTATACTTATATCAATTCTTGCAATAATAAGTTGTAGTGGTAATCATAATTTAATTATAAAAGTATTATCAATTTGTCTAGCATATGCATTTTTTACTACTTCTTTAATTTTTGGTAATGCGTGTTTCGAACAGTTTAAATACAATCAGCTTAGATTAACATTGCTAATAAATGATATAAATAATTTAGATGTAAAAAATGAAGAAACACTTAAAATAGATATAGAAGGAACGGTAGGAAGATCTAGGAAAATTGATGGAATAGTTGATAAACTACCAGTATTTAATAAATTACTACCAACTACATTAGGAGATAATAATTCTATATTACAAGTATATGAAATTGCCACATACTATGATATTCCAAACATAGAATTCAATACATTAACAAAAAATAAAATTTCAGATAAAGAGATGAAATTAGTAAAAGAAACTAGATATCATTCAATTTATCAAAAAGATAATTATGTCTTAGTTAGATTGAAAAAAATGTAATAGGAAAAATGTTAAATAAATAATTATAATATAAGTAAGTCTAAAAATTGCTTAAGACTAACTAAGATGATATAATAGCAGTAAAGAAATAATATAAAGGGTAGAGAAGGACAATAAAAAAGAAGTAGAGGTAAAGTTATGAAAAAAGAAAAAATATCAATTGTAGTTCCTTGTTATAATGAGGAAGAATCATTACCAATTTTTTATAAGGAAATTAATAAAATTTCTAAAGAAATGAAAGAAGTGAATTTTGAGTTTTTATTTATTAATGATGGTAGTAAAGACAAAACATTAAGTATTTTAAAAGAATTAGCAAAAAAAGATGATAGAGTAAGATTTATTTCATTTTCCAGAAATTTTGGTAAAGAAGGTGGAATGTATGCAGGCCTTGAAAATGCAACTGGAGATTATGTTGCAATAATGGACGCAGATATGCAAGACCCACCTAGTATGATTAAAACAATGTATCATGATATAAAAGAAGAAGGATATGACTGTGTAGCATTATGCAGTCCTCAACATATCGGTTATAATTTTATCAGAAAATTTTGTACTAATTGCTGGTATAAATTAATTGCTAAAATTTCTTCAACTCCACAAGTTCCGGGAGCAAGAGACTTTAGATTAATGAAGAGAAAAATGGTTGATGCTATAGTAAGTATGAAAGAATATAATAGATATTCTAAAGGTATTTTCTCTTTTGTTGGCTTTAATACAAAATGGATTGAGTATAATGCACCAGATAGAGTGGCAGGAGAATCTAAATTTAGTTTTTGGAAATTATTTAAATATGCTTTAGAAGGAATTCTTGCTTTTTCAACAACACCTTTAGTAATATCTGCTATAGTTGGACTTATTTTCTGCTTAATAGCTTTCATCGCAATTATTGTCATAATTGTAAAAACACTAGCATTTGGAGACCCAGTTGGTGGATGGCCAAGTCTTGCTTGTATAATAATATTTGTAAGCGGTGTTCAATTATTCTTTTTAGGTATAATCGGAATGTATATGTCTAAACTATATTTAGAAGTAAAGAAAAGACCTATATATATATCATCTGTAACTGAAAAGGATGATTCAAGTGAATAAAAAAGATATAAGTATAATAGTTCCTATTTACAATGCTGAAAAATATTTAAATAAATGTATCGATTCGATAATTAATCAGTCAAAAAAAGAATTAGAAATTATCCTTATAAATGATGGCTCAACAGATAATTCAGAGACAATAATAAAAAAATATAATGATAAAAGAATAAAATATTTTAAAAATAAAAATCAAGGTATTGGTAAAACACGAAACTTTGGAATTGAAAAAGCAACTGGAAAATATATAATGTTTTTAGATAGTGATGATTTTTTAGAATTAAATGCATGTGAAAAAATGTTTGAAAAAGCAGAAAAAGATAAGTTGGATATAGTAATTTGCGATTATTATAGATACTTTGATAATGGAAAAAAAGAAGAAGTAAAATTACCAAATTTTAAAAATTCATCTTTGAAAGACAATCCTAATATTATATGTGAACATTTATCACCATGGGCAAAAATATATAAAACTGACTTACTAAAAAATAATAATATAAAATTTGTAGAAAATTTAAAGTATGAAGATGCACCATTTGTAATAGAAGCACTAGATTGTGCAAAAAAAATCGGAAAGGTAAATTTACCATTAAATTATTATGTTATACATGAAAAAAGTGAAACTACTATTAGAGACGAGAGAGTGTTTGATATTATTAAGATTATAGATATAATTAGAAAGTACACTAAGAGCAAAAAATATTTAAAAGAAAAAATTGATAAACTAACTGTTAGAATTATTACAAATTATACAATTCAACAACGTATGCAAGAAGATAAAAATACTGGAATAAGATTTATTAATGAGGCTTTTTCATACTTAAAAAAGGAAGTACCAGATTATAAAAATAATAAATATTATGAAAATAGAAGTTTTTTAAAAAGAACAATTGAAAAAAATATGTTATTAACAAAAATATATGTTAAACTCTACAAATAGGAAGTGAATAAACTTGGAAAAAATAACAAAATTTTTAAATAAAAATCAGAAGAAAATATTTTTGCTTTTAATATTTATTTTCATGCTGATTTTAAACTTTTTAACACCATTACTTGCTGATGACTATAGTTATGGTTTGAATTTAGATGGAAAAAGAATATCAAGTGTTATAGATATATTTAATTATCAAATATGGCATTATTTTAATTGGGGTGGAAGAACTGTAGCTCATACATTTGCTCAAACATTTCTGATATTTCCGAAAGCCATATTTAATGTGCTAAATTCAATTATATATACAGTTTTAATTTACCTTATATATTTACATGGAAAACTAAATAGGAAAAATAAAGATAATCCATATATGTTATTATTAATACATTTTATTTTATGGTTTATGATTCCGGTATTTGGACAATCATTTATATGGTTAATTGGTTCTTGTAATTATTTATGGACTACAGTTATAATTTTATATTTTCTATGGTTATATAGAAAAAATTCAATAAGTGAAAAATGGTATAATCTATTACTTATGTTTGTATTGGGATTACTTGCAGGATGGACAAATGAAAACACATCCGCTGGATTAATTATTATCTTAATCTCTAGTCTTATAATAAATAAAGTAGAAAAGAAAAAGTTCGAGTTATCAAAGACAAGATTGTTTGGAATAATTGGAACTCTAGTAGGCTTTGCATTTATGATTTGTGCACCAGGAAATTATGTCCGTAATGCAGAATTTAAAGATGATACTTTTATTATAATAAAAATTATTAGAAGAGCATTAGATATTACAAATAATTTAGAAAATATACTATTACCACTTTTAATAGCAATTATTATATTAATTTCATTAAAAATATATCATAAAAAGAAAATAGAAAAAGAATCATATACTTTTATTTTAGGTGGATTTGCTGCAACATACGCAATGGTTTTATCACCAACATTCCCCGAAAGAGCATGGACTGGAGCAATTATTTTCTTTGTAATAGCAATAACAATACTTGCATTTGATTTAGATAAAATAAATCGCTTATATAAATTTATATTAGTAGATTTTTGTATAATATTATCTGTCATTTATATTGGACAATATATTAATTCAGCAAGAGATATTAATAATTTGAGACATACATGGAACTATAGAGCAAAAGTTATCAATAATTCAAACAAAGATAAAATGTTTAAATTCTATAAATATGTAACTATTGATTCAAAAAATCCAGCCTATGGTTTAAATGATATAGGTGATGATTCAAAAGTATGGCCAAATAATTCAATATCTAAATATTATGGAATTAAAGGAATAAAAGTAAAACAATAATTACGAAACTGCAATTACAAAAGTTGCAGTTTTTTATATATGGATTAAGTTGACAAGAGTAATAATATCAATTTAAAATATAATGAGATAATGTTTATTAAGAATAGCAAAACTTTAAAGGAGATGAACTTATGACAAATAGAATTAAATATTGCGATGCCCTAAAAGCACTAGCAATAATTTTTGTTGTATTAATACATGTACTAGCAGTATATAGAGATGTGTTTATAAATTCTAACCGAGTATATTACTTTTTTCTTTCATTACTTGATTCAATTGATAGAATTGCAGTACCTTCATTTTTTATGGTTACTGGTATTTTAATGTTAAATAAAAAACCAGAAAATGATTATTTAAAATATCTAAGAAAAAGAATGCCAAAACTAATAATTACGTTTACTATATTTTCACTTGTTTACTACATATATAGCATTTATAAAGCAAATGAACAATTTTTAATTTTAAATTTTATTAGAACACTTTTATCTTATGGAGGAGTATATTATCATCTTTGGTTTATGTATGAGATAATAAGAATATATATATTAATTCCATTTCTATATCCATTTATAAAATCACTAAAAAAGAAAGAAATAAAAAATTTAATTATTACAATTTTTATTCTAGGAAACGTAGTTAACTTTATATACATGTTTACATCACGATATAATCATACTATTTTTACAGGAATACCACTTTCTTCATTAACAATATGCATAAATTATTTATTTCTTGGATATTATTTACATAAATATGAAATCAAAAAAGAAACAAGAAAGAAATTTTATATAGCAGGTATAATATCGACACTATTAATACCAGTTGCAGATTTATTTTATATAACTAATATGAGAAATGATAATATGTTTACAGTAAATTCAATATTTTTAATGTTACCAGCAAGTGCAGTATTTTTACTATTTAAATATAATTATGATAAATTAAAGATAAATAATAAAGTGGAAAACATTATAAAAAAAATATCAAATAACACATTATATATTTATATGATTCATGTAATTGTATTAGAATTTGTTATGAAGTATACACATATGATTATTACTCCAAATAGATTAATAAACATATTAATTCTGATTCCAATAACATTAATATTGACATTTATAATTTCATTCATACTTTCTTTACTAATAGATTTTTTATACAAGAAAACAGCAAATTTTATAACTAATATTTTTAAAAAAACAAAAAGTAAAGAATTAGTAAATAATTTAAAACCTAATAATAGTTGATTGTAGTTAATTAAAATATATGATAGAATAAATAAGAACAAGAAAAGAGGTATTATTGTGGAAAAAGATACAGCAATTAAAGTTACACATGTATCGAAAGATTTCAAGTTATATTATGATAAAGCTAATACTTTAAAAGAAAAGATACTATTCTTTTCTAAAAAGAATAAAAGTAAAAATGAAATCTTACATGTTTTAAAAGATATAAATCTAACTATAAAAAAAGGTGAGAGTGTTGCTCTTATAGGAACAAATGGTAGTGGAAAGTCAACTCTTTTAAAATTAATGACGAAAATAATTTATCCAAATAAAGGTAGAATTACTACTAATGGTAAGTTAACATCATTACTTGAATTAGGAGCAGGTTTCCATGATGATTTTACAGGAAGAGAAAACATTTATTTTAATGCATCAATCTTTGGTTTAACTAAAGAACAAATTGATGAAAAAATAGATGAAATAATAGAATTTTCTGAATTAGGAGATTTTATTGATAACCCAGTAAGAACTTACTCATCAGGAATGTATATGAGACTTGCATTTTCTGTTGCTATAAATGTTCAAGCAGAAATATTACTAATTGATGAAATACTTGCAGTAGGTGATCAACATTTCCAAGACAAATGTTTTAATAAATTAATTGAATTAAAAAATTCTGGAAAAACTATAGTAATTGTTACTCATAGTATGCAACAAGTAAAAAGATTCTGTGATAGAGCAGTATGGTTATATAAAGGTGAAATAAGAAAAGATGGAAAAGTAGACGACGTATTAGATGAATACTTAAAGGTTTGTGGGTGATAAATATGAACGTATTCAAAGAAATATATAACTATAGAGAATTATTAAAAACAAATATAAAGAAAGAAATTAGAGGAAAATATAAAGGTTCTTGGTTGGGTGTTTTATGGACATTCTTAAATCCATTATTAATGCTTGCAGTATATGCTTTTGTATTTCCATATATCTTAAGAGTTAATGTAGATAACTATACAATATTTATGATAGTTGCATTAATTCCATGGAATTTCTTTACAACAGCAATTCAATCAGGAACTGGTAGTGTTGTTGCAAATGGAAATATTTTAAAGAAAGTATATTTTCCAAGAGAAATAATTCCAATTTCAATAACAACAAGTCAATTAGTAAACTTCTTAATTACTTGTATTATAATGGCAGTATTTATAATATTTAGTGGAGTAGGATTCTCAGTACATGCATTACTATTCCCATTACTTGTTTTAATTCAATATATCTTAATACTAGGATTAACATTTATTTTATCTGCACTAACAGTATTTGTAAGAGATATTGACCACTTTGTAAGTGTAATATTAATGTTAGGTTTCTATGCAACTCCAATTGTATATCAAGGAGAAATGTTACCAGATAAATTCCAAATTTTCTTAAAACTAAATCCTATGGCTCAAATAGTAGAAGCATATAGATCAATACTTTACTATCATAGAATGCCAGATATGACAATGTTAGTAATTTGGGGATTAGGAAGTGTTGCTTTATTAGTAATTGGATATTTAATATTTAAGAAATTAGAAAAATCATTTGTAGAGGAATTATAATAGTAGTCTAAAAAGGACTACTTTTTTCTTTATAAAATAGAATTTTATGTTATTATAAATATAAGGTAGGTGTATCTATGGAATATGTAATTATAATAATATTATCAATTATAATTGTTGTTTTATATTTAAGAATGGAAAAAGAACGAACTAATGATAATAAAAAAATAGTTGAAAATAATAAAGATGTTGAAAATAACAAAATTGAAGCAAAAAACTCTGATAATAAAAAAAGATTTAATCTTGATATACCAGAACTTAGTTTAATATCAGATTCGGACTACAAAAATTTATTAAAAGAATTTTATAAAGAAGATGGTAAACTACTAATACCTTTAGGATATGATAGAAAAGGAAATATTCAAAAAATAGATTTGAATGAAACTAATAATATGTTAATATTTGGTACAACTGGAGGAGGAAAATCAGTATTATTAAATGAATTATTAACATCAATTATTATGAACTATAAAAGTGATGAAGTAAAATTTATAACAATAGATTCAAGTATTGTAGAATTAAGTAGTTTTAATGGAATACCACATTATATAAAAGATACAATTTCAGATATGACTATGGCATCAACTGAATTAGAACGTGTTGCGAAAGAAATAGAAAAAAGAAAAAAGCAAGAAATAATAAAAGAACATTTATTTGTAATTATTGATGATATATATGATTTAGCATATGGACAAGAAAAATATATAAATAATCTTTTAATAGAGTTAATGAAAGAGTCAAAAAATACTAAAGTACATATAATTGCTGCTACAGATACGCCATGTGAAAGTACATTGTTCAAAAATTATAGTGATTTATTTGATATAAAATGTTATTTAACACTAGCTCCAGGAACATATCATGAATTTGATAAAAAAGATGAATTAACACAAGAAGATTTGGATTTTTTAGCAACAATAGGTAATATGGTTTTAATATCTAATAATGAAAAAAGTTTAATTAAAGTAACTGATATACTTGATGAAGATATAAAAGAAATAGTTAAATATTACTCAATATAAGAACAAAATTGTTCTTTTTTTTGTATAAATTTGTAAATTGATAATTATATTGTTATAATTATGTTGTAAAACAATGGTAAAGGTTGAGGTATTATGGAAAAAAAGAAAATTTTATTATACGGATTAAGTACATACAAAAATAAAGGAGTAGAAGCAATTGTACAATCAACTATAAATCAAATTGACTTAAGAAAATATAATATTAGTGCAGCAAGCCATGATTATGAATATAATAATAATTTTTATACTAAGGAAATATCAAAATATATAAAGCATTATAAAAAGTCAGAAGAATTAAATGCTGAAGAAAAAAAACAAGAAGAAAATTATAAAAAAATGCCATTTGACTACAATAACTTTGAGCTTTTATATCAAAATGAAGTTGTAAAAGAAATGGAAGATTCAGATATATGTATTTCTATTGGTGGAGATAATTATTGCTATGATTACAGTACATGGCTATATGCTCTAGACAAAAAATCACATGATTTAGGTAAAAAAACAGTATTATGGGGAGCTTCACTTTTCGAAAATATAACTGATTTGAATTTAATAAATGATTTAAATAATTTTGATGTTTTAGTAATAAGAGAATCATTAACATACGAAGCAGTAAAAAAATATATTCCCGAAGAGAAAATAATATTTACAAAAGACCCTGCATTTTCATTAAAGGCAAAAAAAGTTGAATTAAATTCATGGTATAAGAAAAATAAAAATTATGTTGTTTTAAATTTTAGTCCTCTAACAATTAAAGATACATCTGAAGATTCTAAGCAATATATGGCTGTAAAAGCACTGATTGATTATATATTAAAAAATACAGAATATTCTATATGCTTATTACCACATGTAACTACAGAAGATTGTAATGATTTAGATATTTTAGAAAAAATAAAAAATGAATATAAAAAAGAAGATAAAATATACTTAGAAAAAAACAATTACAATTGTAACGAATTAAAATATATTATATCAAAATCAAAAATATTAGTTGCAGCACGTACTCATGCATCCATTGCTGCTTATTCAACATGTGTTCCTACTTTAGTAATTGGATACAGTGTAAAATCACGTGGAATTGCCAAAGATTTATTTAATGATATAGATAACTTTGTATTAAGTAGTTCTGAAATGAACTCAGAAAATTTAGTTGAAAAATTTAAATATATAGATAAAAATAAAGTTAATATAAAACAAATATTAAGTAAGCAGATGCCAGATATTATTGAAGATACTTCACATATTTTTGATAAGGTTATTGAAAAAATAAACGAGTTAGATAAAAAGAAAATATGTAGTAAAGAAAAATGTATTGGTTGTGGTTTATGTAAGTTTAATTGCCCTAAAAGTGCAATTACAATGAAAGATGATGAAGATGGATTCTTATATCCGGATATAGACCTGAAAAAATGTATAGATTGTAACTTATGTAGAAAAAATTGCCCAATAAACAAAAAAAATAATTCTAATAATTTTGTTAAAGAATATTATGCTGTAAAAAATAAAAATGCCAAAGAGAGAATCTCATCAACATCAGGAGGAGTATTTACTTTACTAGCAAAACAAATATTAAAAGAAAATGGAATTGTATACGGATGTGAAATGAAAGATAATAAAGTTTCACACATAAGGATTACTAAAGAGCATGAGATAGAAAAAATAAGAGGTTCTAAATATTTACAAAGTGATATAACTAATATCTTTAAAAGTATTAAAGAAGATATAAATAATAAAAAGAAAGTTTTGTTTTCTGGAACTCCATGCCAAGTAGCAGCAATAAAATCATTGGTGCAAGAAAATGAAAATTTAATAACTATTTCAGTAATTTGCCATGGGGTAATGAGTGAAAAAATCTTTAATTTATATTTAGATGGCTTAAAGCAAAAGAATAGTTCAATTAAAGAATGGAAATTTAGAGTTAAGGATAATGGATGGACAAAATCAAGTATTAGCTTTAAGAAAAATAATGTAAAGCAAGTAAGAAAATTTACTGAAGATACATTAATGTATTTATATTTAAAAGATATGCTTTCAAGAGAAAGCTGTTATAACTGCCAGTATAAAGGAGAAAAAAATACAGCGGACATCATTTTAGGTGATTATTGGGGAATAGAGATTACAAATAAAGATTTTTATGATGAAAAAGGTATATCAGCAGTTATTGTTAATACAAATAAAGGCAAAAATCTTTTTGAAAAAATAGAAAATCAAATAGAATATGAAAAGGGTATTTATGAAGATATAATTAAATACAACCCATCCTTAATAAAAAGTGTTAAAAAGCCAAAGAACAGATGCTTATTAAATTCATATATAAGTGATTCAAAATATGATGGATTAAAATATCTTGAAAAAGATAAAAAAATAGAAGAAAAAGAAAATGAAATAAAGAGAATAAATTCATCTTATGAAAATTTACGATTAGAAAATATCGAATTATCTTCAACAATTAGTCAAATTAAAAATAGTAGAAGATGGAAGATTGTAGATAAATTGGGAAACTGTTTTAGAAAATTAATTAATACAGTAAAGAGAGGTAAATAATATGGATTATAATAAAAAACCAGGTCAAAAAATAGAATTAATTGGGGAATTAGAAAACAAAGAAAAGCCAACAGTAAGTATTATTACACCATTTTATAATGGAGGAAAAACATTAATGGAAACAGCTAATGCAGTTTTTTCTCAAACATATCCTTATTTTGAATGGATAATTGTAGACGATGGTTCAAAAGATGAATATTCATTAAAAGAATTAGCTAAGTTGGAAAAAATGGATAAAAGAATAAAAGTATTTCACAAGAAAAATGGAGGGCCATCTGTTGCTAGAGATTTTGGTATAGAAAATAGTAGTAAAGATACAAAATACATTTTCTTCTTAGATTGTGACGATATTCCAGACCATACAATGTTAGAGTCACTTTATTGGACATTAGAAACACATGAAGATGCATCATTTGCATACACTACAATGGTTAACTTTGGAGATAGAGAATTCATTTGGGAAAAATATCTTACAGTAGAACAAGAAATTGTAGAAAATTTAATTTGTATAGCGTCCTTAGTTAGAAAAGAAGATTTATTAGAAGTAGGATGTTTTGGAATAAAAGAAAAGTCAATGTATGAGGATTGGAACTTATGGTTAAAATTACTTGCTAAAGGTAAAAAGCCTGTTCGAGTAGATGCACCTATCTTTTGGTACAGAGTAAGTAATACTGGTGAATTTTCAAGAGCTAAGAAAAATAATGATAATGCAATGAAATATGTAAATGCAACTGGAAAAACAATTGAAGAAGATGTAGAAATTATCCAATTCCCAAGAGAAGGAAAAAAATATGATACTGTAAAACTTCATCCTAATATGGTTCTACCAGAATATAAGAAAGGTAAAAAGAAAAAAATATTATATTTATTCCCATGGATGGTAGTTGGAGGAGCAGATTTATTTAACTTAGATTTAGTAAAAAGAATAGATCACGAAAAGTATGAATCCATCGTTTTAACAACACTTCCATCAGATAATCCACTAAGACAACAATTTGAAGAGTATGCAGAAGAAGTGTGGGATATGTCAACATTCTTGGAAAGGTCTGACTATATCAACTTTGTTGATTATATTATTGAATCAAGAAAAGTAGATGCTGTTGTAATAAGTAATACTAGATATGGATATTATATGCTTCCATATTTAAAGGGAAAATATCCTACAATTCCATTTATTGACTATATTCATTCAATAGATTTAAAAGACCCACGTGAAGGATTTGGAAGATGTTCTAAAGATGTAGACAAATATCTTACAAAAACATATTGCTGTAACAATTTTACAAAGAATCAATTAATTGAAAGATATGGTAAGAAAAATGTTGAAACATTATACATAGGAACAGATGCTGATAAATTTAATCCTAAAAATTTCAATAAAGATGAATTAAAAGAAAAATATGAAATTCCAAAAGATAAAAAAGTTGTTTCATTTATTGCAAGATTATCAGAGGAAAAAAGACCAGAAATGTTTGTAGAAATTTGTAAAAGACTTCAAGAAAAAAGAAATGATTTATATATGGTGGTTGCTGGAGACGGATATTTAATGCAAGATGTTGAAAAAGAAGTAACAGATGATTTTAAATTATTAGGAATGGTAAAAAATACTGAAGAAGTATATGCAATTAGTGATTTAACAATAAATTGTTCGACACTTGAAGGGCTTGCACTTACATCATATGAATCATTATCAATGGGAGTACCAGTAGTTTCTACAGATGTTGGAGGACAAACTGAACTAATAGATGATAAAGTAGGTGGAATAGTACATTGTAATATAAATTCATCAAAAGAAGTTTACGATAATGAAATAAATGAATATGTAAAAGAAGCAGATAGAGTACTAAATAATTTAGATAAAATTAGTAAAAATTGTAGAAATAGAATAGAAGAAGGATTTACTCTTGATTTAATGATAGAAAAATATCAAACTATTATTGAAGAAAGTATAAATAAAGAAAAAAATACTAAAAAACAAGATAATACATATATTGAATATGATTTAGCTTTAGAAGCACTTCATAAACAATATTATTTCTATTGTAAAAATTATTTAGAACCAAAATTCGATATTTATTATGATTATGTAGATGATACAACACCTGTAAAAGTTAAGGCAAAAGGAAAGAAGTTTAAAATAAAACAAAGTATCAATAAATTTTTAGTTAAACATAATGCGAAACATGAAGGAACAATTATATTAGATTGGTTAAGATCTATAAAAAGGCTTTTAAAAGAATTACTTGTAAATATTAAATTCCTTATTAAATCAATTTTTGCTGGAATAAAATTAATTTTAAAGATTATATTTAAGTAAAATTTATAGATAGGGGTGATATTATGAAAAAAATAATGTTCTATATTTCAATAATATTACTCTTTTTTTGCTATAACAATGTACTAGCAAAAGAAGGGTGGGTTTCTGAAGATAATAATACATATTACTATGTAAATAATCAAAAAGTTAAAGGCTTTCAAGAAATAGATGGAAAAACATATTTTTTCAGCAATATAAATTATGCCTTAAAAAGGGGAATGCAATATATAGATGGAAAGCCCTTTTATTTAAATGAAAATGGAGAAGTAGCAAAAGGATTTACAAAAGTAGATGGAAACACTTACTATTTTGGAGAAGATTATTTCGCATTAAAAGGCTTTCAAGAAATAGATGGAAAAACATATTTTTTCAGTAATTTAAATTATGTCTTAAAAAAGGGAATGCAATATATAGATGGAAAACCATTTTATTTAAATGAAAAAGGAGAAGTTGCAAAAGGATTTACAAAAGTAGATGAAAATACCTACTATTTTGGAGAAGATTATTTCGCATTAAAAGGTTTCCAAGAAATAGATGGGAAGACATATTTTTTCAGTAATGTAAATTATGCCTTAAAAAAGGGAATACAATATATAGATGGAAAACCATTTTATTTAAACGAAAATGGAGAAGTTGCAAAAGGATTTACAAAAGTGGATGGAAACACATACTATTTTGGAGAGGACAATTTTGCATTAAAAGGCTTTCAAGAAATAGAAGGTAAAACATATTTTTTCAGTAATGTAAATTATGCCTTAAAAAATGGAATGCAATACATAGATGGAAAACCATTTTATTTAAATGAAAACGGAGAAGTTGCAAAAGGATTTACAAAAGTGGATGGAAACACCTACTATTTTGGAGAAGATTATTTCGCATTAAAAGGTTTCCAAGAAATAGAAGGTAAAACATATTTTTTCAGTAATGTAAATTATGTCTTAAAAAAGGGAATGCAATACATAGATGGAAAACCATTTTATTTAAATGAAAACGGAGAAGTTGCAAAAGGATTTACAAAAGTAAATGGAAATACCTACTATTTTGGAGAAGACTATTTCGCATTAAAAGGCTTTCAAGAAATAGAAGGAAAAACATATTTTTTCAGTAATATAAATTATGCTTTAAAAACAGGATGGCAAAATATAAATCTTAATTATTGGTATCAAAATGAAAATGGAGAAGTAGTAAAAGGTAATCAAACTATTGCAGGTAGAAATTATAATTTTGACAGTTCGACTGGTTATTTACTAGGCTTAAAATTGGAAAATAACAAAGTTTATTATTATAATCCAGATGGTACACAAGCAAAAGGTGTACAATATATGACTGATAAATATTGGAAATTTAATGAATTAACTGGTGAATTTGAAAAGTTTGTAAGACAAATTAGAGTAATAGATATTTCATCACATAATGGAAATATCGACTGGCAAACAGTTAAAAATTCAAATTTAGTAGATGCAGTTATCTTAAGATTAGGATATGGAGTAGGATATATAGATAGTTCTTTTATTAGAAATAAAAATGAACTAGAAAGATTAGGAATACCTTATTCAGTATATTTATTTAGTTATGCAGAAAATGCAAATGAAGCATTGATGGAATCTAACTTTTTAATAAATGTTATAAAAAATTACAATATACATATAGCATCAAATGTTTTAGGAATTTATTATGATTTAGAAGATTGGACAATAAACTCAACAGGTGAAAATAGCTATGGAATAAGTAAAGATACTTATGGTCAAATGATAACAACATTTATTAATAATACAGAAAAAAACCTATGTATAAAAACTAGAGTTTATGCATCAAAAAACTATATTGAAACTAGATTTCCAGATTATGCGAAAAATTATGCAACATGGGTAGCTCAATGGAGTGATAATTTTACTTATCAAGGCCCATATGATGGCTGGCAATATACTTCAAGTGGAACAATACCAGGAATAAATGGTAGAGTAGACCAAAGTATTTTCTATTATTAAAAAACAAAAAAGCTCAAGAATAATTTTCTTGAGTTTTTGTTTAATTTAGACTATTAATTTCTTCAATAGATAAACCAGTAGAATTAGATATTGTTTTTATATCAACATTATTCTTTAAAAGTTTAATAGCAACTTCTCTTATGGCTGATTCTTTACCTTCTTGTTTAGATATTTCTTTTTCAGTATTAGTTACTCTTCTCATTTCTCTTTCAAAGTCATATTCTGGTAGAAAATTTTCTTCTTTAGAAAGTTTTTTTAATTCATCCATAATAGCTAATGCCTCCTTTTTGCCACATGCTATTCTTTCCATTTCTTCATAACTATTTGCAGATAAGAAAGATAGCATAGCATCTAATTCATTAGCCTCATTATAGCACAGACCTTTGTATTTAGATAGATACACTTCATATATTTTCATATAATTTTTCTTATATTTTCCACTTTCATCAGAAATCATATAACAAATATTTCCAACTTCCTTATTTTCTTTAAAATATCCATCATTAAAATTAATTTGAACAATTTACTTTTCAAAATATGTTTCTCCTTGTTTTAAAGATTTACTAAGTAGACTAAAAACATATGAAAATGATTTAATAGAGTCAGTAGAATGATAATTCTTATACATTTCAATATTAATTGTCATTCCAAGTCTTTCATCTTGATCATTTGGAACAAATACTAAATCAAGTCTATAATCTTTTAAATTATTACCTGAATTAATTTCATTATCATATAAATGATAATTACTTAAATCAATTGTTGTTAGATACTTAATTAATTTAATAAAATAGAATCTTGCATTATCACTCTTCCAAAGATATTTAAAAGTCGTATCATATAATGGTGAAATAAATCTAGTCAAACAAATACCTCCTTTCAATTATATTATTAAGAAAAAAATTTAATATAATTGAAAATATGTAAAAAAAGTTTCATTAATATTACACATTTCTAATATCTTTTGCACTAGTATTTTTTATAAATAAATATTATAATAAGACATATAAAGGAGCTGATGTTCTATTAAAAAATGTGTAATAATTATGAACCCAGAAAGTGGAAAAAAAAAGAAGATAACATCTTATGAAGAGTTCTACGATATTTTAAGAGAACATGGTTATGATACGGAAATAATTTTTACTAAAGCAAAAGGCGACGCAACCAAAATTATACAAGCTCTACCAGATGATATATCACTAGTTGTAAGTGGTGGAGGAGATGGGACTTTAAATGAGATTGTATCAGGCAATGTAAAAAGAACAAAACCCCTAACAATAGCTCCACTTCCAATGGGAAGTACAAATGACGTTGGAAAAATGTATGGTCTAAATAAAAGTGTTTATGAAAATTTAGGAATATTATTAGATGGAAAAGCAAAAAAGGTAGATGTTTGTTTCATAAATAAAACACCATTTGTTTACGTTGCTTGTCTTGGTGACTATATTGATATGGCATATAATACACCAAGAGAATTAAAAAAAAGATATGGAAAAATAGCATATATTTTATATGGAATAAAGCAATTAAGGAACAAAATACATAAATATCGCATAAAATATAAAATAGATGGAAAAGAGTATAATGGAGAATATTCATTTATATTTATTTCTAATTCTTCAAGAATTGCAGGGCAACCTGATGTTTATTATGACGTTAAATTAGATGATAAGAAATTTGAAGTGGCTCTTGCTAATGTAAAAAATAAAAAAGAAATGATAAAAATGCTAGTTTTAATTCAAACAATTGATGTTAAAGATATTCCTGGAATTACATATTATAGAACTGACAACCTAGAAATGGAGTTTATTGATCCGCCAAAAACATCATGGTGCTTAGATGGTGAAGAATACAAAACATCATCCGTAAAATTTAATTTTGATTTAAAACAATGTATAAAAATGCAAGTTCCTAAAAAAACGATAAACGAAATTTTTGAACAATAAAGTAGGTGAGTTTATGTCCAAAAAAAGAAAATTAAAAAAGGAAGAAATAAACAAAAATAATAAAAGAAAAATTTCTCCAAAGGCTAGAGAAAAATTCGGATTGAAATTAACTGTTTATTTGGTGTTAAGACTTTTAGTGATACTATGTATGGTTGCTCAAAGTATGCATGGTAACTGGAATAATGTTCTTCTTTGTATTTTGACATTAATTTTATTTACTCTTCCAGGATTTATATCAAATAAATTCCAAATAGAGTTACCTGATACACTAGAAATAATAGTTTACTTATTTATATTTTCATCTGAAATACTAGGAGAAATTCAAAATTTTTATGGAATATTTCCATATTGGGATACAATGCTTCATACATTAAATGGTTTCCTATGTGCAGGAATTGGCTTTTCTCTTGTGGATATTTTAAATACTACAAATTCAAGAATTACAATGACACCAGCATTCGTTGCGTTAGTTGCTTTTAGTTTTTCAATGACAGTTGGTATTATGTGGGAATTTGGAGAGTTTGCAATGGACAGATACTTTTATAAAGACATGCAAAAAGATACCATAGTAAATAGAGTATCATCTGTTAAGATTAACAAGTCCGGAGAAAACATACCAATTACCTTAAAGGATATAACTAAAACAGAAATATATAGTGATAATGGAAAAACACTTACTATAATAGATAATGGATATTTAGACATTGGACTAATTGATACTATGAAAGATTTATTTGTAAACTTTATAGGAGCAGTAGTATTTTGTATCTTAGGGTACTTATATATTAAGAATAGAGATGGTTATAAATTCTTAGAAGGATTTATTTCAAAAAAGAAAAGTAAAGTTGAGTAAATCAACTTTTTTTAAGTAATAATTTGTGTTATTCTATTAATAGAGTAGAGGAAGTATATGAAAAGAATAAAAAAGAAGAAAGTAATTGATGAAAAACGATTTGCAATTAAAATGTTTATGTGCTTAGTTTACTTAATCATAATAACTATTTTATTTGTTTGCTCATACAGAATATTTGAACAAAAGAAAAATATAGTTTCATGGTCTAATGTTGAAACAGTAGAAGACTACACATATATTACAATAAATAAAATGTCAGAGAAATTTGCTTACTATCAAGATACTAATATAGGAATACATTTTGTAATAGAAAAAGAAGATACTGGACTTTGGCATACTTATTTAATAGCAATTAATGAAAATGATTATAATAAATATAAAGCAATTATCGATTATACATATGAAAGAACAACAGAAGTACCGGAACCAATAAAAGTTTATGGATACCCTGTAATTACAAATGATGAATTAAAAAATCTTGCTATAAAAAATATTAAAAACTTTGTACCAGCAGAAAATGAAGTACAAATAACAACAGAAAATTATGATGCATACTTAACAAATAGTTATTTAGATACAACAAGAAGCAAAGAAGATAAATTTAATGGAATATTGTTTGTTTCTCTACTACTTTTACTAATAGTAATTATGCTTTTAATAGCAACAATATTTGATAAAGATAAAATAGTAGATAATATTGATGAAAAAATAGATGATGAAATAAAGACAACGAAAAAGCTCTTTAAAAAGAAAAGTAAACTTAACGTTAACAAAGAAAAATAAGGCTACTCATGTAGTTTTATTTTTGTTTTATGGTATAATACTAATAGAAATGTAGGTGTTAAAATGAAATTTCAAGAAATAACTGAAAAAGAATACAGAGAATTTTGGGAAAATCACCCATTAAAAACATTTTTATCTGCTCCTGAAATATCAAAATTAAGAGAAAAATCAGGATGGATTACCTATTTTGTAGGAGTTAAAAAAGAAAAAAATATAGTAGCAGCAACAATGCTACTTGCACATAAAAGACATTTTGGAAAATATGAATTTTATTCTCCAAGAGGTTATTTACTAGATTTTAAAGATGAAGAATTAGTAGATTTTTTCACAAAAGAATTAAAAAAATACATTAAAGATAAAAAAGGTTATGTATTAAGAATAGATCCTTATGTAATAAAAAAACAAAGAGACATAGATGGAAATATAGTTGAAGGTGGAGAAGACAATACTTCAGTAATTAAACAACTTGAAAGTTTAGGCTTTAAAAGAGTTAAAGAAGAAAATATGGAACAAGTAGGTTGGATGTTTTCACTAGACTTAGAAGGTAAGACCGAGGCACAAATATTAAAAGAAATGAAACCTAATACTAGAAATACAATTAGAAAAGCAGAAAAGTTTGGCATAACTGTAAATGAAATTTCTTATGATGAGTTAGATGGATTTGAAAATATTATGATAGAAACTGGAGAAAGAAAAGGATTTAGTGTAAGAAAACTATCTTATTTTCAAGAAATGTATAAATTATTTCATGATAATAATAAAGTAAAATATTTTATAACAGAACTTGACTTAAAAGCATATATCAAAAGACTAGAAAAAGAAAAAGAAGAAAAAGAAGAAAAGTTAAATGCTCTTAGTGATGCAAAATATAATGATGGTCAAAAGAAAAATCTTAATAATGAAATAGCATCAATTGATAAGAGAATAAAAGAATCAAATGAAATTATAAAAGAAAGTGGAAAAGATGTTATTACATTATCTGGTTCAATGTTTATGTTAATAGAACCAGAAATAATATATTTATCAAGTGGAAACTATGAAGAATATATGAAGTTTAATTCACAATACTTGATACAATGGGAATTAATTAAGTATGGAATTGAAAATGGATTTAAAAAGCATAATTTTTATGGAATACCAGCAAATATTAATGAACATCCAAAAGATTATGGTATTTATGAGTTTAAAAGAGGATTTAATGGATATGTAGAAGAATTAATTGGAGAATATTCATTACCAATAACGTGGCATTATAGCTTATTTGAACTTATTCATAAAATAAAGAAGTAAAGGAGTATTATTATGCATAAAACATATAAAACAGTAGGAACTTGTTCTAAAGAAATAAACTTTGATGTGGAAGATAATAAAATACATAATGTATCATTTGTAGGAGGATGTAATGGTAATTTAAAGGCCGTAAGTTCTCTAGTTGAAGGACAAGATATTGATACAGTAATAGAAAGATTAAAAGGGATAACATGTAATAGTAAACAAACATCTTGTGGAGACCAATTAGCAACAGCATTACAAGAAGTAAAAAATGAATTACAATAATAAAAAAAGAGATTATAACTACTTAATAATTTTAGGCTATTCTCTAGTACTAATATTATTAATAATCTCTAATCAAACAATATTTGGTTCTAAGATAGACTGGTTAGCACAACATGTAGCTTTTCCAGATTATTTTAGAAATCTTTTTTATAAGACACATAATTTGTTACCAAGCTTTGCTTTTTCACTAGGAGCGGGGCAAAATATTTATAATTTTTCATATTATGGTTTGTATAATCCCTTAATACTTATATCATATTTATTTCCATTTATAAAAATGAGTACATATATAACTTTTATGAATGTATTCATTTATATGATATTTGGCCTTATTACTTATTATTTCTTTAAAAGAAGAACATCAAAAAAATTTTCTTTAATAACAACAATTATAATTATTAGTGCCGCACCAATTTTATTTCATTTCCATAGACATTTTATGTTTGTAGATTATTTACCATTTTTAATGCTTGGAATGATTGGTGTAGATGACTATATTGAAAAGAATAAAATGAGTCTAATAGCAATAAGTTTATTATTCATAATAACAATAAGTTATTACTACAGTATTACATGTATTTTAGTATTATGCATATATGCAGTTTATAGATACTTAGAATACAATAAGAAAATAGACTTTTTTAAAATGTTCAAAAAAGGAGTAGTCTTTTTAATTCCTATAATAATCGGAATATTAAGTTCATGTCTTTTACTTTTACCAACATATAATACAATCATATCTGGTAGAGAATCAAACGTAAAAGGAACAATAACATTACTTGAGAAAATAACTCCTATATTTAATGTAGAAGCGCTATTATATAGTAATTACACTATGGGACTTACAGCACTTTCACTAATTGCAGTTGTATATGGAATATTGTCAAAGAAAAAAGAACATAAATTTTTAAGCATTACATTAGCAATTATTCTTAATATGCCAATATTTATATATATACTAAATGGAAACTTATATTTTAGAAATAAAGTACTAATACCATTTATTCCATTAATAGGACTACTAATAATAAATTTCTTAGAAAAATTATTTCAAAAGAAAATTAAATTTAAACAAATTCTACTGTTAAGTTTATTATTAATATATTTAACTATTATTCAAACAACAAAGAATGCATCTATTGGATTTAGTTTAATATTAACATTAGATATCTTACTTGTACTTTCAGTAATATATTTATATCAAAAGAAAAAAGTATCAGAAAAAATACTAATTATATTTATTTTAATTCCATCAATTTTAAATGTTTTAGTTGCTAACTATAATGATGAATATGTAGATGAAAACTTAATATCAGAAGTAGAAGATATTAAAACAAGTAAAGAGATTAGTAAAGTATTAAAAGAAGAAAAAGACATTGTAAGATCAAATAACTTAGATAATACAGTTTATAACTTAAATAGAATTTATTCTGAAGGATTTAATCAAAATTCAGTATATTCTTCAGTTTCAAATAAAGAATATCAAAAGTTTTATCAAAAAGTATTTAGAGAAGCTCTTCCATATAGAAATAAATTAATGTTACCACAAAATAATGATATTTTATTTCAAACATTTATGGGAGTAAAATATATTTATACTAAAGGAAAAGTACCTATTGGATATACAAAAGTAAGTGAAAATATATATAAAAATGATAATGTAATGCCAGTATTATATGGAACATCTAATATAATATCTGATTCTGACTTTAAGAATTTAGAATATCCAAATAATATATCTGCATTATTATCAGGAGCAGTCGTTAAAAATGAAAATTCAAATATAAGTACAGATATCGCAATAAAGCCATATGATTTAGATTATGAATTAGTAAAAACTAAAAATATTAATATAGAAACAAAAGATGATAAAACTATAATTAAATCAAGAGATAATGGAAAAATAAAATTAAAAGTAAATAATTTACAAAAAGATGATATCTTAATAATAAATATTAAACTATTAAATAAACAAGAATGTTTTAACGGAAAAACCGATCAAAGAATTACAATTAATGGTATAAGTAATGTATTAACTTGTAAGAATTCATTCTATCAAAATAATAATAAAACTTTCCATTATGTTTTATCAGATAATAATGGTATAGATGAATTAGAAATGGTATTTAATAAAGGTATTTATAAAATAGGTGAGTTTGAAGCATATAAATTAAATTATAAAGATTTAAGTAAAATAAAGGATAAACAAAGTACATTTATACCAGATACTAATGATATAGGAAATACTATTTCTGGAAGTATTGATATGCAAAATGATGGATATTTTGTAACAAGTATTCCATATGATGTTGGTTTTAGTATTAAAGTTGATAATAAAAAAGTAGATGCAATAAAATTAAATAAAGCATTTTTAGGATTTAAATTAGATAAAGGCAAACATAATATTAAGATTACTTATCAAGCACCTTTACAAAAAGAAGGATTAATTATTTCAATAATTGGATTAATTGGAATATTAGTTTTAGTAATTCATGATGTTAAAGATAATAAGAATAATAAGGAGAAATAATATTATGAAAAATAAAGGATTCACATTAGTAGAATTATTGGTAACTATTTCTATTTTAGGTCTTGTTACAGTTATGTCTATGCCAATTATTAGGAATATAATAGAAGCAAATACTCTAAAAAAATATACGACTTATAAAGATTCTGTTGAAAGCAGTGCTAAACTTTATGTAGATTCTTATTCAAAAGATTTATTTGGAAAAAACAGGTCCGGATGTGCTTATATTACATATGATCAAATGAAAGATAAAAATTTAATAAAAAACATTCAGGAAAACGGTGTTTCATGTAACTCTGATAAAACTTATGTAAGAGTAGTAAAACTAAATGGAAAGTATTCTTATGCTACACAAATAGGGTGTGGAAATTCTAATGATAAAGGAAAAATTACTAGTAGTAAAGTAAATGTTGTTTATCCAAAAGACGGAGTACCAAGAAATGAGGCATGTTCATATGATGCTGTTACTAAGTTAGATGTTTCTGCTGACCCAGAAAATTATTTAAAGACTGATAAGAAAAAATATGCTGTAACTATTGCATTAAAAAGTTTTACAGGAATAAATAATGGAGTACAAGTAAGTTACGCATGGCATAAAGATGGTACAGATTCATCAAAAGATGTATGGCAAGAAGCAACATTTAGAGGATTATCATCAACAAATCAAGAAAAAGATATTTTAAATGGAAAAGTAATAACATTAAAGTCTAGTGAAATATTAACTCCGGACAAAGAAACAGGAAACTATAAGTTATTAGTAAAAATTAATAGTGCAATGGATATTACAGGTACTAATTTAATTACAGAACAAAATGAAATACGTACATTTAAAACATACAAAATAGATAACTTACCTCCAATAATAAATTCTTTAAGTATTTCCTCAGCAGACAAATCATTTAATAGTTTAAAAGCAAAAGTAAACATAAATGCCACTGATAATAATATGATGTCATCTCAAAATGAAATAAAAGTCTGTGTCAAAACGAATAAAAATACATGCTTATCTGATGATTACAAAGAATATAAGTCTAGTTATGATATAACTCTTCCAGGTGGAAAGTATGATGGAAGTAAAAAAACAATATATGTCTATGTAAAAGATAATGCTGGTAATATAACTTCAAAGACAGCAGATTATACATTATATAAGGAATGTACTAATAGTGTATTGGATAGTGACAACTTAATAAAAAAAGGTGATTGTACAAAAAAATGTGGTAGTAATGGAACAAGGTTAGACACATATGGTACAAAAGATAAATATACTGGAGTTAAATGTGATTCAACACTAAAGAAAAAAGAAGTTTGTAATAGAGTAGATTGTTGTAGTAAAGTTATTTATAAAGATGGTGATAGTTGTTCTAATCCAAAAACATTCTGTGGTAGTGGAACGAAAAATCAATTGGCATATTCAGATTATGATAATACTATAAGATGTACTGCATATGACAAATCAAGTGGTGGAAGTTCATGTGATTTAGGACCGTGTAAACCAAATAAACCTACAATTATAAATCCAACAAAGGAAAATTGGACAAATAAAGATTTTAGTTTGACTGTAAAGACAACGACTCCAGCAAATAATTTAGGATATTGGTATTATAGTTATGATGCATCGAAATGGATAACATATAATAATCAAAGTTATAATTCGTATGGAAAAAGTGAATTTATAACATCACCATTTTCTGTTCAAAGAAATCAATTGGCTTATATTAAAGTATGCAATAAAAAAGCAAGTGGTCCAACAGATACAGCTAATTGTTCGGATTATGCCTCAACATATATTAGAATTGACAAAACAAACCCAACTGGTTCAATTACATTCCATGGTCATACTGGATATGTAAGGTCCGATCAATTGGCTTTCATTTATGGAGATAAATTAGGTGAAGGACCATATGCTAATGTTTCCTCATCAGATGATAGGTCTGGTATTTCTACTAAATATGTTTATTGTACAACTACCGATTCATCAATTGCAACGGCAAACTGTTCAAGTACTTTATGCAAAATAGATATAAAGAGTGGAAAAAATGGAACAGAATTCCGTCAAGAACCAGCAGTTATATCTTGCAGGCTAACTATTACAGACAAGGCAGGAAATATAAATACAATTATAAGTAATCAAAATGTTGGCAATGGATGGATTGTAGTAACACCTAATACATGTACAAATGGAAAAACTAACAATTATTGGAATTATGTTGATAATTATAAAGTTGTAAAAAATTCATGGATACATACGTATTGGCATAGAACAAATAACTATCTATGGTATTATGCAGAAGCAGATGGAAAAATAGCATCTGATTGGAAAATGATAAATGGTAAGTGGTATTTCTTCTATAGGGTAAGTGATAATTGTGAATATTTTGACTTTACAACAGCAGCTGCATCTTCATCACAGCCATATGACTATCCATTTGGTGCAATGGTATGGAATGATACAGTAATTAAAAAATCAACAAATGAAAAATGGACTATGAACTCAGATGGAGTATGTATAAGTGGAAGAGGTTGTTAAAAAAGATAGAAAAGTAAAAATTCTATCTTTTTCTATTGACTAAAATCATATAATATAATAATATGAATACATGAACAATTGTTCATATAAAGGAGCTAATATGAAACAACATAGTAAAGAACTTTTATTTGGTTTAAGTGAATTTTATAAAATATTTGGAGACCCTACAAGACTTAGAATATTAGATTTGCTTTTAAACAAACCATTATGTGTAAATGAAATAAGTGAAAAGATAGATGTTTCACAGTCAGCAGTATCACATCAATTAAAAATATTAAGATTATCAAATTTAGTAACAACGGATAAGATTGGAAAAAACGTTTATTATAAGATATCTGATGATCATATAAAGGTAATTTTAAAATATGGATTAGAACATATTTCGGAGGTAATGCAATGAAAAAATATATAAATGAGGATTTGATAAAAATAATTATTAGTTTTATTTTATTTATAATTTCATTTTTTGTTGGTAATGAAACTATAAAATTAATACTTATTGTAGTAGGATACATAATTGTTGCTTATGAAATGTATATAGAAGCATTCAATGATTTTAAAGAAGGAGAAATATTTAATGAAGAACTTTTAATGATACTTGCAACTCTTGGAGCTTTTTATATTCATTCATATGAAGAAGCATTAATGGTAATTTTATTATTTCAATTAGGTGAATATTTAGAAGATTTAGCAGTTAATAAGAGTAAAGCATCAATTACTAAGTTAATGGATTTAAGAGTAGATACAGTAAACATTGATGGCAAAGGTAAAGTAAAATTAGAAGAAGCAAAAGTAGGAAATATATTTATTGTAAAAGCTGGAGAAAAAGTTCCGTTAGATGGAGTAGTAGTTGAAGGTGAAACATATATAGATACTTCTTCTTTAACAGGTGAATCAGTACCTAGAAAAGTAGTAAAAGATGAAAATATACTAAGTGGTTGTATTAATAAAGAATCATTAATAAAAGTACAAGCAACTACAACATCAAAAGATTCAACCGTTCAAAAAATAATTGATTTAATAGAAAACTCAAATGAAAAAAAATCAGAAACAGAAACTTTTATAAGAAAGTTTGCCAAAATATATACACCAATAATAGTTGTGTCAGCATTTCTTTTAGTATTAATACCAACTCTTATGGGATATAATTTTAATGATTGGTTATATAGAGCATTAGTATTTTTAGTAACTTCTTGTCCTTGTGCTTTAGTTATTTCTGTTCCACTTGGTTTCTATTCAGGAATAGGAAAAGCATCAAAAGAAGGTATATTAATAAAAGGTTCAAGTGAACTAGAAAAATTATTAAATATTGATTACTTATTATTAGATAAAACAGGTACCATTACTGAGGGTGTTTTTGAAGTAACAGAAATAAATACTGAAATGGATAAAGATAAATTTTTAAATATTGTTGCAAGTGTAGAAGAAAATTCAAATCATCCAATCGCGACTGCAATAAAAAACAAAAATAAAGAAAAATTACTAGAAGTAAAGAATCATAAAGAGATAACTGGTAAAGGTTTATCGTGTACAATCAATAATAAAGAAATATTAGTTGGTAATGACAAATTATTAACTGAAAATAATATTTCTTTTGATAAAGTTAATAAAGCAGGTACTGTTGTATATTTATCAATCAATAATGAATATAAAGGATATTTACTTGTTTCAGATAAAATAAAAGAAACTAGTAAGAGTCTAAGTGAAGTAAAAGAAGTTATAAAACAAGAAATAGTAATTTTATCAGGAGATAATAAAAATATAGTTGAAAGTGTTTCTAAAGAAGTAGGTGCTGATAAATACTATGGCGAATTATTACCGGAAGACAAAGTAGAGTATGTAGAAAAATATAAAAAGCAAGGAAAGGTAATGTTTGTTGGTGATGGTATAAATGATGCTCCTGTAATTAAAATGTCAGATGTAGGTGTATCAATGGGTGGTATTGGAAGTGATGCCGCAATAGAAGCAAGTGACATTGTTTTAATGAGAGATGATTTAAGTAAAATAAAAACAGCAGTAAATATTGCAAAAGTAACAGATAGAAAAGTAAAAGAAAGTATAATATTTGCTTTAGTTGTAAAAGCAATTGTTCTATTATTGGGAGTGTTTGGATTGAGCACAATTATTCTTGCAGTATTTGCAGATGTAGGAGTAACATTATTAGTAATATTAAATGTAATAACAATATTTTATAAAAAGATAAAGTAGAAAAATGAGCGTTTATTTGGATAATACACGCTTTTTTATTAAAATTATAAAAAAATTGAAAAAAATTAATAAAAAGTGTTGACTTTATATAAAAATCTAGTATAATTAAAAATGTCTACTGAATTTAGTCGATACTTAGTTAACGGAAAGAACTGAGATTCGATTAAAAAATATGCGGATGTAGTTTAATGGTAGAACCTCAGCCTTCCAAGCTGACTACGTGGGTTCGATTCCCATCATCCGCTCCATTTGAAATCAACTTACGGACTTAAAAGTTCGTGAGTTTTTATTTTATATAAAACTTTAAAAGTTCTCTTTCTAGAAAGGAGGACTTTTTTCATGCTTGAATTTAAAGTAATTGAAAAACTAAAGCCTAATAAAGATTTAACAAACATTAAATATAAGGTTAAATTAGTACAAATTAAGACTATCTTGCACACCAACATACAAGGAGTAATAATAAAAATACAGCAGGAGAAATTGTCCTAAATGAATATGTTTTCATACAAATAATCTTCAAAAAAGAGAAAAAAATTATCAGAATAATTTAATCCTCTTTTTTTTGAATATGGGGATAAAATCTATGTCTAGCCAGCACTGAATTTGTACTTCGTACAAATTCGGATATGGGAAATTCCCATCCCCTTTACCTCAAAATGTGAACTTCATAAAAAACGCATCTTGATTTTTTCAAGAATTACTTGATATATAAAAGATAAAATGCTAAAATAAATATGTGACAAAAAATGAATAGAGGTTAAAAATGATATTAGATTATAATAAATTATGGAAATTAATGATTGATAAAAATATTAATAAAACAGAACTATGCAAACAAGCAAAAATTAGTACTAATGCTATGGCAAAAATGGGACGAAATGAATCAGTACCTTTAGAAACATTAGTTAGAATATGTGATGTTTTAAAATGCACTTTAAATGATGTTGTAGAAATAAAATCAAAGGAGAAAAATAATGAATATAATTAGTTTATTTAGTGGTTGTGGTGGATTAGATTTAGGTTTTGAAAAGGCGGGATTTAATGTAGTAGTTGCCAATGAATTTGATAAAAATATATGGGAAACTTTTAAAGTTAATCATCCAAACACAAAATTAATTGAAGGAGATATAAGAAATATAAAAGAAGAGGATTTACCGGATAATGTTGATGGAATTATTGGTGGACCACCCTGTCAGTCTTGGTCAGAAGCTGGTTCATTAAAAGGAATAGATGATGATAGAGGTAAACTTTTTTATAAAGTTATTAGCATTGATAATAAAAGAGTTACTCAAATTGAAACTTTTAATCTTAGAGGCACTCTCAACAAACCTAGTAAATATAAAAAACTAGTATTATTATACCAATTACAAAATTATCATCTAGAATTGTTAGTTTGGATTTTAAACCACAAAGTACTAATACAGTAGAACTTTATTTAGACGAAGGATGGCAATTTAGTTTTAGAATCCATAATGCTTCTACATATGTTGAAAGCAGTTTGAAATTTGATATACAAATTATTGGTATGCCAGCTTCAATAATATCTATACAAAGTGAATGGAATAGTTAATTTTATAATAAATATAGCTTAGAAATTATATTATTTAGTTAAAAATATTAAAAATAAAAAATTGAGGTGATATAAGTGAAAATTGGATTTCTTGCTTGCTATCCAGAATATGAGCATAAAAACATAAAATATATAAAATTATCAGATGCTGACACAATTTTAGAATGTGATATGCTAATTTTAGAATTAGAATGGTTATTCGATGAGTATGAAATTAGTGGCAATTATAATGGCATTCCTGAACTAACTACATATGAATCTTCTAGAATTACAATTGATGTAGAAAAAAGAAAAAACGAAATAGTAGAATTTTTAAATGCTGGTAAACCAATTATAATCTTAAATGGCAATGATGAATATAGATATAGATATACTGGTGAAAAGCAATATTCGGGAACAGGAAAAAATACAAGAATAACTAGTATTGTTAAAGATATTCATCCATGTGAATTATTACCAGTTAAAATAGAACCATTGAAGCTAGAAGGTACTTCTATATCATTAAAGAATAGGAAAATAGAAGATTTTTACAATAAGTATGTAGAAAATTTCAAATACTTAACTATATATGACAACGTTAATAAAGAAAAGTCATTATTGAGTGTTAAAAATACAGAAAAAATAATTGGATATTTTGAAAAAATTCAAAATGGTATGATAATTTTTTTACCATCCTTAAATTTTGAAAAGCTAACAAAAGAGAAAGGACGAAAACTAGAAAAACAATACTTTGATGATATATATAAGTTATTTATCAATTTAAAAAATAATGAAACTATTATACTTCCTGAATATTCTGCAAGATATTTGTTACCACATGAGAAAATAATGATAAATGATATTGAATTGGAAAAATCAAAACTTATTGAATTACAAAAAAGTATAGAAAACAAAGAAAAACTATTAAAAGAAACTCAACAAGAAAAAATAATTTTTACAGGTTCTGGCACAGTTTTAGAAAAAATGGTCGTCAATGAATTAGAACAAATAGGTTTTACAATTTTAAAATATGACGAGAATAGTAAAGATGAAGATATTGTAATATCTTATAAGAATAAAATTGCTGTTGTTGAAGTTAAAGGTGTTGATGGCAGTGCTACAGAAAAACACACATCACAAACTGTTAAATGGAAATCGATATATCATATAGATAATGATATATTACCTAAAGGATTTTTAATTGTAAATTCGTTTAAAAATAGAGAGCTAGATGAAAGACAAGAAACATTTCCAATGCAAATGTTAAAATACGCAACTCAACAAGAAATATGTCTTCTTAATACAATTCAACTTTTTAATATCAAATGTTATTTAAATCAAAATCCTGATAAAAAAGAAGATATATTAAATGAATTATATACTACAAATGGAACATATAATAAATTTAACGATTGGAAATTGAATATTGAAAAAATAAAAGATTAATATTGAAATTTAGTATAAATTATGAGAGTGCAGTGTCAAAAATAGGAGGTAAAATATGAATTTTTTAAATATTATAAAAGAATTATTACCATATGTTGTTTCAGTAACCGCAAGCATAGTAGCATATTTTCAAGCCAAAAAGAAATTAACTCAAGAATTAGAAATTGTAAAAACTAATAATAAACATGAAATTGAAAATCTTATGCAACAACATAAAATTAACATAGAAGATTTAAAAGAAAAGCACAGATTAGAAATGGAAGCAAAAGATAAAGAATATCAACACGAAAAAGAGATGTTAGAATTGAAAAGTAAAGTAACTATTGATGAAAAAAATCAAGAAGTTGTGAATAGTGCTTTGTCAGGAATTATGGGTGGAATTTTTAGTGATGTTATTTCAGGCAAGATAAGTCCTGAACAAATAAATGAATTAGCAAAAAAATTTCCTAAAAGCAACTCATAGATATTGAAAATATTTAGTAAATTATATCTAATAACTTTAGAAAGAGAACTTAGTTCGTAACTTGTATGCGATTCGCTTCATAAGATAAAATCGTCGCACCAATGTGACGTTAATGATTAAGTCAACTAGTAATAGTTGATTTTTTGTGCTGAATATTAGTCAATGATGTGAAACATAAATTTTATAAATAACTTGGTCGTAAGATTGAGTTATTTTTTATTGATTTAGTAGTTTTTTCCTCATTTCTATTGGCGTTAGGTAGTTAAGTACCTGCATTGGAATATTATTGGATTTTTTTAAGTATTGAGTTCCTTGTCTTATTAAGTCTTCTAATGAATAAAAACTTAGGAATGAATAAAATCTTTCATTATCGTTTCTGTGACTTCTTTCTACTTTTCCGTTGTGTCTAGGTGTTCTTGGTCTTATTTTATGGTGATAAATATTATTATTTATACAAAATTTATCCATTGGATGGAGTACTTTTATTTTTTTTATATATATAATTTGTTTCACATCAATTGTATAACAACAGTATGATATAATAGATAATATTAAAAGTTTTATATACTTATTATTTTAAACTATTTTGAGGTGAATTATGAAATGTGAAATATGTAAATCAAAAAAAGGAAAAAGATTTTGTTCAAGAGTTAATACATATATATGTAGTCAATGTTGCGGATGTACAAGAAATATTCTAGTTTGTAATAGTTTATGCACTTATTTTTCAAAAGAAAATTATCTTCTATTACCTACAGGTTCTTTAAAATTAACAGAGAATGGTAGAGGAAAAGTCATTAAATTTTCGGAAAGTCTATTTTTACCTAACATTTATGAATTGTTAGCATTTGAGATTGAAGAATTAATTATAAGCATTAAAAATCCTATATTGTTATCAGTAAATTTATCTTTTTCAATAAGAAAAAAAAGAAATGTGATGAGAGATGTATTACTAGATGAATGTTATCATATTGATAGTTGGAAAAGACAAAATTATAATAAATTACCATTTATGCAAATATATACATTAGGAAATGGAGAAATTGATAATTTTTGTTTAGAAAGAATAGATGATAAGATAAAAGAGGAGATGTTAGTCGAAAATAATCATGCAGAAACTTGGCTACCATTTTCTAAAATAATAAAGGAGAAAATATTCAAAAAAGATTTTGATAATGATCAAATGATTCAAGATGGTCAGTTATTAGATATAGGTTATGGCAAATTTCTATTTGGGAAAAATAATACATTATTTTCCTCTCTAAAAATAAATGAGAAATACAATTTAAAGTTTGATATATACTATAAAAGTATTATAAGTGACACAGATAATATTGTAATTCCATTAGGTTTCTTTTTCCCTTTTTCTCTTGTGAATTATTCTCATTATTCAATAAAAATGTTGGATGAGTACAAGTTTGCTGATAAAACCGAAATACAATTATTGCTGCCGTTTGAAGACAAAGTAATAATGAATTTCCCTAAACCATTGGAAAATTGCAATACTATATCTTCTCCTAAATATGTTTCTCATAAGTTATCTAATATTGAAAATACATTTCACTATGACAAATATTGTATTTTTAATCACTTTTTTTCAATAAAATCTAGAAATAATTCAATTGCTAATGCATTTTTCCCAAAGATTCCAATTTTTACTGGTATCTATGATGATTTTAATAAAGTATTTGAAAAAGATTACGCCCCGGTGAAAATCACAATATTCAATGGTAGTAATACAATAAAAAAATATAATATTTTTGTTCAAATAAAAGATTTGTCCTTTCCTTATGAAGATGAAGTTTATGTTGAAGCAAATAGTGTTGTTAACTTTAGCATTGCTCCTCAACTTAAAACAGATAAAATAAATAAGATTACAACCACAACAAGAAAAAATATAGAAGTAAAAGTTAAAGAAAATAATAGAATTATCTTTAATAAAAATAATAGTTGTATTATATATCCTAAAGATAATTTTATTGAAAGAATATCTAATGATAGACTTGATTGGGAAATAGATTTTCGAAGTTTTATTGCAAGATGGATAACTCCTAATGCTAAAGAAATTGATAAGATAGTTTCAGAGGTAGCATTAAATGGGAATATAGTAAGTAACAAATCTAACAATTCTTATTTAATAGAAAATGAAATAAAGTGCATTTTTGACTCTTTATCTAAAATAAATTATTCAATTAGAACAACAACATTTTCTGAAAATGATTTTCATATTCAAAGGTTATCTTTACCAAAAACAGTAATAAAATATAAGTCAGGAAATTGTATAGATTTATCTATTTTACTTGCAAGTGTATATGAAGCATTAAAATTAAACACGTATATATGCTTAATACCAGGTCATGCATTTGTTAGAGTAAAAATAAATGATTATCAATATTGTAATATTGAATCAACATTCTTAGGTAAAAAAGATTTTTCTAAGGCTGTAGAAAAAGCGAATAAATTATATGATAAATATTTCATAAATAATCAACCAAAAGATTTTGAAAGTTGCTATATTGTAGATGTGGCGTTGGCGCGAAAAAGCAAAATTTTTCCAATGGAATAACTATAATATTTTTATAAATTCATTGAAAACTTTTTTAAATCTGCTATAATCTATTTAGTTGTTTTAATCAATTTTGGGAGTATAATTTTTCGAATATAAGAAAAGTTAAGGCTCCATTAGATATTCAACTTACAAACAATTACGTTTGTAAGTTTTTTTTATAAAAAATAATTTACAATAAAACAATAGTCTAATAAAACTATTGTTTTTGTATTAAATAATATTAATCATAGAATTTTCTAATATTTTCTAAATCATATATTTCTTTAACAAATTGATTTAAGTTTGATAATCCGGCAATTCCTTTATCATTTGGATTCATAACAAAATCAGTATTCTTCCATTCATAGTGTCCTTCATCATTATCAGATACACTAACTTCATCAACACAGTCATATATTACATTTAATTTTGTATTACTATTTAATACATTGGTTTCTGGATATACATATGTAACTAATAATTTAGGATTATTTATAGAAATACCAGTCTCTTCCATACATTCTCTTTTTGCAGCCTCAAGAGGAGTTTCATCATTTTCTATTTTTCCACCAATTCCATTCCAACAACCTTTATATGGTTTTTTATTTCTTTTTATAAGAAGTAATTTACTATAATCTCTATTAAATAGCATTATTACAACATAATTTTTGTTCATTATAATACCTCCAAAAAATCTAATTGTAATTTATTATAATATAATATAAGTATTTCCTCAATAAACAAAATTAA
The DNA here is from genome assembly GCA_934131175.1 of uncultured Bacilli bacterium. Taxonomy (GTDB): domain Bacteria; phylum Bacillota_I; class Bacilli_A; order RF39; family UBA660; genus UBA3789. The sequence continues at coordinate 14,240 of CAKOZD010000008.1, read as the reverse complement.
TATTAAATTATAAAAAAAGGAGTAGTCTAACTCCTAAAACTTAAAGTATTATTTTTTACTTATCTTCCAAAGTACAACAATAAGTATTAAACTATATGTTTTAAAAAACACAAATATAGCTGGCAAGAAAATAATAGCAGGACTAAAAACACTATTACCATTTGTAAGATTAGCATTATTCATCAAATCTGCACTCATAAATGAAAAAATAATTGCGAAAATAAGTGATATTATTGCACTTGTAATATAGTAGTTTTTCTTAGTAATAGAAAAATAATAAATATCAAATATAGTAGAAGATGACTAATTGTATTTGATAAAGATATAATGACATGGTTATTAACTAGATAATAAAAAATAAATAAAACTATTTTTTGAATACAAATTATATGTTATAGTATATTGCATTAAGTAGGGGGGAAAATATGCAAAAAGTAACAAATGGAATAACTATAAATTATAATGAGGATGAACAAGAAGAAGCAGAAAAAGTAGTTGAGTTTAGTAATAGACTAACAGATTTATTTAAAAGAATGTTTACAAGTGATTTTGAAATAGAAATTAATATTAAACAATTTGATGATATGGTAGAACTTGTAATAAAAAAATTCTTATCTTATGATGAAGTGCAAGATGCTCTTAGAAATGAAAAATTTCCAATGATAAGATACATTGATTATATAGTATCAGAACTTCCAGACGATACAAATATAATATTTGATATGGAAAGAACACCAAAAATAATTAATTATATCTTACTAGCAGCAAAGTATTATGAAAATGATACAAGTAAAATAACTATATTTTTAAAAGAAAATAATAAAGAAGAAAAAGAAAAAATACTTAATTGGTTAAAAGATAATGCTAGGTACGATTTATATAATTATTTACTTCAATCATTCATCAATAATATAGAAAAATATGATTTAACAGTATTAGATAATTTAGAAGACGTCATTTTAACTATTCGTACTGAAGCATTTGAATCATTTTGTAAACAAACATCAATAGAAGAAAAGCCAATGCATTTAGATAAATTAAATGAAGAATTATTTGAAAAATTATTAAATGGCTTTTTTGAATATATTAATGCACCTAAAGAATGGATGAATAATTATAAATACTTGAAAGAAAATAAATTTATTAAATTTAAATATACTGATGATGAAGAAAATGGTTCATGTTATATAGATCCACAAGATATGAAATTAAAAATAATAGTTGCATCAGATGGTACAATAAAAACATTTATTGCATTTATTCATGAATTTATGCACTATATTTCTTTAAAAAATGGAATAGCTCAATTTTCCTTATTAGAACTCCCATCAATATATTATGAAACTCTTGCAGCAGATTATCTTATCAGTTTAGGGTATGATAAAGAGATTATGAACTATATAATGCTTAGAAGAAAGAAAAATAATTTTGGTATATATAGTTCTATATTACCAATACTCTTGGACTTAGAAGAATATAAAAATAAGGGCCCTATAACAAGAGAAAAACTAATTGAGAATATAAAAATACAAAATATTTCATTAAAGGAACTAGACTTAGAATTATCAAAAATGCCTGAAATTAATAAAGAAAAAATACCAAATTTTTGGGAAGAACAACAAAATATTGACTATGGCAAGCAAGCGGATAAGTACTGTGATAGACAAATAGTTAAGTTTATCGCAACATCATCTACATTATCAATGGGATATCAGTATTTAATTGATACTATGGTTGCTGAAAAAATTAGAGATTCAGAAAAGAGCGATAAAAAAGAAAAGATGGTAGATATAACAGAAAATACTTATAAATATAATTTACTCGAAGTTATGAATTACTTTAATATTGATTTAAAAAATTCAGAAGATGATAAACCAAAAACAAAAAAGAATGTAAAATAGCAATAAAATTACATTCTTTTTACTTGTACGAATAAACAAATTTATTTATATTTAAATTCTTATATTTTTTATCATATACTGATACATAAAATTCATATTTCCCTGTTTTATCAGGTAAACTATTATATTCATTCGTTGTCTTATTATATATAGAAACATAAGTATCTTCATCATAATAATTATATGGTCCTATAAATATTTTCAAAGTTGACTTCATATCTTTATATAACAACCAATTATCATTATTTATAATACTTTTCTCAAGAACCTTACTCTCATTTTTTTCATAATATACATCAATATATTCAGTCTCTGATTTGCTATCATCAATACTATCTAAATCGACTATTTGATTTATTGTTCCATTTTCAGGAATGTCTGCATCAATATATTTTCTATAATCATTTATCTTACTGTAATCTGCTCCAAAAAAACCTTTAGGTATAAGAAAAGATGAAATACCAAAGGCGAATAATAGTGTTCCTACAATGAACCCACAAACAATATTTTTAGTACATTTCAAGCCACAATTATTATATTTAAAACCTAAAATAATTGAAAGCAGTGGAATAGGTAAGTAACATAATAAAATCCAAAGATTTCTAAAAAAATCAAATGAATTAACAGTAAAAAAATCAGTTGTCCAAATACCTAAAAATATTGATAATATTGAAAATACAAATAATACATTCATTAATTTATTTATATTATCAGCATTTTTTATTTTCTTCTTTTTTCTATTCTCGTATATTTCATTAACATTATTAAGTTTTTTTTCTAAAAACAATACTAGGTCATCACTACATTTTTCTCTTTGTAAAATTATTATAATTCCTATTTTTTTACAAGACATATACATATTTGTATCAGTTTCAATAAATCTATCAATATCAGAATATTTAATATTATAAGAAACACTAGTTCCTTTCTTTATAAAATAATCCTCAAAAAATTGAGAACTTCCTTTAAAACTAGATACACCTTTTTTTGCACTCTTTTCAAAAGATTTATAATAATATTTTTCAAGATTTATATAGAAATAAATAAGTAAATATACTTCATAAATAATAAAAAATATTAGTGTTATAAGAATACTTCCAGTTGTTAGCCCAATAACAGCAGTTAAAACAAGATTTAAAAATATTGAATATATTGCATATACTTTATAAAGGTCTTTTTTAAATACACTAGCCGTTTTCATTATTTCTTCTTTATTAAGATTTGTCTCTACTTCAAACAAAACTTTTTCTTCTTTTTCCATATTTTCCTCCATAGTAATATTTAACAAAATTATAACATAAAAAGACTTATTTCAATAAAGAAACAAGTCTATATTATTAAAATAATCCATTATTTTGATTATTAATATTATTATTTGTATATTGCTGATTACTTTGTTGATTCATACTATTAAAATTGGTCATATTATTTTGATAATTAATGTTTTGCTGATATGCATTTATATTTTGTTGATTCGTAAAATTATTATTTCCATTATTTTGAAAAGTTTGATTATTTGTATAATAATCAGTAGGTAAGTTACCTGATAATCTGTTAATTTCAAAGTCTATAAAATAATTATTTGGATTAGCTTCATCTATAATTAAATCCACCATACCATCTGCATCAGCGACTTTCCTATCATGTCTAGGATCTCCTTGCAAAGTTATGGTAGTTCCAGATGGTAACGTATAATCAACAACCGGTCTTTGTATTTGAACTCCATTAACTGCCATACCAGTATTTTCTAATCTATAAGGTAAATTTTTAACTAACTTACCAGTATTGTTTAACTCATTAATTGATTTAATTCTTTTATTTACTTTAATAATGTTGTAAACAGCTACACCAATAAATGCAATAGGTAAAAGCAAAAATAATAGTATCCATTTATTACTAGCTCTAGAATACTGTGTCATACATCTTGTTGGATTTTTTGAATCAAAATAAACTTTTCCATTTTTTGTACTTGGCATTATACTAGAGCTACCTTGAGATGAACATTTATACTCCTTACCACGAATACTATAATAGTACGTTGGAGAATACATCGTACCACCATCACTATCTTCATAAGTATTTATCTCAACATGACTAGACATAACTTCAGAATCTAGACTTTTATAATTTATAATATTTACTATTAAAATAGCAAGAAGAATTCCTAAAAAGAAAACTCCAACAAACAAAAATATTAGAAAAAATTTTATACCTTTCTTAACATTGCTAGTATCAATATCATACATTTAAAACACCTCTCTATAATAAAAGTATATCATCAAAACATTCAAATAAAAATAAAGAAATATGTTATACTAAAATAAAATAGTAAAGTAGTGTGATTAAAAGGAGAATTTATGAAAAATGAATTAAAAGAAAATATTCAAGAAATATGTAGGAAATTTGTTAAAGAAAATAGTTTTGATTATAATGAGTTTGATAATAATGTATTAGAAATTCTAGATAAAATAAAAGAAAGTGAATATTATGATAGTGAAGATAATTATGAAATAAAAAACTTTATTGATAAAACATTGATACGTGAATATGGAAGATATAATGAGTTATCTAAACTATCAAAAGAGTTAACTAATATTGAAAAAAGTACTATAGACAAAATTGTATGGGATAAATTATATAAAGAGTTTGAAATGCTATTTAAAGTAGATAAAGACAAAGAAGGAATAATAAAACAATTTCATAATGAAGAATTAATAAGTGGCATTATAGAAGAAGCTTGTCCAAAAAAAGAAGAACAACAAATAGCAGAAAAAATATATTATAAAGTATTGGACGAATTCATTGGAAATCATTTTTTTGCTATAGAAAATAGTAAAGAAGAAAATAAAAAAGAGCAAGAATATTATGAAGAAAAGCAAAGATTAAAAAATACTAGGGGTATAAGATTATATTTTTGGAGTAAACTATTAAATGATATTACTAGTAGAAATAGAAAAAAATAATATTGTAAAGTTAACATAATCTACTTGAAAAAAATTTTTAATATGATATCATTAATATGTAATAATAAAAGTAGGAGGATACAAAAATGGAAAAAAATAGAGATACAAAGTTAATTCTAGTTACAGTCTTAGCAGTAGGAGTTATGGGATTATCTATCGGATTTGCAGCATTTTCAAATGTATTAAAGATTAATTCTGCAGCGACAGTATCACCTGATGCAAGTACATTCAATGTTGATTTTTCAAGTTCAGATAGTGAGGTTGAAACAAATCCAATTGTTCCAGAAATAACACAAGCAACTACACCAGAAGTTACACCAGCTGTTTCATTAGCTGCAACTAATGCTGTAATTGATAATAGTTCTGATCCAACAATTTCTAATTTAAATGCAACATTCAATGCACCAGGACAAAAAGCAACTTATAAGTTCTATGCTTATAATAAAGGTGAATTAGATGCATACTTAAAGAGTGTAGTATATGCTAATGTTTCTGGACAAACAGCAAATAAAGTTTGTACAGCAGCACAAGGAACAACTGATGCATTAGTACAAAAAGCATGCGAAGGTATTGTTGTAAAAGTAAAAGTTGGAAACGAAGCTGAAACAACAAGTGGTTTAGCAAGTATTACTAATCATCAATTATTAAAATCTGCTAGTGAACCAGTAACAGTAACAATAGAATATCTTGAAAACAGTGCAAGAGCAGATGGAGATTTTACTGTTTCATTTGGAAATATTTCACTAAACTATAGTTCAGTAGACTAAAATAAAATGACACAGTAAAATACTGTGTTATTTTTTTAGAAGGAGAATAAAAATATGAAAAAAAGTTTTAAAAGACTTATTATATTTTCCTTAATTATAATACTTATAATGTTATTAAATAGTTTTGTATTTAAATTATTTAATAGATGGACATTATTCTTATTTACAGTAATACTTTTAATAATAACAAAAAAAGTATTTGGTTACGAAAAAGATAGACATAGGTATGTAAAAGATATTGTATTAGAAATTATAATATTTTTAATGACATTTTTTATTTTATATTACCTATCAGGAATATTTATAAGCTTTGCTAAAGTGGGAAAATATTTAACAATTAAATCTATTACAAATATAATTTTACCAATAGTTTTATACATTTTAGCAAAAGAATATTTAAGATATACATTAATTACTAAAGCTGGGGATAAAAAGGGGATAATAGCACTAATAATAGTGGCATTTATTTGTATGGATTGTACAATAGCAATGTCAATAGGTTCATTGAGTTTTTCAAAACAAACTTTCTTATTGCTCGCTTTAACAATAATTCCAACAATTACTGAAAATATACTATGTAGTTGGATGACATACTATTTTGGTTATATACCAAGTTTAGTATATTTAATGATAATGTATTTATATAAATATTTATTACCAATAGTACCTAATCCAAATGAGTATTTATATTCAATTATATTCTTTATTTTACCAGTATTACTTATTCTTAGATTAAATAACTGGTTAAAGAAAGATAAAACTGAAGCAATAGTACTAGAACACAAAAAGACTATGAAATTAAAAATAGTATATGAAATACCTATAATTCTAATACTAATAATGATGATTTATTTTGTATCAGGATATTTTAAATTTTATGCTATTGCAATTGCAACAGGTTCAATGGTACCTAATATAAATAAAGGTGATGTTGTAATAGTTAACAAAGAATTTAAAGAAAAAGACTTAGAAGTAGGTAAAGTAATAGCCTATAATTATAATGATAAAGTAGTGGTACACCGTATATATAAAGAAGTGAAAACAGATGATGAACTAATTGTATATACTAAAGGTGATGCTAATAGCAACATGGATGAATATAAAATCACAAAAGATATGATCATTGGTATAGTAAATAAAAAAATACCTTGGATTGGCTATCCAACTGTAATGATAAATGAAATATGGTAAGGAGGAAAATAAGATGAGTGAACATAAAGATAATAATGATAGTAAAGAAATAAAAGAAGTAACATCAAAAACTTTAGTGGATTTTAAAATACCAGAAGACTTATTAAATGAACAAAATCAGAAAAAGAAAAAAAAGAAAAAACATAATAACGAAAATAATATTTCAGAAGTAAAAGAAAAAGAGCCAAAAGAAGAAAAACAAGTGAAAAAAGAAGAAAATATAACACATCAAGAAAATAAACAAGAAAAACAAGAAGACCAAGAAAAAACTACTGAAATAAAAGAAGAAAAGAATGAATATTCAAAAGAAAAAGAAAAAACTGAAATACCTGAAGTTGTAGAAAAGAAAGATTTTACAAAAATAAAATATGAATCATATGAAAGAAAGATAACAAAGAAAATAATATTATCAATAATTACTTTAGTATTATCAATAGGAACTATATATTATGCTTTAAATAATACTGAAAAAGAAGCAGTATCATATAGTCAATATGGTAATGTAGATTATAAAGTATGTTTAAAAAATAATAATTTTTATACTCAAAATTGTCTTGATAAAAATATGAGTTATGTATCAACTTTAATTAAAAATGTAGCATTAACATTTGATTATGATTTAAGTACAAGTAAAGATTTAGATATAAAAACAGAATATGAAGTAGATGCTAAATTGGTTATATCTAATACTGATAATACTTCTAAGTATTATGAGCAAAAATATATTTTAAAACCAAAAACATCAGAAGGAATATCTAAGATTAATAATGAGTATAAAATATCTCAAAATGTAGATATTGATTATGATTACTATAATGCTATAGCAAGTAATTTTAAATCACAATATGGAATAGAAACAAATAGTTATCTAGAAGTATCTTTCCAAGTATATCATACAAATAGTACTACTGAAGATGTTAAAGTAACATCTCCAAGTCCAGTAGTATTAAATATTCCATTATCACAAAAATCAATTAATATAAATATGGCATCTTCTGGAATAAATAAACAAGAAACACAAAATATAGAATCAAGTATCTTTACACTAAAAAATATTATTTGTTTATTTATAGGAGTAATTTCATTAATTATTTGTTTAATTTCAAGTTTAAAAGTTGCTAAAATGTTATCTTTAACTAAAGAAAAGAAAAATAATTATGATAAGTTTATTGAAAAGATACTAAGAGAATATGATAGACTAATAGTAGAAACATCAACTCTTCCTAAATTCAATAAATATTACATAACTAAAGTAAATAGTTTTGGTGAGTTAATAGATGTAAGAGATAACTTAAGATTACCAATTATGTATTATGAAGTTGCTAAACATCAAAAATGTCACTTATACATAACTAATAATAAGAATTTATATTTATTAACTATAAAAGCTGTTGATATGGAAGAAAATAAATAAAAGTGGTGATAAAAAATGAATAGAATAATTGCAATGAGTAAAGGTATTAAACTTAATAAAAGAACAGTAGTTTATAGCTTAATTGTTGTAACTATTCTTTTTTTAAGTGTAGGTTTTTCTGCTTTTCAAAATAATTTACAAATAGAAGATTTAGCAGCATCAGTAAGAATTGAAAAAGATATTCGTATAGCAAAAGTTTCAGTATCAAGTTCTAACAATGCTGTTAGTCATTATGAAGATTATAATGTTTCTAATATAACTTCTAGAGTTACTCTTCCAAATATAGACTCTTATATTATATATGATATAGATGTATATAATTTAGGAAATACCATAATGGGAATAAAAGATATAACAACTAATAATCAGAATTTAAAATTTGAAATACTAAATTATAATTTAAAAGAAAAATTATGTGATGATAATAGTTGTAATCTAGGTATGAAAAAAACATTAAAATTAAAAGTTTCATATAATGATAATACATATAATAGTGAAAATACTACATTTGATATAAGATGTGACTTTAATTTTAAACAGATATATTCAATTACATATAATGATATTGATAATAGCAATTTATTACCTCAGTATACAATTGAAGGAGATACAATATCATTAAATGTAACTAAACCAACAGGAAGAGAATTCTATATTTTAGAAAATAATAAAGAAATTAGTTCAAATAAATATAGTTATAGTAATAATATTTTAACAATAACAAATATTGAAGGTGACTTATCTATTACTTTAAAGTCTAGTGGAATAACAGATAGATTCGGAATATTTGAAATGTCTGATGCTGTTAATGGAATAAAAGTTAAATCATATGGAAATGGCTTATATGAAATTAATGGTACTTCAACTGATCAAGTAAATATAAGATTAACTGATTATTTCGTAGCTGGAACAGAAGGAAAATTCATTTCGAATGCATCTTATCCAAATGAAAAATTATTATTTGAAAAAGGAAAAAGTTATAAAATAGAAGTAGAATATATTAGCGGAACAAATAATGTTTCAGAATTTAATAATTTTAGAGTATGTTTTATAAATGTTGGTGGAAATTTAGGTATTCAGTCATTTGGATATGATTTTGTAACAGGTGAGTTTGGTAGTCCAAAATTAATTCAAGATATAGGTATGAGTATGATTTGGATTAATAAAGGATATACTTTTGATAATTATAAATTTAGACTTAATATTTATGAAATAGATGACACGGACGATAATATTGGAAATATTTCTGATATAAAAACATTCGCAAAAAATGGAACTAATATGACAGTTGTATGGTATGATACTGGAATTATAGAAGTATTTGGTGTAAATGATAACAAAGTTCAAACATTTACTGTTCATGTTGATTTAGAAGATCACAAAATGGCAGATAGTTTAGAAGGGCTTTATAAGGAAACATATTTAACTAATCCAATATACAAAACAGGTGATAAAGTACGACATACATATCAATTCTTAAAGAATGATCCTGGAATAGATTCTACAAAAGACTATAAATATCAATTATACTTTGAATTAAGAGATACATCTTCCTCAGGAACAACATTAAGAGCACCTTCAATAAGTTCTGAAAAATATGATTTAGCTAGTCCAACAGCACTTATAGAAGAAGGAGAAGTAACAACTGATATAGGAGCACCAGTGTTAATTATTGGTAATCATGTAAACATCCAACATCCATGGAGATTTACATATAAAACTGAAAAAGTAAATTAATAAAAGACCTCATTGATAATTCAATGAAGTCTTTTTTATTCTGTAATAAGATGTTCTTTTTCCCATTTTTCAAATTCTTTTCTTTGTTCCTCTGTTTCAATCTCTTCATGATAATAATGTTTAGTAAATTCACCACACGAACTACCAACTTCTCTACCTGGAGGAGAATAAGTTTTAATTCTAAGAGTTGGAACCTTTATCTTTATTGTACTAGTCCATTTTTCTTCATTAGTACTTCTTTCTAAACTATTTATTGGATTGAATCTAATAAACTTAATCGGAATCATATATTTTTCTAATAATTCACAAACTTTATTAAGTTCTAAATCACCATCATTAACTCCTTTAATTAAAGTATAATGTATTTCTACAGGATCATTAGTTCTATGTAGTTTTATATATTTATCCATAATAGTTTTATTTTCTTGAAGAGACTTTCTATATTCAACTAGATATGATAATGCTTCTTCAATAGAAACCTTTGTACTAGGAATTAAATCAAATCTTTCCTCATCAATTGGTGAATGCATAGAAAAATGTACCTTTAAAGGAATATTTAATTTACAAACCAAATCTCTTAATTTTAAAATATTGTTATTAGGCATCATAGTCGCAATAGCATATCCAACGTCATCATAACCGATTTTTCTAATAATATCTTCATTATTATAAACATCTTCAATTAATTTTAAATTAAGAAGAGGTTCTCCAACTCCCATAAAAGATATAAGTAATTTCTTTTTATTGGTTCTTTTCTTATTGTGCTTAGTAAGAGAAAAAGTGAGTCCTTCAATAAAATCTTCATACTTAATAGGAACCATAGCTTTATTTAATCCTTTATTAGTTAAATGACACATCTTACAACCTAAATTACAAAAATGATGAGTAGGTACACATATAACGTCCATGTCTTCTTTATTAAATAATAAAGACATTTCAATTATTTTTTTCTCCCCAGCATCATAAACAAATTTTAATGTTTCATCAGAAAAATCTTTAAATATACCAATATTTTTAATCATATTTTCACTCCCTACAAGTAAAATTCTAAAATAAAAAGGTATTATAGACAAATACCTTTTATAAATATCACTATTAAATATAAATTATATATATAACAATTTGATATATACTTTATTACTTTAATTCATAATCCATATAATTTTCTATAAATTTAAGAGGAGCAGTAGTTAAAAAAGACTTATCATAAATAATATTAATATCTACTGTAGGCAATTTTTCTTTTATATCTAAAACTTTAATTTCTCCGTTTTTTACATCATCATCAATTAAATTATAAATTATATATCCAATACCCAAATCTTTCTTTATTGCTGATATTATCATTTCACTCGTATGAATATTTATAACATTATTAATAGAAATATTATTTTTTAATAAAAGTTTATCTAAATCATTTCTATTAGCAGTACCAGGAATTGGTAATATTAATGGCTTATCTGCAAGTAAAGATAGACTATTAATATTTGAATAATTACTATTTGAATTATTTTTTACTGCAAAACAATATTCTACTTCGTCTAACTTAGAGACTATAAAATTCTCATCTAGTTTAGCGTCAATAGGAGATGTGTCAATAACAAAGTCTACATTATGTGAATTAAGTAAACTAATTAGTTTAGATGTAGAACCAGTAATAATAGTAACTTCTATATTAGGATATTGTTTATGAAAATCTATAATCTTATCGAATAAGAAAAATGATCCGATATTTGAAGGCATTCCAATAGAAAGTTTTCCTCTTTCTAATGTTTCTCGCTCCATCATTCTTCTTTCTGCAAGTATTAAATTATTATATGACTTTTCAACAAACTCTAGAAGTTCTTTTCCCATATCAGTAAGTTCAACTCCAGCTAGTGTTCTATAGAAAAGTTGAACTCCAAGTTCACTCTCTAGTTTTTTAATTGCTCTAGAAATGGCAGGTTGAGAAGTAAAAGTGTATTGAGCAGCTTTTGATATGCTACCATATTTCGCAACATTATAAAAAGTTTTATATAAATTTAAATTAATATCTGTTTTAAACATCAAATCACCACCAATTAGTTATTATACTTTTTTAAGTACTGGACAATCAAGGTTTTCTTTTATACTCATAACAACACTTTTAATTTTGTTAATATTTTCAACATGTCTATTTATTTTATCCATATTCTTTTCTTGAACATCTTTTGCAAAAGAAATATTTCCATTATATACTTCATCAAGTATTTTACAAAAATCGTCATAACTACAAATGTCTGTATTAGTTTCAATAAATTTTCTAACTAAATCTATATTTCCATCAAACTCACATTGATTAACTAAGTTTATAAACATATCATTTAAAAGTAGGGGATATAATAATCTAACCTCATTATTATAACCAATTGCTCTATATCTACCATCTGGTTGTTTTGTTCCCAATTTTCTTAAATATCTTCTTAAATTATTATTTTTAATATCATAGTTTGTAAAAGACATAATTCTATTAACAATAATCTCAGTTATATAAGTATTAGTTACTTCATCTAAAGTATTAGCCATATCAATACTAGTAACTCTATTATCAGAGTCTTTTCTTTTATAAAATGTTTCTTGCAAACCACTTCTCATATAATAAGTATTTTCATCTATTAATTTATTAGTATTGTAATATCCCATCAGTGCATGTCTTATTTCATGAGCTAGCATTTCAAGTTTTAAAATTGGTGTTGCGAGATAATCTTCTACATGTGTACCAAGCAAAATAACTTGTGAATTTTGTTTTTCTTCAGGATTATTAAATACTCTAAAATTAGGTGTAAAAATAGTTACTGCGGCACTTCCTGCTTTCATTTTACCATATCCATATTTATCAGAAATTTCAGCAACATTACCTTGTTCGTATATTATTTTTACTCTGTTAAATAAATCATATAAAGGAAAGTCAGCATCTTTTCCAAAATCCATGTAAAAAGCAACATAAATAAAAGTAATCATTGAAAGTAACTCATCATTATAATTATATTTTTTCGCAATATCACTCATAAGAGAATATTTTTCATCTAATAGTTTATTAAATTTAATATTTTCCATTATCTTTTTCCTTTCTTTTTATATTTACTTTTATTTTTTTCTAAAACATATTTTTCAATATCATCAATTCCTTGTGTTTCAACATAATATCCTTTATATGTAGTAGGGTATGGTCTATAAAAATCAAACATGCCTCCATAATGAGCACTATTTTCTGTTGAAAACCAAACAATACTATCATTTTCTTGTGACAAAGAACACATCTCTTCACTAACATCAAAATCTGAAAATACATATATTTTCTTATCTTTAATATCTTTTAATTCATCATATAAAGAACGGAATTCATCAAATATTTGACAATCAAAATTTTGATATCTTGTAGTATTTGAGTTAGCAACTTTCTCAACATCAATACCTGAAGAACTATTTTTCTTAATAGTAAGTTTTCTAAGTATTCTTTCATTAAAAGTTAAATATATAATAGAACCTTTAGAGGCAACACTACTAATTGTATTAACATATAATTCAAGAGAATCATCATTAGAAGGTGATAGGTCAAATACATAAACATCAGGTTTAAAAGTAGGACTTACCATATCGTCCATAATTCTAAATTTTTGATTTGTAATATAATGTTTAACTATATCTTTTTTATTATATTTATATGTACCTTTAGTATATCTTTCGTAACTAAGTGAAACTAGTTTCTTTAATGTTTTATATACTTTAGAACTATGAATACTACTTAGTTTATCACTAGGACTGCCAGAAGAATCACTATTTGTAGTATTACGATTTCTTCTTGTATCATTATCTTCATCATAATTGTTCATTAAGTCATCAAAATCATTTTCATCGTCACTATCATTATTTTCATGTAAATCATTATCTTTATTCTCTTGTTTTTCTTTATCAGATTCTTTCTCTTCCAGTGGCTTTCTATCATCTTTTTCTTTCTCGTCTTTATTCTTCTCATTTTCACCATTTTTCTCATCAGGTGAATCTTTTTCATCTTCGTTAGAATCATTATCTTTTAAACTATCAGATTCAGAAGAACTAGAATCATCCTGTGAAGACTCATCATTAGAAGAACTCTCGGAACTATTTTTACTATCTACATCAGAATTAGAGTCATCATTCTCTGAACCATCAGAGTCGGAAGAACTAGAATTATCCTGTGAAGACTCATCATTAGAAGAACTCTCGGAACTATTTTTACTATCTACATCAGAATTAGAGTCATCATTCT
>CAKOZD010000007.1 GCA_934131175.1 uncultured Bacilli bacterium | reverse complement strand
TCTAACTTTTCAAATTTAACTGCATACTTTTTGTCTACTTTTAAATCATATAGACACTTAAATTTATAATCGATAAGATTTACTATAAAATCACCTCCTTTCCAGGAGGCAATATAACAAACTTTATAAATTAAAACAAATCATGCTTTTAGCAAATCTTCATACTAAAAAATTACTAATTTTACTTTTTTATTAAAGACAATTAACAATTCTGAAAATAAGACTTTTATCAATTATTAAAAATATGAGAAATTAAAAAAACTGAAAATATTCAGTTCTTTATTTTAATACCTAAAAGATTAGCAATTATTAGTGCTTGATTCATATTAAGAATTAATCCTTTTAATTTTTGTGAATCTATTTTTAAATTTGTAAATTCAGTATCTGACAAGTCTAAATTTTCTAACTTAGTTTTTTGAAATTCACAATTGTTTATATTAGAATTAGAAAAAGATAAATCTTTCCATTTAATTTCATTAAAAATTGCATCTTCTAAATTGCAATTATTAAATTTTATATTTTTTAAATTTGTTCCAGAAAAATTAGAATATTTTAAATTACAATTAATAAATTCTATATTATCAAGATAAGAATCTATAAATGTCGTTCCTAAAAGGTTACAATTGATAAATTTTATATTGCTATATGTGTGATCTGGCAATGCTATATTTGATAAATTTGATGTTTCAAATATGGAGTTTGTTATATCTATTCCAGTAAATTTGGAGTTTGTAAAATTACATTTCTTAAAAGTACAATTTGTTATTTCAACGTAATCATAATATCCATCTAGTACTTCATTTTCATATACTTTATTTAGTGCTTGGTCATTTATAAAATCATTGTGCATATTACTTTTTTGTACTTACTTCTATTCCTTTTGTTAGATGTTTTATTTTTCTTTTATTATGAAATGTATCTTTAAATGTAATAATTATTCCTTTACTATTGTAGAAATCATTCCCTTCTTGTACTTGAAAGTGAATATGTGGACCTTGTGTGTTACCACTATTTCCAACTCTTGCAAGTACATCTCCTTCTTTGACAATATCTCCAACACCTACCATAAATGAATCTTTTTTTATATGACATATTGTACTTGACTCACCATTTTCATGATTTATAGTAATAAAATTACCCCTTGGATCATCAATATCACAAATTACTGGGCGACCTTCAATTATTTTAGTATCATCATACTCATTTTTCATATCTATTACAAATCCATCACATGGACAAATTATTTCTTCATTATATGAATAATAATTTTCTTTGTTTTTGTAGTCATCATGATATGGCAAATCATTTTTTCTTATTTCAAAGTCATAAGCATATCTTTGAGGAATAATATCCCATGAATGTGAAGTATTTTTAGTTAGTCCGCCGTACTCTACATACCATGTATTATTAAAAGGTAGTCTGTATTTATTCTTACTCATTATTATCACTTCTTTTAATATTTTTTAATCTATTTAATTTTTCCATTATTCTTTTTCTTCTTTGTACCTCTTCCGAAATATCTAATTTGTAAGTATCATCTTCATAGATTAGTATTGCCCCATCATAAATATCTTCTGGTAATAAGTCTTTTTCTATATATTTTTTTTCTTTTGTTTCAATATCTTCAAGAGTTACAATGTTATCAATTATTTCATCAACCGCATATTTCATATTATCCTCCATTTGTATCTGTTTTTACTGTTTCAAATGACATGTTTTCTCCATCTGAAGTTAGTATTATAGTACCCTCTTCATCTGTACGATATATTTTTGTTCCTAAATCTTCAAGTTTTTTTAATGTTACTTCTTTTGGATGATTATAGCTATTATTTTTTCCAACTTCTATTACAGCATACTTTGGAGATACTTTCTTCAAGAATGATATAGTTGATGAATATTGTGATCCATGATGTCCTACTTTTAAAACATCACTTTTTATATCTTTATCAAGAATATCCTTTTCTACACTACTTGTTGCGTCTCCCATAAATAAGTATGATGTATTTTTATAAGTTAATTTTAAGACAATTGATGTATCATTTAAATCTTTCTTATCCTTTCCAACATGCAATACTTTAAAATTAGTATCACTAAATGCTATATTTTCATCTTCTTCAGGTGTTTCAAAAGCAATATTTTTTTTCTCTAAAGCATCTAATACTTCTTCAAATGTTCTTGTTGTTGTAATTGCATCTGGCATATAAAAATGTTCTATTTGGAAGTTTTCAATTATATTGTCCATTCCTCCAATGTGATCTTCGTGGGCATGAGTTCCAAATACATATTTAAATTTTGTTATTCCTAAATCTTTAAAATATTTAACTAGTTTTTCTCCATCCTCATTGTTTCCAGCATCAATTAAGCTATATTCATTATTATCGTTTATTAATATACAATCTGCTTGCCCAACGTCTACAAAATAAATTTTTAAATTAGAAGATGATTCATTTATAGTTTGTTTTACATTTGTTGTTACATCTTTAGTTATATTTTCATTGTCAAAATAAGTTGTATAGAAGTATCCTGCAACTAATATAATTAATACTAATAAAGCTTTTGTAAGTTGTTTTTTTGTTGACTTATTCATAATTTTTCCTTTCTAATAAGTTATATCCTTTTTAGTAATTGTTTTTAATATAGATTTTTTCTTACTATTTTTCGTATTCTTTGCATGATTAATAACTGTTTTTTCATATACATTTCTAATAAATCTTGCATTTCCAAAGTTCTTAGTATTTCTATTTTCATTTATTAATCTATCTACTTCTTCTAAGGCATCGTCTTCTAGTGTAAAACCACTTTTTACTACCATATTCTTAAATATTTGTTTTAATTCATCATTTGTATAGTCTTCAAATTCTAATGTATATCCAATACGAGAAGCAATACCTGAATTTGAATCTATAAAGTCTTGCATTTCTTTTGTATAACCTGCAAATATTACTACTAAGTTATCTCGATAGTCTTCCATTGCTTTTATAAGTGTTGCAATTGCATCAGCATTATATGAATTATCATTGTTCTTAGTAGACAAAGCATACGCCTCGTCAATAAATAGTATTCCACCCATTGCTTTATTTACAACATCCATTGTTTTTACTGCAGTTTGTCCAACGTATTCTGCAACTAAATCCTTTGAAGATACTTCTATCAACTTATTTTGCTTTATATATCCTAAATTATATAATATGTTTGCAATTAATCTAGCAACAGTTGTCTTACCAGTTCCTGGATTTCCTAAAAATAACATATGTAAGTTAACATTATTTATTTTTAAATCACCTTTTGTTTTATTTTTTAATGTAATTAAATCAACTAAGTCGTTAAGTGATGTTTTTACTTTATCTAGACCAACTAATTCATTTAATTCACTAAATACTTCATCTATTGATCTTGTTGACTCTGTCTCAGGTAATTTTTTGTTAAAAGAAATATATTTGTATAAATTATTAGTATATGTTGTATAATCTTCTTCTGACTTATCAAAAGTATTTGTAATATAGTCTAATAATTCTACATTAAATTCATCACTTATACTTATTTTACTTATTAATTCATTATATACATCATTTATAGATGGTTTTATTTCTTTAATATTAAAAACAAAATACTCTTTAGACAATTTATCATCGTTTAATAAAAATTCATCTAAATCTTCTTTTTTAGCACTTATAAAAGTTATAGAATTGTTTACTAGTTGTTCACTTAATAAATAGAAAAATTTCTTTTTAAAATTGATATCTTTTAAGTTAAGTGCCTCTAAACTATTAATACTAATTATTCCATTTTCATAAATTGAAGTTATTTCATCTTCTTTTTCTATTTTATAAAGAGATAATTCTTTATAATTATTGTTTTTTGTATAATTATATTTTTTACTGAAATATTTTATTATATTAATTATCTTATTTGTTGTTTCTTTATCTGTTCCTTCTATCTTAATATTAAAAGTTATATAATTTTGTTCTTCTTTATTATAATAACTTTCCATGTATGTAATAATTTTCTTTAATAATTCTTTTGAGTCGTCATCTATAAATAAATTTTCTAGGTCATCAATATTAAATTCTTCTTTTTGTAATTCTTGTATATCACTTTGCTCATCTTTTTTAGTACTTTCGTTATTTTTGTACTCTTTATATATATCATTAAACATTTCATTATTCATAATATCCCACCTTACTTATATATAATATCATAATAAGCAAAGAAAAAAGTGTAAAAAACTAAATTTTACACTTTTATTTTTCTTCAGCTGTTGGTTTTACATGAATTTCTAAAATCTTATCTTTAAGTTCTTTCTCAATATTTTGTAATTCAACTTCTGCTTCTTGACGTTTAGCACGTCCTTCTTCATGAATCTTAATTACTCCATCTAATGTTTCAATTAGATCTTGATTAGTTTTCTTAAGAGTTGCGATATCTACGATTGCTCTTTCACTTTCTTTAGCAATATCTAGTGTTCCTTGTTTTAATGTTTCACTATTCTTAACTAACATGTCGTTTGTTAATTGTGATACAGCTTGTTGTTGTTTTAATGCAGTTTTAGCATTACTAATACCAAGAGCTAGTACCATTTGATTTTTCCATAATGGAATTGTGTTTGTAAGTGAACTTTGAATCTTTTCAACTAGTTCTGCATCATTATTTTGAATTAATCTAATTTGTGGTGCCATTTGAATGGAAATAATTCTTGTTGTTTTTAAATCATGTAATTTCTTTTCAAATCTATTTATTTGTGCTTCCATATCTTGAACTTTTTGAATATCCATTTGTTCTTGTGTCTCTTCTGCTTTTTTCTTTAATTCAGGTAAAACTACATTTCTTAATTCATCTAGTTTTCTTTCTCCTGCAATAATATATAATGAAATTTCTTTAAAATACTCTAAGTTTTTTTGATACATTTCATCAAACATAGAAACATCTTTTAAAAGTTTAATTTTACTCTTATCTAATCCTTTTTCAATACCATCAATATTAGATTCAATTTTGCTATATTTAGCAATAATTTTATTTAATTGTTTTTTAGCATTACTAAATATTTTAGCAAGTCCTTTAGGTTCAGCGATTGCTCCATCAAAACCTTTTATTTCTGAAACTAAATCTGCAAGTAAGTCACCAACTTCTCCAGTTGATTTTGTTTTTACATCCTCTAAAACAGAATCTGAAAAACTTGATATTTTATTTTGAGCAGCAGCTCCATATTGAAGAATTTGAGTTGAATCAAAAACATCAATTTGTTTATTAAAGTCATCTACTGCTTTCTTTTCTTCTTCTGTTAATTCATCATAATTTAATGACTTTTCTATTTTTTCTTCTGTTACTTTTTCTTCTTTTGCAAGTTCTAATACTTTTTCATCATCTTTCTTTTCTACTTGTAATTCTATTGCACTCATTTTTTATCCTCCCTATTTTGATAAGTACTCTATTAATTTATTATAATAATCCATTTTTAAACTTGAAACAGTACTCTTTAATGTACTTGGTACTGTTACACCAATTTTTGATGCTGAATAATTTGAACCAGTAAATCCTGTTCTATATCCATATTTTTCCCAGGCAATTTTTTGAATTTCTTCATCTTGTAATGCTTTATATAATTTTAATCCTGAATCTGAGAATGCTGCTAAGCAGTGTGTGTTCCAAATTGTTGGTTTTGGATACATCATAACCATATCACTTTTTACTTGTTTATATCCATCTGGATTTGAAATTGCAAATTCAATTAAACTTTTTTCATAATCAACAATCATTGGTTCTCCACCCATACCAGTTTTTAGATATCTTTCAAATAAATCTGCTGGAGTATTGTTCATATAACCCGATTTTTGATAGAATGTTTTTAATTTTTCTAGATTTGTATCAATATTTTCATCATTTATATTACCATTACTTAGAATAGATAATAATAATCCATAATATGTTGCTCCTGGAGATGATGATACTGGATCAGTTGATGCAATATTTATGTTTCCGTATAAATCTGTTAAACCTAAATCACTCCATTTTTTTCCATCTAAGATATAATTTATTAATTTATTCATATCAGTAATATAATAAATTTTGTCTTCTCCTTTTGATACAATTCCTTCTGCTTCTAATTTAGTTGCTACATCTTTCCAAGAATAAATAACAATAGGAGTATATAGAGCAAGTCCACCATTTAGGACTGTGTATCTATCACTTTCACCATTTTCTTTATTTGGACTTAATTTGTAATAATCATAAAATCTTTGATCAGATGTAAATAATGCATCGTACTTAGTTGCTCCATCTGTGTTTATTGTTACATTTTCATCATTTGATATTTTATCAATTATTTCTTTATTTCCTAAACCAACAGATTCTCTAATAAGTGGTTTTGATACAGTCTTACCATTGCTCCAAGAATCATATACAACATTTAGTTTATATTTTTTTTCAAGAATTTTAATAATGTCTGTATCAGAAATAAAATCTTCTTTTCCTCCACCTGTTGCAACATATACTGTAGTTAAATTTTTCTTTTTAGTCTCATCACTTGAACCAGTGACTGCTTTGATACCTACAATTAATACAATAAGTGCT
This sequence comes from uncultured Bacilli bacterium, assembly GCA_934131175.1. GTDB lineage: Bacteria > Bacillota_I > Bacilli_A > RF39 > UBA660 > UBA3789. Next base: position 66,210 of record CAKOZD010000007.1, on the reverse strand, counting down.
GCAAAGATAGATATACCAATAATTTGTTTCTTATTCATCGTTTTTACCCTCTACTTTCAACTCATTTTTACTTAATCCATCTGCTTTTAGCATTGAATTTAATACTTTTATTTCAACATTTGTATCATTCATATCTGATTGATATAAAATGTTTAAAAATTGCTTAAAAACTCCATTTATTTCTTTAATTGTTTTTTCTGTTGTTGTATTAAATGATTTTTCTTCTTCTGAGTTTATTTTTTGATTTTCTATTTCATCATATCTATCTACGAGTTTTATTGTTACTGGTAGGTAGTAATCAAAAAAGTTCTTTAATTTTTTTACTTTTTCTGGACTTTTTTCTATTGTTGTTATTATTTTTGTTACTGTACTATTTATTTCATTTAAATCTTTTCTTAAGTCTTCGTTTTCAATTTTTGGAATCATTTCTAATATATGTTTGTTTTGTTTTTTGGCAAGTTCTAGTGTTTCATATAATGATACGTTTGATTCTTTTAATGTTTGTACTACATCTGTTTTGAAGACAAGTTCTCCTGCAGCAAATGCTGCGGCGCCTATTGCTAGTGACGGAAGAATTGGAACACTTAACGCGAGATATGGTACTGCAAAAAATGCTCCTCCAACAACGGCTGATACTACTTCACTATTTTTCATATTATCACCTTAATTATAACTTCTTACTTCTTTAAAAGCATCCAATAAATTAGTTGTTCCGTCAAACACTTTGGCATTACTTAGAGTTGCTATATGAGTAAGCTGTGCTTCATTAGCATTACCAAATGTAATACTATAAATTGGAATATCTGATATTTTAGATGAACCTGATTTATATAAATTTCTTAAATCTTCAAACTTACCAATATTTATTTCTCCATCTGTCATTGCAATTATTGTTTTTGTATAATCATCAGATTCATTTTCAAGCTCTGTTAGCCCTTTTTCAATTGCTGCATATAGTGCTGTTCCACCTTCGACTTTTTCTTCTTTTATTTTTTGAATTAAGTCTGATGTGTTATCTCCTGTTGTTGTCCAAACATTTTTAATATTATTTCCAAATGTAATTACTGTAATTTTATCCTTTTTGCTGAATTGCAATTTATCTTTTGATGCTTCTTCTCTATTTAAGATATATTCCATAGCACTTGTTAAATCATCGTATCCAGAACCATACATACTACCTGAATAGTCTAAGCAAAATACTACATGTGTTGGTTTTCTCATTTCCTCAATGTATAAATTTAATGCTTCGGTCATTACTTTTTTAGATGGGAATCTAGTAACATTTAAATACTTATTTGTATCTATTCCCCAATCTTTATTGAAGACCTTCTCATTTGCATTTGTTGTAGTTCCTCCATACCAAGTTCTTTGACCATTGTTTTCTAATAATTTTTGACCATTTTTACTTAGTAAATAATTTTGTATTTTTAAGAAATTTTCTTCTTTATTTTCTTTATTATCAATAAATGCAAAGGCTGAATCATTAATTGCTACTCCATCAGTTGGATAAATTAAATGAAGCTGTTCTTTGTTTTCAGATTGTAACTTCTTATTTATATTTATAAGAGAAGCCTCACTCGCAATTATTGCTTCATAATTATCTTTTTTCAAAAACATTTCTTCAAGATAACTTTCATCTCCTGATACTCTTGAAACACCTTTAAAAACATCTTTTAAATTAGAAATTAATGTCTCATCATGTATCATACTTTCTGTTAAAACTTCTGGGTTTCCTGCAAGAGATGTTAAGAATCCTAAATATGCTGTTGCTCCAGTATTTGTTTGAGTAACTGAATTCATTACATATTTTATTTTATTTTCTTTAATTAAATTCATAATATCTGTATTAGTTACATTTTTATCAGTTAATCCTAATTCTTTAGCCTTATTTTCTTTTATACCAAATACTACTGGACTAATACTTATTGATTTTGAATCACTGTATAAATATGGATTTTCTAACATATATAACCACATAGAATTAGAAATCCAAACTGCATCATATGATTTTGAATTTTTATTTAATTCATCAACCATATCAAGATCACCCATATATTCAAAGTTAACGTCTATTCCTTCTTTTTCAGCATATTTTTCAACTTCATCTTCCATATATGAGTTTTCATAAGAAGATAAAATATTGATTTCATTACTATTTGTGTAATTTGAAATCATTTCACTTACTTTTTCAGTGACACCACCTGCTATTTTTAATAATATAATTACCAGTAAAATTCCAAGAATTATATTTATTGTTTTTTTGTCACTATTTAAACTAGTTTTACTATTATTCATTCTCACCACTACTTTCCTATAATTCATTATAGCATATATTTTTTTTATTTATAGAAAAAAATAGAAAAAGAAAGGTATTTTGTTTACCTTTCATTATAATTATTAGTTATTTATTACTGATACCAAATCATAGAAACTTCCATCTTTTGTTGCTGCAATTGCTGTCATAGCGCTTGTTACAGCTGAAGTATTTGAATCATATCCAACTACATTATAAATTTCTACTGCTCCAGTTACTCCTTGTACATATCCTTTTACTTGAAAATAAGTATCAGTTACTTTTCCAGATGCATCTTTATTATATGTGTAGTTTACATCGTATCTCATATTTCCTGCTTGATCTGCTGCTTGTACAAACATTGGCATATAACTTACTGTACCATCTTCCATTATAAATAATAATGTAAGAGATACTGAAGAATGTCCAAATTCTCCAATATATGCAGCTTTTACATTTTTGTCAAACCCTTTAATTATATAATCTTGTGATTCGTTAGCATATGCTGTTGCAGATGTTAATGGACCAAATGTTTTCCAATCAATTGTTAGAGTTACTGTCTTTTTATCATCATTTACTTTGGCAGTTAAACCAAATGAAGTTGTTGCAACAACCGGATCTCTAAATGTTAAATTAGTTGTATTTAAACATTTTGTTAAATCTAATGGTTTTATTTCATCTTTTTCTTCGACAACTTTGTCTTTACTTTTATTTGTTTCTTTTTTTGATTTTTCAGTTATTTCTTCTTTCTTACTATTTTTTACAATTCCTTTGTCATAGCAAATATAGACTATTAACCCAATAATTACTAAAATCAATACTATAACTATAGCAATTAATCCTTTATTCTTTTTTTCTTTTTCCATTATCTCACTCCTCTTATTATAGAGTATAGCATTATTTATATTTTTTCTTCAACTATATTTTTTTCAAATTTAATTTTCCAAACATTTGCTGTTTCATTTGATTTTATTACTGATATTTTATCATCAATTATTTTTATTGCTGAACAGTTTTCTGCTCCAAACACTTCTTTAGAAGAATTTTCTAAATCATTAAATAAGCAATTTTTTTTCTTTTCATCAGCATTATAATGAGGACAAAAGCTTATATTTGTAAATCCTAAACCATCAATAAAAGTATAATTGTTACTCTCGCCTCGTAATATTAAGGAATCAGAATATCCTTCTTTTGATAAGAGAATTCCTCCTGCTGAAATACCTGCAAGTACAGTACCTTTTTCATAAGCCTCTTTTAAAAGTTTATCTATTTCATACTCTTTTACAACTTCCATTAATTTTATTGTGTCTCCACCACCTATATAGATAATGTCAGCGTTTAATATTTTGTTTTTTACAATATCAGGATTATTTATTACATTTTTCTTTTTTAGATAAGCACATTCACATCCTAAATTTTTATATATTTTCTTTATTAAATCATAGTATGAATCAGAGTATGAACTTGCAAGTCCAATGAATAATAAATTTGGATGCTCTTTTTCAGACATCTTTACAATTTCTTTATCAATATTTTCTGTTTCATATGAAGTTTGTCCTTTTCCTATTTCTCCTCCACCTATTAATACTAATTTTTTCATTGTTTCCTCCTTGTTACATTGTTAATTGTATAACGTTATTATAGCAGAAAAAAAGAAGTATAACTTCTTATTTTAAATTTTCTATGAAATCTTTTATGTTTTTAGCATCATCATATTTAAAGTTATATGATACATTATTTACTTTTACAACAAATGATACTTGATCTGATGAATAAAATACTTGAAGTACTTCTTCAGTATCACTTGCTACATAGTAAGAAACACTTGGACATACATTTGATTCTTCTTGCTCTACAACTAATGTTGCTTCTTTTAATTTTGTTAATAAATCTGAAATTGATTTTGTTGATATATGTGTATTGTCAGTTTTAATATAATCTTTTTTTGCTTTTACTACTTTTTCTTCACAATTTCTTTTAATAATTGAGTATCCTTCGTTATTAACAAGATTCATAAGATTTCTTTCAAGGTCATCATAATCAATTGGATGATTTAAGTTTTCAGTATTATTCTTTTCTTTTTCTTCTTCAATATTTTTAGTATCAGTAGATGTTTCTTTTATATGAGTAACGACCTTTTTGTTTTCTCTTACTACAACAGCAACTGAAATTGATGCTATTGATAGTAATAAAATTATTATACAAATTATAATTTCTCTTTTTTTCATACCCTACTCCTTTAATTTGATTATAACACTATTTTTTCATTTTCTATATATTAATTTGTCTTTTTATCCAAAACATAATGACGTTAACGATATATTTTATCTCAGAATCAGTTAATTTTCTGCCTTTTTCTATATTGTGAATTTTAAAAAGACATCCTCTGCAACAACAACCTGTTGCGTGTTGAGCAATAAATACTGGATGAGTTTGTTTCATTGGAGTTTGCTTACCATCATTTTTTATTATGGCAGGAGTTAATCTTTTTTCTATTATTTCATAAGCATCGCTTGCAATCTTATTTAGGCCTTTTTCTCTTACATACTCTTTCATACTATTATTTAAATGAAATGAACCTCTAAATTTTGATTTTTCTAAAGAGTCTAATAACTTATTTATTTGTTCTACTTTAGTCATATTAATTCTTGAAGTCTAATACATCTTTTACTTTTACTTTTAACTCATTATATGTTGAGTAACTGTAACTTTTTATTATTATTTTTATTAGACCTTCTAGCATTTCTTTTGTTTTATTTGTTATGGCTTTTGTTTCATAAATTAAATCTATTACTTTTTTATTTTCTTGTTTTAATTCAAGAATACTTGAAACATTCGCTTGATCTAGGATATAGAATAGATTATCAATAAGTTCCATTTTATCTTGATCATCATATTTTTCTAACCAAATTTTTATTTCCCTTTTAAGTTCTTTAGAATATGCACTTAATTTTGACTTGGCAAATCCAAAATTTTTATCAATTTCCCAATATTTTATATTATGACAATAAATACTTCTTGTTTGAGCTTTTACTGCTACTTCATTAGAGTTTTCTAAAAACATTCCTACTACAGAATAATCTGGTACTATGTGAACATATTTATTTAAAATACTCTTAAAATGTTTAGAATTAAATTGTTTATCTAAAAGACCTGGTCCATCTAAATTATAGACAAACTCGATTTTTCTCTTTACAAAAAAATTAGCATACATCGCGGCTACTAAAGCAAGATTTCCACCCTTAGAGTGACCTCCAATAATTAATTTTTTACCTGAAAATGTATAATTTCTATTTAAATAACTTATTGCTTTTAAGTGTGACTTTGTTGGAAATTCACAACTTAATAATAAGTTTTCTTTCCAGCCACTAAATAATTCATTTGTTCCCTCATAAGAGATAAATACATGATTTTTCTTATACTCAATAGATACTGCGCAAAATTGAATATCCTTGTTCTCATCTATTTCAAATTTACTTAAAAGACAGTCCCTATATCTTTTTGTATCTTTTATATAATTTAGTACTTTATTTCCTTCACGCACAGCTATTACGTTATTATCCTCATACTTAAACATTCCTACATTTACTCTTCCAAGCTCACTTATTTTCATTTTATCTTTTTTAAATACTAATTTTAAACTTGAATATGCAACAAATGAGAATACTGCAGCATCCACTTCATTAAATTCTTTTTCTTCAAAAGAATAAATTCCTATATTATCTATATAATCATATACATTCATTCTATCACCTACATTTTAATTATATATTAAAATAATATTATGTAAAAGGACATTTATTAAATATTTTTCCGAAAAAAAGAATAGAATTTCTTCTATTCATTAATTATTTCTAAAAATTGTTCTAAATATTAATCTAACAAGTGGTCCACAATAAAACATTTGATAAAACATTGCCATAGGAAAGTTTAGAGCCCATGTTTGTATCCACATACCAAAGCTTGGTGTTTTAAATAAAAATGTAGCTATTAAACTCATAATAGGACACATAATACAACAAATACAAATTGATATTGCGTATGTGATAATTTGAGGTCTATCTTGTGGTGTAACTACTTTGAATGCTAGAATTTTTGCTACTTTTCCTACTACAAAAAATTCTAAGACAAATGCTATTGGTACCATTATTGGTAGTTCTTTTAATGCAAGTAAAAAAGTTTTACTTGAAACTCCTCCTATATTTAATGCAACATTATATACGACCATTCCATATACCATTATTGTTGCCATAATGATTGTAAATATTGCATCTTGAAATTTGTTTTTTGGCATAATAAAATCCTCCTTCGATAATAAACTTTTGTGTTGTTCGTTATCATCCAGAGGATGTGCGTTTCCAATTAAAACCTTGTTAATTATAACATAAATATTTTTATTTGAAAAGAATTTTAAAGTAATATTTTACTTAATTGCTTACTTAGCTTTTAGAAATTTTTTGTTTTTTCTTTCATACTATTTAATTCAGCAGTTGTAATAAAGTTAGGTACTTCTATAGTATCACTTAAAACTACGTAAGAGTTATCGGTTACTTTTTCTATTGCTTCTTCATTTAGTCTATAAAGTGTATCAATGTCTGTTTCATATTCAGCTGCTACCTTTGATAAATCTCTGTCATATAATACCACTTTTTTTGTGTAATAGTCTTTATTTTCACCTTCAATATTATATGGAATTGTAATTGTGTCTCCTACGTTTATTCTATCTGCAGATTTAATATTATTAATCTCTTGTAATTTATCTGTTGAAATTCCTGCATCTACTGCAAGTCTTGATAAATAGTCGCCTGGCTTTATAACATACTTTCTAGTTAATAAGATTGATTCTTGTTCTTCGTCCTTATTTGTATCATTTGTTTCAGTATCATTTGTTGCTTTTTCTGTATTAGTATCTGTAGTTTGTGTAGTAGTTTCGTATATTGGTTCTTGTGCTGGAGTAGTATTTGTATTACCACCTATACTATTTGCTATGATAAAAGCTAATGCTAATGCTGCAAAATTATATCTATTTCTTATTACAAATTTTTTAGGTGTATCATTATCTTTCTTTTTTAATTTTGATAATTGATATAAGAATTCTTTTGATACATGAATTGCTCCAAATGATAAGAAAAATGTTGCAAACTCTGGAATTGTTTTTGGTTTTCTTTTGTGTTTACGTAAATACTTTTCTATTATTTCGTCATTTATATCTTTATATCTCTTACTAAATCTTTCTGCTTTTTTAGAAAAATATTCATATTCGTAACTATAATCTTCTTCAGTACTATTGTTATTATTTCTTGATGCTCTACGACTTCTTGAACTTCTTCTTGTTCTTTTTTCTTTTAGTTTTTCATCATATTCTTTTCTTGCTTCTTCATTAATTAATATTTCGTATGCATCTGCAATTTCAGAAAATATTTCTGCATGCATTTTTTTCTCTTCTTCTGTCCACTTAGAATTTGCATCTGGATGATGCTCTTTTGCTAATTTTCTATAAGCTTTTTTTATTTCTTCAGAAGTTGCTGTTTCACTTACTCCTAATATTTCATATAATGTTTTCATCTAATCCCTCTTTTTCTTTATATTTAAAATTTTGCTTTTAATGAAATCAATGCATATTATATCATATTAATAAAAAAACTATATATAAGAATATTTTATATATAGTTTTAAATACTTATTATTAATCATCATAATCTTTATGATCACAATAGAAATATTTACTATCATCATTAGAACATTCATATTTTTTCTCATCATAATGAAGTCCATCTCTGTCATATTTAAAATCAGATATATTTCCTTCATCTAATTCTATAGAAACACAGTTGTTGTAGAAACCATTTTCTTGATAACAAAGTATCTGTTCATCGTCATCTACTTCATCGAGAAAAAATTTATTTCCTTGTTGTTCTAAATTTGTCATTTTATTTGATGACTTTTTATTAATCATATTTTTTACATTTGCTTCACTTGCAGTTATTACTACTTCAGGGGATGATGAGTCAATACTACTTAAAGTATTATTTTTTAAATCATTTATTATTAACTTATAAGTGTTAGAAAATTCATTAAAATTATTTGTAAAAGACAAATCTATAGAATTTGTTTTTTCATCTTCAACCATATTTACTTTATATGTTTTATCATTATATTTTATTGTTACTTTTACTTTGTCACCTAAATTATTATCAACATCAAATTCATAATAGTCATACCAAGAATTTATACTCATTCCATCTTTATAAGTGAATTCTTTCACTAATTCATTATCATTTTTAAATGACTTATTGTCATATTTCATATTTAATGTACAAATAAATACTTGTCCAATTCCTATACCACATAAAGCAAGTGATGCAATAAATACTATAAATAATGTTTTTATTGATGACTTTCTATTAAATATAAATGAATATAATAATATTAATATTATTGTTGTAATAGCAATTACACCTAGTGCAGTAAGGGATACTCCAATAAATAGACTGTGAGTTGGAATGTGATATAGTGATAATACTAGTCCAAATACTTCAAATATAATTATAAATGCTACTGTTGCAAATATAAATAATGCAAAGAATTTTATGAATAATAATATTACTTTTACCATAGCATTTAAAAAATTATATTCTGAATGTTTTGGATCTCTTATTATTATTTTTTTATCATTTATTAATTCTTGTTTGTTAGAAGATGAATTATCTTCTTGAAAACTACCTTCTGTGTTATCTTCTTTTTCTACAATTTCATAGTAGTCTAAATACCTTATTTTAAATATATGTGCAATTATAATTATTGATAGTATTAAACACATGAATATATATATTCCTTTTAATATTCCATATATTGTGTAATAAAAAGTTCCATGTACAAAGGCAAATATACTGCCAACTACAGATGACATTACTCCTCCAAGGATTGAATAAATAAGTAGTAAAAATAATATAATAATAAATTGTTCGACGAAACATTTCACTTTATCTTTAAATGATAAAGACATGAATAATTTTACTGTTTTTGTAATATATTCTAGAAAATTGTTTACGTAATTATTTATTTTATTCTTACCTTCTTGTTCTTCATGTATCTCATTTATATTTTGATTTAGTAATTCATCTATATTTAAATTAAACATTTTACATAGTTGAAGTACTTTGTCCATTTCCGGATATGCAGCAGATGACTCCCATTTAGAGACACTCTGTCTTGACACTCCTAATTTATCTGCAAGTTGTTCTTGAGACAAATTATTTTCTTTTCTTATTTTTTTAAGATTATCTGCAAAATTTGATTTCATAATCTTTCTCCTTTCATGTAGCAATCATATAAAATAAACTGGTTGCATTCTACCAACTTTCGGTTGTTTTTTGTACATTTTAGGTTGCATTTACTAATATTTTAACATATTTTATAAAAAGCAAGAAAAAAAGCAACTACATCAGTTACTTATTATTTATTTTTTTTACTTTTATTTTTTTATTTGAATAAGTGTAATTTAATTTTACTTCTTCACCGGTTTCAGGAGCAATATATTCTTTTCTTTCAGAAAAGACTCCTTCTAATTTATATTCATCTTCTCCAGTTTGTGCGTAAGCAATTAATGTTTCTGGTAAATGTGATTCTGTTTCTCCACATCTTTCTAATGCTAATAAAAATTTTGTATTAGCTTGTTTTTCTGATAATTTTGATAATACTAAATCTGGTACATTGAAAAGATCTATTTCTTCAGAATATGACTTAACTTCATTAATTGCATTCTCATTCAAAAAAAATACTTTTTGATTAAGTTGAGGTGTTGTCATGACTTGAAATAATGGGTCTCCTCTAAATGTTACCTCTTTTCTAACTTCTTTTTCCATAAAAATATCTCCTTTCTATAGTTATTCATTATAACATAACTGCTTTTAAATATTATTTTTTATTTTTTGTTTTTAGGATAATTCATATATTTTATAATTTTTATAATCTATATTTATTTTTGATGATAAATAATTAAAAAGTAAAGTTATATTTTCTTTTGATGGATTTGATATACATTCATTAAAAATTTCTAAAAATGAAGAATCATATTCATAGATATTATCTAATGAATTGTTAAGTTTATTAATATCACAATATAAGTTACGTATTTTTTCCAGTGCTATATAGTATAGTGACAAATAGTCTTTTTCATTTATATCTTTCGCAACAATCTTCTCAAGTAAGCTATATATTATGGTACTAGAATACTTAATGTTATTTTTTCGAACGCTAAAGCATTTTTTTCTTGTTTGTTTTTCTTTTAATTTACTTAAAAGAATACTAAAGTCTTCATCTTTATATTTTTCTAATAAAGATATATATAAATTTCTAAAGTTAGCATCTGGCAATTTAACACAATAATATTTTTCAGAGTAATCACTGTTTTCATATAACTTTTTTATTTTATTTACTGGTAATTTTGAATAACCATTTTGTATATGATATTCTTTTCTGATTTCTTCTAAGAAGTTGTAATAGATATAATTAAAATATGGAGATGTTTTATCTGTACTAAAAAAAGCATTTTTAAATTCTGAAAAACATGTTGAATAGAATTTATTTTGGTTTTTCTTTCTTGGATATTCGTTGTTTTCTAAAACTAAATCTTTTAGATTTTCAATAGTTTTATGTTTGTCATAGATTACTTTTCCATTAGTAAATATTGATTCTAATGAACGATCAAAACCATTTGGAAGTTCTTCTATTTTTTGTGTTAAATCATAAACATTTTTTTCAAAATATTCTATTTTTTTATTATCTATATAAGTAACACCTTTATAATTATTTTCATCGTCTGTTATGATTAATAAATCTAAGTCAGAATCTTTAGTGTCTGTATTATAATTTGAACTACCATAAAATATTATTCCTAGTACATCTTTTCTATTTAAATAGTCTTGTTCCTCTAAAAATTTGTAAATTATATCTATTGTATTAATATGAACCACCCACTTTTTCTATTTATTCTAACATAGTTTTATGAAAATGAAATATAAAAAAAGTTTATAGATAATTTATCAATTTTTATTTTAAATACAAATAAAAGACTATTTAATAGTCTTTTAGGATTTCTGCCATCTTAAAATTTGTTAAGTCTTAATCTCTGTTTTATCATAATACCATTTAAGATGACATAGAACTAAAACTAGAAGTCCAGTTTCCAGTTTCATGTCTTGGTTTTAATACCATTTAAGATGACATAGAACTAAAACAATTATTGGACTGGTATAGTTCATGCTCCAGTTTTAATACCATTTAAGATGACATAGAACTAAAACTTATCATGTATCTATCAGTGCTTAGTTTTAGTTTTAATACCATTTAAGATGACATAGAACTAAAACTAAAATATCCTGCGACTTTGCCATCAATCAGTTTTAATACCATTTAAGATGACATAGAACTAAAACCCTTGATAAACTTTAATGTTTTTATCTGTTGTTTTAATACCATTTAAGATGACATAGAACTAAAACTTTTTACTAAATATAAAGTTTTTTTCATTTGTTTTAATACCATTTAAGATGACATAGAACTAAAACATTTTGTACTAGAAATTAGAAAAATATATTGTTTTAATACCATTTAAGATGACATAGAACTAAAACAGCCTTATTTTATTATAAGGAGGTGGAAATGTTTTAATACCATTTAAGATGACATAGAACTAAAACCTACTACAAAATATCCTGGGAATTTAGGGTGTTTTAATACCATTTAAGATGACATAGAACTAAAACGTATCGTAAGCCTATTTGTGAGAAAATCATGTTTTAATACCATTTAAGATGACATAGAACTAAAACAGTTCTTAAAATTAAGAAATGAATTAGATGGTTTTAATACCATTTAAGATGACATAGAACTAAAACATGATAAGCAATTAGTCATAATTTATGATGGTTTTAATACCATTTAAGATGACATAGAACTAAAACTTTCCTTGCGAACCATTGTAACAATAAACTGTTTTAATACCATTTAAGATGACATAGAACTAAAACATTGCAGGTGTAGTTGGTGTTTTAGTTATCGTTTTAATACCATTTAAGATGACATAGAACTAAAACCTAAAAGAAAGATTTTTATTCATTAAAGAAGTTTTAATACCATTTAAGATGACATAGAACTAAAACTTTGCTTTAGTCGTAGTGTGCAAATGGTCAGTTTTAATACCATTTAAGATGACATAGAACTAAAACACAGGAGTTAATAAATACTGGATTCCAAATGTTTTAATACCATTTAAGATGACATAGAACTAAAACTTATTTAGTTCTCCTTTTAACTTTAACTTTGTTTTAATACCATTTAAGATGACATAGAACTAAAACCCTCGATATGCTAGACGTATGTCATCATCAGTTTTAATACCATTTAAGATGACATAGAACTAAAACAAGATAAGCAACTTGTTATTATTTATGATGGTTTTAATACCATTTAAGATGACATAGAACTAAAACAAGCATTCCATTTTTTGAAATATTAATAAGGTTTTAATACCATTTAAGATGACATAGAACTAAAACTGATTTTCTAGGGCTTGAATTTCTAGGGGTGTTTTAATACCATTTAAGATGACATAGAACTAAAACATAATTCGTATCAAATGAATTTGGATAAGCGTTTTAATACCATTTAAGATGACATAGAACTAAAACTAGTCCCAATTTAATTCGCTTGGTATTAAGGTTTTAATACCATTTAAGATGACATAGAACTAAAACATATTAGCCTTTATACGGCTTGTTTCATCGGTTTTAATACCATTTAAGATGACATAGAACTAAAACAATAATTCGTATCAAATGAATTTGGATAAGGTTTTAATACCATTTAAGATGACATAGAACTAAAACTATATCTTGATATTCTCCTTCAAATACTTTGTTTTAATACCATTTAAGATGACATAGAACTAAAACCTTTCTAGCACTTTAATAAGCACTGTACTAGTTTTAATACCATTTAAGATGACATAGAACTAAAACAATAAGACCAGAGAAGTTTAATTTTTTATTGTTTTAATACCATTTAAGATGACATAGAACTAAAACTAAGTTAGCATCTGTTAAAACCTCTCCTAAGTTTTAATACCATTTAAGATGACATAGAACTAAAACTTCCAGTAGGTTTCGTAGAAGAATTTAAGTGTTTTAATACCATTTAAGATGACATAGAACTAAAACAGAAAGCCGAGAAATATATAATTAAAGTTCGTTTTAATACCATTTAAGATGACATAGAACTAAAACGTATGTGAGTTAGAAGATGGAACAATTAAGGTTTTAATACCATTTAAGATGACATAGAACTAAAACATATCAAGTAATTTATTTGGGTGTTGTCAAGTTTTAATACCATTTAAGATGACATAGAACTAAAACGTCATCTGCATACATTCCATATCCATTGCCGTTTTAATACCATTTAAGATGACATAGAACTAAAACGTGAACCAGTTATTACACAATCACAAGAAAGTTTTAATACCATTTAAGATGACATAGAACTAAAACATGAAGACGTATTATGAATATGACTCAGGAGTTTTAATACCATTTAAGATGACATAGAACTAAAACTTCCTATTGCTTTTCCAGCACTTCCTAATTGTTTTAATACCATTTAAGATGACATAGAACTAAAACATATTGTTTTATAATATTCAAACCCATATTGTTTTAATACCATTTAAGATGACATAGAACTAAAACATATCTTTTTCATTGTTTGTTGCAAATGTTGTTTTAATACCATTTAAGATGACATAGAACTAAAACTTATAATTTAAGGGATTATATATCTCTAATGTTTTAATACCATTTAAGATGACATAGAACTAAAACATTAATAATAAATATGAATAGAGAGCAGTTGTTTTAATACCATTTAAGATGACATAGAACTAAAACCTACTTTCTTTCTAAGTAAAGTGCTTAAATGTTTTAATACCATTTAAGATGACATAGAACTAAAACTAACAATATTTTTTAATAAATGATTTAATTGTTTTAATACCATTTAAGATGACATAGAACTAAAACAGCAAATAGCAGTACTGCTAGAAGTTTACAGTTTTAATACCATTTAAGATGACATAGAACTAAAACGTGATAGCAGTATTTAATTTATTGAATCCGGTTTTAATACCATTTAAGATGACATAGAACTAAAACTTGTCTGTTAATGATTGTAAATGTTGTACTGTTTTAATACCATTTAAGATGACATAGAACTAAAACAAAGGACATCGAGGTAAACTAGTAGAAGTAGTTTTAATACCATTTAAGATGACATAGAACTAAAACGATATATATTGGTGATGCTAACAATCGTATGTTTTAATACCATTTAAGATGACATAGAACTAAAACCTCAAATAGTTTTAATTCTACTACTACAGTAATAGAGATGTGTAGCTCTTAAATGATAAATTCTATTTCATCTATAATTATTATATCATACTTTCATCTAAACTTTGATCAATAACTATAACTTTTTCATAATTGCTAAAATAGTCATATTTAGTAGATTCTATCATTATTATTTTTATTGAGTTATATGTTGCATATTTATAAAATTCAATTACTTCTTCTTTAGTTAAATATTGTTTTAAATTCATAAAGCATAATAATTTATTAGAATTTAATGCAACTTCTAAATCAACTATTAAGAGTAAATTATCTAGTAAATCTTCTTTTTGATTTATTTTAATCTTAAACATTTTAATTACATTTTCAATACCTTCTTCTGTAGAGACTGATATTGATAAATCTGTCTTCTGTAACTCATTATCAATTAATTTACATAATTTAGAGAATGTTCTTAGAATATTCTCACTATCATATTGTTCTATATTAGATAAAATATATTTAGTGATATCTGCTGAATATTTTTTAGAATCAAATCCAAAGTCAAAATATTCA
The DNA here is from genome assembly GCA_934131175.1 of uncultured Bacilli bacterium. Lineage (GTDB taxonomy): Bacteria > Bacillota_I > Bacilli_A > RF39 > UBA660 > UBA3789. Next base: position 50,958 of record CAKOZD010000007.1, on the reverse strand, counting down.
GAAAAGAATCTTATTTTATTACTTATCTTTAATTCATTGTTATCTTTATCAAAGCATTCAACCTCTTCTGGTAAATCACCATTACTAATACTATAAAATAATGATGAAATTCTATATAAATACTTTTTATTATGTATCTCAAATGAATATACATTTGAATTATCAAAATCTATTATTGAATCAATAAAGTCTATTTTTATTTTCATAATACTATTAATCTTTCTTCACTATTTATTATTTTACTATTGCTACTTCCTGTAATAAATTCTATTTGGGAATATTGTTTTTCTGTTATACTCATTACTTGTATTATACCTTTTTGGGGGGCCTTTTTTCTTATTCTTTCAACTAAAGCATTTGATTGTTGAGAATTTAAAACGATTTTTGAGTACACTGATTCTTGCATCATTATAAACCCTTCATTAATCAAAAACTTTCTGAACATTAGATATGCTCTTTTATCTTTAGAATACACATTTGGAAGATCAAAAAATACAATTGTCCTCATAACTCTATCCCTCATAATATACAAATTCCTTATATTTTTCTGAATTATTTATTGATTCTAAAGTATTCTTTACAAACATTTTTATAATATCTTTTAATGTGTAATTTTTTCCTTGATACTTAAAAGTTCCGTTCAAAATATTTACAATATCAAGTTTATATTCTGTATCAAGTTTTCTTTCTTGATTATAATAGACAAAGTTATCAATTACTATTCTAAATGGTTCCATTAAATCGCAAGTTAAATTAAACTCATTAAATTCATTTTTGTGATGGATTCCAAGTTGCGTTAAATACCCATTATTAATAATTTCTTTATTGATTGTTGAAAGTAAAATTGCATATCCATAGTTTAATGCTGCATTTATAGAATCATCTGAATTTCTAACAAAATCATTTCCAAATAGAGCATTGAAATAAACTTTTGCTGCATGACCTTCTCTATTTGTTTTATCTCCGTCAACAACTTCATCAATATAACTTAAAATCAGTTTATATTTTGATGATTTAGTTTTCTTAAGCAACAAAGCTTGATTCATAATTTTATTTTTTACTATCTCTGTCCATATTTTATCTTTGTCAGATGCTTTCCATTTAATTTGTTCTTTAATCATTTTACTGGTATTATGTTTTGAGTAATATGGAACAACTTCACCAAATGGATTATGCTTTTCATCACAAAATATTATATTTATTTTATTATCTGCAAGTTCTTTTAAAAGATATGCAGAAATAGATACTGATATAGAATCTACTATTATTGTATCTATTTCTGATAAATGAATATACTTCTCATCATTTTCCTGTTTTACTACAAGAAATCTATTTTTATAACTAATCTTAGATTGTTTAGTAATAACAACTGTTCTAAAACTCATATCTTGACTCTCTTATTCCAGTTACAGATTTTGAAATAATTATACCTGTTGTTATATTATTCCCTTTCAAGCGTCCAATTCTATCACCAAGTCCAAATTCAGATAAATTAGCATTAACACTGTTACAATGAAACATCTTAAATAATTCACTTATTATTTTCTTTTGTTGATCTAAATCTAAATTTTCAAAATTAACTTTATTTTTTATTTTATCTAATTCTTTATTAAATAACGGAAATAAATCTAAATTAATTAGAAAATCATAAATATCATTTACATATTTTTCTGCATATTCAATATATTGCTTTTTATCATTCAATAAATATTGAAGTGCATATTTCCAATGTTTCATCTTATCTTTTGCTATTTTTAATTGAACTGCATTTGACACTTCACAATTTTTTTGAACTATACCATATCCTTTTATAAAAACATTTTGATTATTATATATTACTTCCGTTTCAAAAGGAATAGAATATTTTTTTATACTAAATGTTGAATCTTTTTTCAAATTAATCTGTGTTTTAATATAATCATTAATTTCATCATCTTTATTTCTTGCATCCAATGCCATTGGAAGTCCAATAATTTTTTTCTGATTTTCATTATATTCAATGAGCATCAATTTTTTTGTATTTGTATTTGAATATCCACCATATATTTCAGTTGGCATACCAAGTTTTATAGGAATAATTCCTTTGCCTTTTTTATATATCGTTTCTTTATAAAATGCACCTGCTCTTATCTCAGTCTTTCTACTAACCATAATATCATTTCTATATAAAGTATCTTCTACTCTCTTATTAAATTCATGTGCATCAAATAATACTTCACCAGTCTCATTATCAACTAAGTTTTCTGAAATTTTTAAAACTATATCATTTAAATTTTCATCCAAACTATTAATTACATATCCAAATCTAAGATTTTTTCTTTTGCCTTCATCCATTTCAACAATCTTATTATTAAGTTCTCTAACCATATCAAAATTTATTTTTCTTTTCATAAATTTTTCTTTATATTCACCTAATACAGCTGCAAGATAAGCATCATGAGCATGATGATAATCATTTATGTCTCTAAATTTAAATAAATCATACTTTTCACGATAATTGTGTGATAAGTCGGCTTTCAAATAAATGATATTAGAATCCTTATGTAAATTCTTTAAAATATTAGCAACATGTTTTGTAATTTGTCTTGTTTCAACCAATTGTCTATTGATAAATCCGTTGATATCATCTTCATCATATTTCTTTCTTGTTAAGTGATAAAACTTCTTTGCTGACATTAAATGATTATCTTTTAAACGTTTCCACCATTCTATTTGATGTTCAGTTCTAAACTGAGGCGGTAAAACGTAACTTGCCTTTTTATCTTGATTACATTTTTTTAATACTAACGCTTTATTATCAATTGAGTCATCTTTTATTAATGACCTTGGAATTATATGATCAATTTCATATAAAGACTGATTTTCTATATCTTCGATATTTAATGGTGTACCAGAATATAAACATTTGCCTTCTTGAATAAAGTATAAGAATAATCTTTGACTAGTTATTTCATGACTATCCAACTCATGTTTCAATTTTTTATAATTATCTATTGAATTTTTACAACTATCATACAGCTTTTTAATATAGTCTTTTCTTGAATCTTTTCTTACTTTTTCTTCGTCACTTCTTGCCATTTCAATTGAAATATTTTTTGGTTCATATCCAATATAATCAACTAACTCTTCTACAACTTTTAAGGCTTGGTATATACCTCTTTTTGTTGCAGGAGAAGTTGCTAACTCATCGACCATTGAATAATTTAATTTTTTACTTTCTTTACTATTATTAAACTCTTGTATCATTTCTTGAAAATTATATTTATCATTATTTATTATCTGCATAAAATTATTTTCAGTTTCATACATTAAATCTAATATTGATTTATATAATTCTGTCTCTTTATCTTTATAATATTTAGTTTTTAAAAGTTTTTTAGATAAACTTCCCCAGCCAGAATATTTCTTTGCTAAAACTTTCTTTATTTGATTCTCACTTAACTTACTATAATTATCTCTAACTTTCTTTTCTAAAATATCTTTATCTTCAAAGATTGTGATCCATTCAATTATTTCTTCTGCATTTTCTTCATCATAATCAGTACCGGCAAATATTCCATTTTCTCCAAAGAAATCTACATAAGACTGCATATTATTAGCAAACTTACCATCTGCAGAATATCCAGTTATTCTTAAATTTCCTCCTTCCATATTACATTCACCAGTTGAAATTAAATAATTCTTAAACTTCTTTTCAGTAATTGTGCCAGATGTCTTCATGAAAAAGTCTTCTAATATTTGTTGTTGAAATTTCAATTCTAACTTTCTATCATTTACCCTTATTTGCTTTAGTTCATTCATAACTTTAAATTTAGAATATAATATAGAGTTATTCGCAAGTGCGTATTCATCCAATAAATATGTACAATGAGAAATCATTCTTTTAATAAACTTTTCTGCTGTCTTTTCTTTATCAACTACATCATCAAAATTATATGGAGTTATCTTAATATCATTGATTTTTCTTTCTAGCCAAGCATTCTTGCTTCTTTTTTCAGATACCAATGGACCAACATAATAAGGAATTCTAAATTCTAATAATTTAACAATCTTATATGTTTTATTGTCATTTATTTTATCTAATAAGAATGGATAATATTTTCCTTGATTTTCTATTATTTTTATTAATTCTGATTTATTTAATTGATATGGATATTTACCATTATCAGTCGTAGTTATTCTAGGAAGAAAATTACCATTTTCAATTTTTGATTTTATCTTCAAATTATACTCATCTAATAAATCTTGTTCAATAAGTACTTCTTCGTGACTAAATAATTCTTCTAATAATTTATTAATTTCTTTCTTAAACTCATCATAATCTATCTTATTAGTAATATACTTGTCATATAAACATAAATCTTTTTTAGTTCTAAATATTGAATTATATAATTCACGATTATTTCTAAATAATTCTTTTAAGAAATTCAAATCTTTCTTATGTTGTTCAAAGTATTTTACCATCAAACTTGAAATGCTCGTATTTTGGTTACCTTTAAATATCTTTTTTAAGAAAATACAGTCATAGATTTGCTTTAAAATATCTAGTATTTCTATATTTTCTCCTAATGTATCTTGATATTCTTCATATTTATCATCATAGTCAGTACCGCTAAAACTAATTTCAATTTTATTATCACTTTCAAGCATTAATAATTTATTAATATTACCTTTATTACCAACCATTAATTTACCTAATTCTGTTGCAAAACTCTTATTTGTTATGTCTGATAAATCATTTATTAGTGAAGCTTTAACATCATTTTTAGTTTCTTTTAATAAATCCTTTTCTAATAAACTTAAGTTAATTATATCTGTATAATCTTCTGGTATCTCTAATTCTTGAATATTATTTGAAAGTACAGAAAATAACTCATTTAACTTATCTTTTATATCTAAATTATCTATATTAAAATTTGAACTTTGATATAAGAAGTTACCTCTATATTTTATAATATGATGAATTGCAAGATATACAAGTCTTATATCTTTCTTTTCAGGATTATTTATTAATTCATCTCTTAAATGATATATAGTTTTATATTTATTTTGATATTCTCTTAATTCTTTCTTTTCCTCTTTTGCTAAAATTATCTTTTTATTTTCTTTATCACTCTCAACATATTTTGACTCTTTTAACTTTTGAAAAAATTTTTCATCCACTTTATTTATTTCTTCACTAAACTCATCTTGAAGTAATTTTATTCTTTCTCGTCTTCTATCATATCTTCTTCTAGTACTTCTTTGCATTCTTCTTGATTCTGCAGTTGTTGCCTCTTCAAACAGTCTAACTCCCCAAAGTGCTTTATTACCTTTACGCATTACTTTTTGATTATTAGCTTCAACTACACTCCAACCAACCGAAGTTGTTCCAATATCCAAACCAATATTATATTCTTTTTTTGCTGCCATTGACTTACCTCCTACAATATGGTATTATCATATTATCTTAATACCATTTAAGATGACATAGAGAGTTAAAATAAAGGTTTTACCCTAAATACTCATTTATTTGAGAGACTGCATAGGCAGTCGCTTTTTTTTGCAAAAAAACTAATACAATTATTCTTGCATTAGTTTTATTTTTCTCTCCACATCCTTACCTATGTCTTCATTATAACATGGTAACTATTACTCTTCAATTACATTTTTATTAACTTTTATAGTACTCAAAATATTTACTTTTAATAATTTGTCATAGAATAAATCTTTTTTTAATAGAAATTTTATTATACTTACTAAATAAACTATAAATAAAATGATCATTGTTAATATATATAATACGATTTTTATATTACTTTCAATACTCAATACATTAAATAAATAAAATATAATTTTAGGAGGTTCTATATAATATAAATATATAATTACTTGTCTTAGAGATATTCTTAATATTCTTTTATTTGCAACATCATACTTTATATTAACAAAGCTCATTCCTAAGGTTTTATTATTTATAGTTGGTATTATTATAAAGTAAATTATTAATATTATATAATTTATTATTTGATTATTTATAAATATATTTATAAAAGTTATTAATACTATGTATATAAATATATCTATTAGAATACTTGTTAATTTTCTGAGTACTGATACATTTACTGAGTCATTTATTGATTTTTCATCTATTTCTTCTCTTGATGGTAGTAATATTTTTAATTTATTCATTATAAAATAACCTACTATTCCTCCTAATGTATTAATCATTAAGTCATCTACATCAAATAATCTGTATGGTCTAGGATAAATAAAATATAATCCTGTTAACTGAGTTAATTCAAAAAATAATGATAGTAGAAATGTATATTTTATAACAGTTTTTAAATCTTTTTTGAAATAGTAATTTAAGTACATTCCATACGGAATTGTCATAATAATATTAAATAGTACTGTATAAACATTCGGATCAAGCAGTGCTTTTATATAAGTTTTTGGATTATTTAATACCAATGGATTATCTTTTATAAAATCAATTATAAAATTAAATGGTATTAACTGATACTTTGGAGATGTCAAGTTCTTTACAAGATCTAGTGGTGGTAATGGAAGTATTACTAAAAAGTAAATTGTTAGTAGATACAAAATGAATGAATATACTATTAAAACTCTTAATTTATTTATTGATCCATACTTATGGTATTGTATTAATATATATGGAATTGTTATTAAAAGTGCAATAAATGGAAATATTAAGAATGATATTTTTATAGATGTTAGATAAATCATATTTTTAATCCTTTCAGTTTTCTTTCTTTAAGTATTTTACTATATATTGCATTTTTAGTCATTAATTAAATATTACTATACATTACATTTTTGAAATATTTAAATTGGAAAGATGAAATTAAATATTATGTCTAATATTACTATTATCACTAAAATAAATATATATGTTCCAATATCAGTATTATCTGATGAATAGTTTCTTCCATCTTTATATATTTCATCTTTCTGATAATTTTTCTTAGCATAATCATATTTATAATCATCACATGATTGATTATATGCTCCATTTATATATGCTTTTAGTTTACTGCAATAATAGCATGCTCCACATGCACCTTCTTTCTTTTTATTTTCATTTAAAAATCTGCAACTATTGCAACCCATATTAACTCCCCTTTCGGGTGATACCTTATCATTCAAGTTAACTTGAGAGTCAATACAATCATAAAAAAACAGGTTTAATTACCTGCTTTTTATCTATATTTTTCTGTTCCTGACAATATTTCTTCTTGTTTACTTTTTATTTCATCAAAAGATATTGGATAATTCATATTATTTTCTTTTATTTCTTTTGTATAATCATACTTCCCATAATTACAGTCCACATTTCCATTTATTCCTTCTATTCTCCCTGTATCTGAAAATTGAAAAATAGCTGTATCTCCTGCATATTTTAAATTATTTGTCTTGTAATTAACATCATAATCACATTGTGTTTCTCCATAACAATAACTTGCGTTCCATACACTATATCCAGTTAATTTGTCACCTTCTGGGTCTATTGTATTTAAAACATTATCTCCAGAATATATTCCTACCTTATAATTTGAATTTTCAAGTATTTCTGCAAAGGCATAAAAATTATTAATTACTTGTTCTGGATAGTAATTTATAAAGTCTGGTGAACTATATTTTTCATCTTTATTTATTATCCCATCTTCTTCACTATATAGTGGTTCACTTTCTTGCGATTCAATATCCCAATATATAGGTAATGTTGGTCTTAAATCATATTTATTTAATAAATATAATACTTTTATTGCTTCTAATTTTGCCATTTTCTCTGTAGTTGCTCTTGAATATATATAAAAGCCGTAATCAATATCATATTTTTTACATTCCTCTATGTATTCCTCAAATTTAAGATCAACTTTATTCATTGAGTCTTCGCTATAATCTGACATAAAAAATGTATCGAACATACGAATAAGAATCTGATTATATCCATTTTCTTTTAATTTTTTAAAATCAATAGTACCATTGTGTTCTGAAATATCTATAATTTTATAATCACCATATGGTGCTTCAACGTTTTCTGATTCAGAGTTTATATTTTTATTTATATTTTCTAATTCATTATTTTTTACAAAATCCATTATAGAGTTTTCACCATCATATTCATATATAAAATTTGAACTTATATAACCTGCTACTTTTTCAAAATTTCCATCTTTTGTTTTTATGCCACATATTTTTGTCCAACCGTTATTATCAAGCGGAGCTGTATAATCAATATATACTTGAGTTCCATTATTTATAGTTAAGACACGTTCTGAATTTACAGTTGCATCTTTTCTGATATTTACGATTTCGCTTTCGCAATCGATTGAACCATCTACATAAAATTTTTTAAGTTCTGTTTTGTGTGAAAAATTATTTTCATCAACTTCATTCTCTTCTATAAATTCCCTTACTGTTTTTTCAGTCTCTTTATCAAAAACAAAGTTAGAACTTACATATCCTGATATAACTTCATCCTGTCCATCACTATTCTTTATTCCAGATATTTTTAGCCATCCATCATTGTCAAGTGCTTCTGTATAGTCAATATATATTTGAGTGTCTTTATCTAGTGTAGCTACTAGTTCAGATTCAGAGTCTGCTAATTTTCTTATATTAACTCTGCCATCATCAGATGATATAGCACCATTAACATAAAATATTCTTAAATTTGTTTTTTGGGTTTCTTCACTTTCTTCTTGATTATCAGATTCTTTTATTTCCTGACTTTCTAATTCTTTAGTATTTTGATTTTCACTTTTCAAGAAACTTTCAGGTTGCTCAATTTGAGAAGATACTTTTTCTGAAGATTCATTTGAAAAATAATTATTTTTTATATAACTAGATAATGCTTGACCTGTTTCTTTATCAAATATACAATCAGACGATACATATCCTATTTTATCATTAAGTGTGTGAACTTTTATCCACGAATCATAATTTGAATTTTCATTTGCCTTTATATATACAATTGTGTTGTCATCCAAAGTTTCAATAGTTCTTGAAAAAGTAGATGCTTCTTCTTTTAATTCTGTAAAATCATTTTCTAATATTTTTGACGAACTAATGTAAAAAATTCTCGAATCAAAATTCATTTTATCTGTATTATTTTGTACGTTTGATACTTGTTCTTTTGGTTTTTGGTTTGCTTGCTCAGTCTCTTCTTGTTCTTGCTCTATAACATCTTCTATTACTTCTTCTTGAGAATTAATTTGTTCATTATATTCTTCTGGTGTTAATAAATATTTTATCTTTTTACCACCATCATACAAATTTTTACAAACATATCCTCTTTTTATCTTACCATCTATATTAACTGCAATATTACACCATTCCATAGGAGCATCAGATGTTTCATTATCGTGTCCAAGAACCAATACTTCTGTTCCAATCTTGAGTTTATCAACACTTTCACTTTGGACTGATGCTTCTTTTCTTAAATTTAATCCTTCAACATTAACAATATATTTTTCTACTTCAGTATTATTGTTATTATCATCTAAAACATATAAATTACTAGAATCAATTGTTCCTGTTTTTAATTGATTATTTTCAATATAGATAATTTCATTTTCATTAGAATCTATATTTTTAGTTTCACTAAAATTCGTTATTACAAAACTCTCACTTTTTAAATTGTTCTCATTTGAATTGTCATCTTTTGTAGATAAATTTGTATCAAATAATATTTTTGAAACTTTACTTACTGTATCCTTATCTATTTCTATTTCATCTATACTCTTATTATCTAAATACTTTTCTTGCATTTTACCATTAAATATTTTTCCAGCCTCATTAATTATAAATACTTCATATAAATCATTTTCTTTAGTTTGATTCTTATCTATAATTGCTAATAATTTGCTTTTTTCTTCTGTTTCTAAGTTAATTTCACTACTTTCATCCATTGTAAGCAATTTTGCATCATTTTCTAATTCATCTGTTAAATCAACCAAACATAATGTATCATCTTTTCCTTTTGCACATCCACTAATAGAAAATACTAACGGTAAAGCAATTACTGCTGCAGCAACTAATTTTTTACTTGCTTTAAATTTTTGATAAATATTTTTTATATTATCATTTTTATTTTTCATTTTTGTTTCCCCTTTTTCTTTAACTATTTTAAATATTTACTTCTAGAGTTCTCACTTTTTTTACAAGTTTCTCCCCAAATTGAGGCATATTATAGCATATTTTTCCTTCTAATTCAATATCTTTTTAATTATTTTGTAATCATTTTATGATAATGTCATGCTATATTCTTTAGTATAAAAAAAGAAAGGTGTTTCCACCTTTCAATTATATTTTACATTTGTTTTTTATTAACATTATCACTATATTTATAATTTTCATTTATTACTGCATGCATTTTTTCAAGTTCTTTACCAAATTGAGGTCCTACATATTTTGCAGCATCTTTATAAATTTCATATGCTTGAAGTAAATTATTCCATTCTGCTTCATTATCGTATTGGTAATCTGGGTTAGTTTGTTTTACTTGCCAAATATAGAAGTAAATACCAGCTGTCTTACATAAAACTTCTTTTTTAATTCTTTCAATTTCTTTATCTTCTGGAACATAGTATTCTGCAATTTTTGCTCTCAGTGATAATTCATTTGTAAACTCTCTTACTGTTTCATCTTCAAAGAATGGAGATTTACGTCTTAAATCCCACATTTTAGATAATTCACTTTGTGCCTCTTTTAATTTAGGTGAAACAAGAGCTAAATGATAATGTGTTGCTTCTACTTCTTCTGAACCATTATAAAATGTTGGATATCCTGCTTTTTGATAATATTTATCATATTGTTTCACTAATTTTCCATATTCAACCATGCAGTCTACCATTTCATAGAAGTTTGGATCTGTATTTATATTAGCTTCAATCCAACTATTTATTCCTCTAAAACGATTAGTTAACGCTTCAGCTTGTTTATTTATTTCTTCTAATTCATCCATAGTTTCTACTTCTTCTTTAGATGATTCTTCATCTTTTGTTTCACTAAATTTATAATTTTTTTCAATTACATCAAACATTCTTTCAATGTCTTCACCAAATTGTGGTCCAGAATATAAAACATTTCCTTCATAAGATTTTTCTGCTTCATTTCCAACTGCTTCTTTATATTCCTTATAATTTCTTTGAAGTTCTTCCCATTCAGTAACATTATCATATTGATAATTTGGATTAGTTTGTTTTACTTGCCATATATAGAAATATACTCCTGCAACTTTTCTTAATACTTGTTTTTTCTTTTCTGCTATTTCTTTATTTTCTGGAATAATATAGTTTCCAATAGTTGATTCAACACTTAAATCAGTTGCAAATTTATTTGCAATTTTATCTTTAAAGAAAGGGCTTTTACTTCTTAATCTAAACATCTTATATACTTCATCTTGAACTTTCTTTAAATTTTCTGAAAGTACTGGCATATCATAACTTTCTGCTTTTCTTTCTCCGTTACTATCGTGAATAGTTGGATAACCAGTCTCTTTATAATAATTATTGAATTCTGCAGTTAATGAACCATACTCTACTAAAGCTTCTATCATTTCAGAAAAGTTTGGATCTGTATCTTTATTATTTTCTATCCAATTATTAATTCCTTTAAAACGATTTGCTAAATCAATAGCTTTTTCTTCTAATTCTTCTAATTTCATATTCTTCTCTCCCCTTACCAATTGTTTCGCATATTATACTACTTTTTTTCTTATTTGTCAACATTTCAAGTAATATCACCTATAACTAGTTAATCACACATTATCATTTATTGCAAGACATGCATGCTTTATTGTACCAGTTACTAAATTACTTACTTTGTTTACTATGTCTTTAGGATTTTCATTCATATTATTTTCTATCCAATTTAATACAATAGATACAAATGCATATTTATAAAAATTTGTTATAAAAACTTTATCATCTTCGTTTAAGTTCTTTGCCATGTTACTTATTTCTTCATATATTATTGGATAAACAAGTCTTGATATATTCTTTCTAAGAACCTCAACGGATACTGAGTGATATATATTGGTAATAAACAATTTTTCATCTTCCATTAAATGAAATACAGATAAGAATTTGTCTTCCCACGTTTCAAATTCACTCTTCTTATCAAGAATTCTATCAACTTCTTCGATACAAATCCATTCAACAAGGTCTCTTATATCTTGAAAATGATAATAAAAAGTTTGTCTATTAATATCACATCTTTTTGCAATATCATTAACAGTTATTTTAGAAAATGACTTTTCTTTTAATAAATCTTTAAATGTATAAGCAATTGCTTTTTTTGTTGTTAAACTACTCAAATTAAATCACCTAATTTATTATACTTTAAAAAGTTATTGGGGACAAGTTTTCCTAATTATACTTAAATTAAATACTACTATTTTACTTTTAATGTTGCTTTAAAGATAAGAAAAGTGATTTACTTTTCGTCAAATAAACCACTTTCTTCTAATAATAATTCTATGTCTGTTCCTTTTATTTTTTTTCTTACTATTTTTAATAATTGTTTTTCTGCAAATGTTAGTGGAACTTCATCTATTCTTTTTTTATCTATTGCGTAATAACAGGCTTTTAGTAATTCACGTACATCATATTTACTTCCCCATACTTCTGGTACTGCTCTATCTATATTTAATAGAGTATATACTGCTTCCATTCCTGTTCTTATTGAGTACTCTGTTGTAAATATTGTATCTCGTGGAGTTTCTGCAAATTGTCCTAAGAAAGCAAAGTTAACTGCTCCTTTTGGTACTACTAATGGCCTATCTTCTTTTTTTCTTGGTTGGAAGAAGGCATTAATATATGGCATATAACAAGTTGTAGTATTACATTTTTCACTGGCATACTCTTTTATTTTATCTTTAGGAAAACCTATATGATAAAGCCATTCTTCACATACTTCATTACCAGTACATTCTCTCATTGCTTTTTTTACATAATTTCCTTTTTTATTTGTATTAAGTGAATATACCCAAACTAAAATCATATTTTTATCTTGAGATTTAAATTGAGGCTGTCTATTGATTGTCCATGATAAATACCAGTTTTCTGTACTATCTTTTACAGTTACAATTCCTCCTGTTGTTACTTTTCCACTTCTTGGGTCTCTTTTACAAATATCCATGATATATTTAATTATTTCATCATCACTTGTTGCAATTGTTGCGCTCATCCAATTTGTTTTATCTACATTACTACAGAACTTTTCTGGATTTCCATACTCATTATTTTTAGCTTGTGATGCAATGTTTTTCCACATATCCCAAGACTCACCACAGCCATTTTTTATTTTTGATAAATCTGGAGGGGTTGTTTGATCACCATAACAAGATGTATCAGTACAACAACCGTTTGTAATAAATACTAAGTCGTCTTCTATTAAATCAATTGTATTTTCTTCTCCATCTTTTTCATAGATAATTTGTTTAGCAATCTTTCTATTATTTTGGTCCTCAATTATAACATTCTTGACATCGATTCCATATTCTATTTTTACTCCATGATTTTCCAAGTATTTTTGAAGTGGCAAAATCATTGATTCATATTGATTATATTTAGTAAAACGTAATGCCGAAAAGTCAGGTAATCCATCTATATGATGAACATATCTACATAAATATCTTTTCATTTCTAATGCAGATGACCACTTTTGAAATGCAAACATCGTTTGCCAATATAGCCAAAAGTTAGTACTCCAAAATGATTCTGGTAATACTTCTTCAATTTTCTTATCCTCTAAATCTTCCTCTTTTGTAATAAATAATTTAGAAAGTGCCATAGCAGATTCCTTATCTAATTTAAACATTTTATCTGTATGAGCATCTTTACCACAATCTTCTGTTGCTCTACATAAAGAGTAATTTGGATCATGTTTATTTAACCAATAATATTCATCTAAAACACTAACATTTGGTGTTTCAATTGATGGAACACTTCTAAACATATCCCACATACATTCGAAATGATTATCCATCTCTCTTCCACCACGCATGTAAAATCCTTTAGTAATGTCTTTTCTTCCATCACATGATCCACCAGTTAAATCAAGTTTTTCAAGTAAATGAATATGTTCTCCTTTCATTTGACCATCACGAACTAAATAAAATGCTGCTGATAATCCAGCAAGTCCAGTTCCTATAATATATGCTGACTTTCTATCTACCCCTTCAGGTTTTTCAGGTCTTGCAAAAGCCTCATATGTTCCTGCTCCATAATACATAATTATTCCTCCTTATTATTTATATACATTTTTCAGTATACTCTCAATAATATTATGTACAATAAGCAATTTTTTAATGATGTTTAATTAAGTATAAAATTGTAATAATTGTCTAATATTTAGACAATTTACTTTATTTGTAAAAAAATAATGATATCTTAACGATACCATTATATAATCATTATATATTTTTACTAGTTTCTACTTATTATCAATAATTATTAATTATCGATTTTATTTTTTTATAAGAGTTTTATTAACCATTTCATCTAAATACATAACATCTGGAAATGTTGTTTTGTCATATTCTTTTAAATATCTAAAATATGGATATAATTCTTTTAAAAAAGTATTACTATCTGCCTTTTCTTCATATTCTTCAATTCCTATTGAATCAAGATTTTTAAAAAATGGAAGTACCATTCCTATTAATGCAAGACATAATTTATCTGTTTCTTTACTAATATTAAAATGAATATCTCTGTTTCCTAAATATACTCTTAAAAATAGAGGATAGCAATTACAAAGATAGCCATTTATTTTAAAACTATCGACATCTATTATATGTGGAGTATATGTTTTATCTACTAATATGTTTCTTGGATTTAAATCTCCTACTATAATATTTTCATCTAAATTATGAAGTTTTTTTAGTGAGTCTGATACTTTTAATAATATATCTTTAACTTTGCTTTTATCTGTATTGGTTCCGATTGAATATTCTAATAAGTTTATTGAGTCTTTTATATAATCCATAGTATATCCACTAAATTCATTGTTTTTATATATTAATGATTTCGGACCAGTAAAGTTTTCTGGTAATATTCCATCTAATATTATTAGTTTACTTTCTTTTTCAGCTAATGATAAATCTGTTATTTCTCTAAAAAATTTATAGACGTTTTTCTCATCATGTAGAAGAACTCCTTCTTGCCCTTGACCTAATACGTCTAATAGCATCATGTCCAAATCTTCTTGATTTATTATTTCCATATCATCACCACACGCGCCATATTATACTACTATTCTTTATTTTAGTCAAAAAAAGAAATCTACCTATAGACTTCTTATAAATGTTTTTTAGTATAATTTTGCTCCTGCTGGGATTGAATCATCTACTAAAAGTAAACTTAATTTTTCTTCACCATTTTCTGTATGTACTGCTGATATTAACATACCAGATGAATCTATTCCCATCATACTTCTTGGTGGTAAATTTAAAATTGCAACTGCTGTTTTACCAATTAAATCTTCTGGTTCATAATAAGCATGTATTCCACTTAAAATTGTTCTTTCATTTTTTGTACCATCATCTAATGTAAATTGTAATAGTTTTTTACTTTTTGGTACTGCAACACAATCTTTTATTTTTACTACTCTTAAATCTGATTTTGAAAATGTATCAAAGTCAACTTCTTCCTCAAATAGAGGTTCTATTTCTACTTTGTTTTCTGTTTGTGTTTCATCTATTATTTGTTCATTTTTTCCATAATCTGCCTTCTTTCTTCGTCTATTATAACAAATGACTTTATTTTTTTCTACTTGGATATGTTTTTATTTTAAATCAAGTGCTTTTTTAGGGCAGTTTTCTATACAATTTAGACATAAAATACATTCAGTTCCATTTAATCTTTTTCTGGAATCATCTAACATATCAACATTCATTGGACAACTATTAAGACATTTTTTGCAATTAATACATTTAGTGTGATCACATTTTACTCTTAAATATGAAAAGTAACTTGCAGGTTTTAAGAATATTGTAACCGGACAAATATATTTACAGAAAGCTCTATTATCTTTCAATATGACTCCAAGAATTATTCCAATTAAATAATAAATTATATTTCCAATTATAAATGCATAGAACATAATTTTTTCAATATTTTGTACTTTAAAGATGAAAAGTGCCATAACAAATAAAAGTGAAATTATAAACATAATATATCTAATAAAACCTATTTTTAATCTTTTATTTTTTGGCTTTTTATATGGAAGCAGGTCAAGTATTGCTCCTGTCCAGCAGGCATATCCACACCAGCCTCTTCCGAAGAAAAGTGGTCCTAATATTTTGGCAATTAAGTAGTGAATTGTTGTTGCTTCAAATACTCCTAAAAATAGATAATACCAGAATCCTTCTATTTGCATGTTTTCTCTACATATTATTCCAAGATATAAGAACATATAAAGTCCTACTCCTAGTTGAACAAAATTTCTTGAATATTTATTTTTTCTATTAGTTAAAATTAATCCTATCGTAATACATAAACCTATATATGTAAAATTAAATAGATAAAATATGTTTTTTGTAGATATAAATAAAGATATTGCGACTATTTCAAATATTAGAAACATTGTTATTGCAATATAATTTTCTTTGATAATTTTTTTCATTTTTATTCCTTATTTATAAATTAAAAGATTATTCTAATTTATTATTTATATTCTTTTAAAAATTTTTCTAATTCGAATGTTGTTTCAAAAATATTTTCAAATATATTGTAAAGTGTATCTGTTTGTTCATATTCACCTATTGCATAACATTTTTTACCTAAACCATAAGCAATACCTGCTTCAATATGTGCTGCTTTTCCAGCAGGTAAAACTAATAATAAATTCTTTGAACTTTTTTCACCTTCTAAATCATTATTAAACAAATTAAGTACTATATCACTTTTTAAATTTAATGATTCAAACTCTTTTTGTTTTTCTTCAGGAGTCTGATTTTTATTTCCATATCCCCAATTTTCTTCGTTTTTTAAAAAACAATAATAAGAAATATTATATTTGTCAAATAAAGCACATATTTGTAGAATGTTTTCTTTATTTCTAGCTCTACCTGCTATAAAAAATTCGTATTTATTTTCCATGTTTATCCTCCTTTAATTATTAAATCTTAGTAAATAGCCATCGATATCTTGAATTAAAAATTCTTTATCTTCATAGATTGTGTTGTCTACTCTATATTTATGTACTTCTAATTTTTTAAAGAATGTTATATTTTTTTCTTCTAGAATTTTATAATAGACTAAAACATTGTCTATTGTCATACTTATATTTATACCTCTACCATATGGATATTCTAATTTTCCAACATTCCAATTATCATTTATTTCTTCTATCATTATTTGATTGTTTTCTAATTCTAAAAATGCAAATTTAGATTCTTTTCTCTCATAAAGAACTTTAAAACCTAATGTTTTATAAAACTCTATACTTTTGTTTATATCTTTTACACTTAGTTCTGGAATAAGCGAATTAAATTCTATTTCATCTTTTATAATTATATGTTTGAAATATTTTTCTTGGAATTCTATTAAGGCATCTATTTCTTTATTAGAATATGTTTTTTCTTCTGGTACAATTATTAGACTATCGTTATTATCATCTATTCTATGAACTATGGCAATACATTTACCTGCGTAGTTAGAAACTTCTTCAAATATACCTAATAAGTAACAATTAATTCTTTTGTTTGAAAAAACTCCTTCATTATTTACATATCCATAGTTTACTGGATAAATGTATTGATACTTTTTATTTTTACTTCCTAGTGGTTTATCTATATTAATATTTATTGTTTTATTTAAATATTCTTTTAAATTATTCATCTATTCATCTTATTTAATTAAAATGATACTACAAGTAACATTTTAAATTTTTCTTCTCCATAAACTGCATGTGGTATATCTTTTGGCATTATTATAGTTTCTCCTTCATTTAATATAAAACAATCTCCACCTATTGTAAATTTTCCAGTTCCTTCTAAAACTGTTACCATGGCATCTCCTCCAGCAGCATGAGTTGATATTTCTTCATCTTTATCAAATGAAAATATTGTTACACTTACAAGAGTATTTTGAACTAATGTCTTACTTACTACTTGTCCTTCTTGATATTCTACTAAATCTTTTAATTTTAATATTTGCTTTTTTTCAATATTCTTATACATACTATTACTTCCTTTTTTATATATTCTAGATTATTATATCATGTCATTGCCTTTTTTTTACTAGGCTTTTTATTTTTTCTAATGGCGTTTTTCTAAATGCTTTATCCATTCTTTTTTCAAGACGTTTTTGTTCTTCTTCTAAAGTAAGACCAGCCTCATGTATAGTACCATCACTTAGCATTACTTTTGTACCTTTAGGAACTGTTATGAAAGTTGCGTGTTCTCCACTACCAATCATTACTCTTACTTTATCATCATTTTTTATTTTTCTACTACTTCTAATCTTTTTTAGTAATTCTTGTTGAACATCAAAATCTAGTTCTTCAAATTCACTATATGTTATTCCTAATTTTTCTAAGAATAAATTATTTAATTCTTCTTTTGTTTTGTTTTCTTTCATGTTTTCTCCTATATATAACTTTTATAAATTTATTATATATAAATTAAAAATAATTAGCAAATTACTAATTATTTTTTAACAATATAAGTATTTATATGTCTTTTCTCCTACTTCTTGATTTATGTTTTCAATGTTTTTATGAATATCTGTATAAATATCATCTGCAAATTGCTTGTTTTCTAAAAACATAGAATGCATTTTTTTGAATTGTTCCTTAAACTCTTCTTCAGTTAAAGTTGATGTTAATTCTTCATCTCCAAGTAATTTTATTAGATAGTCAAAGTCTGTAAATGGTCCTAATAGTTGACTTGCAGTAAATGGAAATATAGTATATTTTCCTTCTCCATTTATTAGTTTTATTGTTTCATCATCTAAAATACTTAATATACAGTTATTAGTTACATCATAAAATATTAATTTATCATTGTCTTCTATTATATTTATAATATGATTTCCACTATAATTTTTTACTAGAAAATCCTCTAAAAATCCTTTTAAGGAATGTTTTTTCTTTTGTCTTAGAGTTTGAGCAGTATTATCATATTTTATTTTTACTTCTTTTGGTCTATTAATTTTAGTATTTTCTCCATCCATGTAACACATTATCATAGAACTTCTTTTATTACATGTTTTTATGAAGTCATTTAACATTCTTGCATTTTCAAAACAAGCACCATGTCCTTGCATAATTAGACTTTGAAGATTTTTCTCTTCCATCATACGATTTCCAATACCATAAACATATTTTTTATTTTCACTAAAATATCCATTCCATAAAAGAATACTAAAAAGATTTGCTATATCTAGTGATGAAGTTAGGTGCAATTCTTTTACTAAATCTTTGTAACTATTTAGTATCTTACTGTAATTTTTTTCTATTAAATTATCATCTATTTTTCTTATAGATTTTCTTTCTAAAATACTATAGTCTAAGAATGAACTTGTTCCAACTGGAGGAGTTATTTTTGAATATATAAATGCTTTATAAATAGTTTTTAATGTTTCATCTTTATCTTCTAATAAATCTTGTCTATTTGTTAGGGACTCATACAAACTTTTATATATTAATATTTTCTTTTGATTTGTATTTAGAGATACACTTTCTTTTTTTACCTTTTCTAATATACTTTCTAGAATTATTTCTAATTCGTTATTCATAATTTAACCTCTTTTTCTTTTATTCAAGTATTGTATTTTAGATTATGTGATTTAATCTGTCAAGAAAAAAAGAAAAAAGGCCTAAGCCTTTTAATTATTGAGCAGTATATCCTCCATCAATTGGTACTATTGCTCCTGTTATAAATGATGCATTATCACTTAATAAGTAACTTATTAGATTAGCGATTTCTACGTCTTTTCCAAGACGACCTATTGGTAATTGATTTGCCATTACTTGTTTGATATCATCTGGTACCATTGCAAGTATTGGAGTGTCAACATATCCTGGGGCGATGGCATTTACTCTAATGTTGTCTCTTGCATAAGTTAGGGCAATTGATCTTGTCATTTGAGTGATTGCTCCTTTTGTTGCAGAATATGCAAATGATGTTGTTGAACCAACAAGTCCATACATTGATGATGTGTTTACAATTGCACCTCCACCGGTTTTTAACATTTCACAAATTACATATTTATTCATTAAGAATATTCCTGTTTGATTTACAGCGACAACTTTGTTCCATTCACTAATATCTACTTCGTGAGGTTTGTTAGCACCTCCTCCGATTCCGGCATTAGCAACTAAGTAATCAATATGTCCAAATTTTTCTACTACTTTAGAAACACATGCTTTAACATCATCCTCGTTTGATACGTCACATTTAATACCAAGACAGTTCTCTCCAAATTCATGTGATATTTCTTCTACTTTGTCATTTAAGTCTACTATTGCAACAGCAATATCTTCACTTAATAATTTCTTTGCAGTAGCAAGACCAATACCACTAGCTCCTCCTGTTATAATTGCAACTTTTTTATTATTCATCTAAATCACTTATCCTTTCATATAAGAATAACTATCCTTATAAGCTTATTATATCATTTATCTAAGATAATAGTCATATATTTATTTTTTATTATATAATTTATACTTTAGTCAACTGATTTTAATGCTTCTATCATATCAACATCAATTAACTTTTTATTTATATAATATTTTAATATAAATGTAACTATGTTAATTACAATAAATGAAATAATGTAAGCACCAATCCAAACACTTGGATCAAACATAACTTCATCAGGTGGAACTACTGTTAAAATATAATTATGAAGAACAATTCCAAATAGCCATCCTATTACAATTCCAATTTCTGATAAAATTATTGTTTCTCTATAGATATACATTGTTACTTCGTTATCTCTAAATCCTAATACTTTGATTGTTGATAATTCTCTTATTCTTTCTTCAACATTTATATTTGTTAAATTAAATAATATTACTACTGTTAAAAGGGATGCTAATACTATTAAAACTATCATTATTTTATCTAATGAGTTTACTATAGTATTAACCATATTATACATAGTAGTATTTTGAACTACTCCTTTTGTTATATTTAAATTCATAAACTCTGCACTTACTTTTTTTGTATTTTCTACAGTTGAATCTTTTAATTTAAACATATATGCATTTGTTGTATATTTAGTATTATATATTTTTTCATAGTATTCTTTATTCATAAAAATAAAGTGACCAGCATACATTTCACATATGTCCGTTACTTTTATTGAGTGTTTATTACCTTTACTATCTTCTATTGTAAATTTATCGCCTATTTTTACATTCATTGCTTTAGCAAGTCTTTCTGATATTACAACGCCATTTCTTGAAAGATTAATAGTATTTTTTGTTTTTCTATTACGTAAATCAATATAACTATTTAAATTATTATTTTCTGGAACAATTACTTTAATCTCTTGTTTGTCATTATTTTTACCAGTCTTTTTTGTTGCTTCGTCATAGTAAACTTTTGAATAACTTTTAATATTGTCTTTTTCTATTAGCTTATTAAATTTATTTAAGTCACTATTATTTTTTGTATCATTTAAAGCAACAATCATATCATATTTTATTATTTCTTTAAACTGCTTATCATTTATTGTTGAAACAGATTTCTGTACTGAAAAACCAGTAAATAAAATAGCACTTGCTCCTGCTACTCCAAATATTGTCATGAGCATTCTTTTTTTGTATCTAAATATGTTTCTTGCAGTTACTTTATGAGTAAAATTTAATCTATTCCAAATAGGTTTTATTCTTTCTAATAATATTTTAGAACCACTTACAGGGGCTTTTGGTAATAATAAGTCTGCTGGTTTTTCTTTTAAATTATTTTTTGCAACTATATATGCTGGTAAAACACTACATAACAGTGAGAGTATGCATGCTAGTATTGTCTCTTTTAAATAGAAATGTAATTCTATCTTTGGGAATGTAAATCCATGCCCATATGCATTATAAACAATATATGGTATTAAGATATGTCCTAGAGTTACTCCTAGTATTGTACCAATTGACGCTGATATAAATCCATAGACTACAAACTTCTTTATAATATCTTTATCACTATATCCTAAAGATGTTAGAGTACCCATATTTATTCTTTCTTCATCAACAAATCTTGTCATTGTAGTTAGAGTTACTAAGGCTGCGACAAAGTACATAAACCATGGAAATATATCAGATAGTGAGTCAATTATATTTGATACAGTTTCATATATCTTGTATCCTTCTCCACCTGGAGTTTCTCGTCTATTGTCCACTTCATATACTGGACTTTCCAAATTATTATATTTTTCTTGTTCTTCATTTAGTTTTTCTTCGCCATCTGATATTTCTTTTTCTGCATCAATTCTTTTTTCATTATATTCTTCTAATTTTTCATAGTATTCGCTTTCTTTACTTTCTAACTCTTGCTTTGCATTATTTAGAGTCTTTACACCTTCTTGATACTCACTCTTTTTAGAATTAATTGTACTTTCAGCTACTAATATCTTAGCATCTGCTTCTTTTATTTTTTCTAGCGCATTATTATATTCTAAAACTTTTTGATTGTATTCTTCTTTTGCAAGATCTAACTCATTTTTAGAATTATTATAATCTTCTTTTTTTAAGTTTAATTCTTGTTTAGACTTTTCTATTTCCTTTAAATTTTCATTTATTAAAATTTTGTTATTTTGAATATCTTTTTCTTGTTCTTCTATACTTTTTAAATTCTTTTCAATTTCTGTAGTATTTGGATTATAGACATTTTCTATAAAAGAATTATATTCAGTTTTTGTGGTTTCTAGGTTGCTTTTCAAATTACTTAATTGACTTTCATATTCTTTTTTTTCTGCAGTAGTTAGATTATTATCTTTTAATTTATTTTCTAATTCATTTATATTACTGTTTAAATCATTGATTTCATTTTCATATGATGCTTTATTTTTTTCTAGTTCTTTCTTTGAATCTTCTAATTTATTTTTATTTTCATTTAATAATTGTTCACTATTTACTAACTCTTGATTTTTTGCATTTAGAACTTCTTCTTTTTCATTTATTAATTTTTCTGTTTCATCTAATTGTTCTTTTGCAAGTTCTAATCTTTTATCTGATAGTCCAATATTATTTTGAGCTGTATTTAATTGATTTTTAGATGATTGTAATTTACTTTTGTTATTATTTAAATCAGATTTGTTTTTTTCAAGTTCTTTTTCTGCTTTTTTTAATTCTTTATTTGCATTTGTTAATTTATTTTCGTTAATATTAATTTCTTGTTTTGCTTTATCTATTTTATTTTTTGCAGTTTCTAATAAATTTTTAGCACTTTCAAGTTCTTTTCTTGCGTCAATTAACTTATTATTAGCAGAATCTAGTTTTTCTTTATATTCACTTTTTATTAAATCAAATCTAATGGATTTGTTATCTTCTAGAATATTTTCTAACTCTTTTTTATGCTTTATTATTTTTTTATTATATCTTGATGTGTATGGGTCTATATTTTTAGTATCTTTAAAATTTAATTTAGCCATCATATATACACTTGACGAGAAAGCCTTTTTATCAACTACTGCGTAGCAATCTAGTGAACCTGTTCCTGTTGTTGTTTGACCACGATTTAGAGTTGATAGTATTTCAGTTGATTTAATAAAACCTGTTATTTTGAAAGTTGTTCTTTTTAATACTTTTTCTCCATATTCATTTTCTTTTTCAATGAATGATATAGTATCTCCAATTTTATATTTTGATTCATTAGATGTATCTAGCGCAATTTCATTTTCTTTTGTTGGAATTTTTCCTTTAACAAGTTCGTATGTTGAGATATTTTCTGTATTTGAAAATATTCTATAACTTTTAGTACTGTTTTTTAAAGTTACATCTTTTAAGTAAATGTATTCTATCTCTCTTAAATTGCTTACTTTTTTTATTGAATTCATCTCTGTTGTTGTAATTCCATAGTCACTCATTATTGTAATGTCTGCTGTATTATATTTATTAAAATAATTGGTTCCTGTTTTTCGCATGTCAGGTCCTGATACTGAGAGACCGATAAGAGCAAATGATCCAAGTGCCATTAAGAGCATTATTGATATAAATCTGCCGAATGAGTTAGTTATTGATTTTTTAATATCTTTATTTAATGTTTTATTTTTCATAACTAACACCTACCACTCTATTTCTTCTACTGGGGTTGGATTTTCATTTATTTTAATTGATTCTGCCGTTCCATTCTTAAAATGTATTATCTTATCGGCCATGGGAGCGATTGCGGCATTATGAGTGATTATTATTACAGTCATTTTTTCTTTTCGACATGTGTCTTGAAGTAATTTTAGTATTTGTTTTCCTGTTTTATAGTCAAGAGCTCCTGTTGGCTCATCACATAAAAGAATTTTTGGATTTTTAGCTATTGCTCTTGCGATTGCGACACGTTGTTGTTCTCCACCCGATAGTTGTGATGGAAAGTTATTTTTTCTTTCTTTTAGTCCGACACTATCTAGTACTTTATCAACATCTAATGGATTTTTTGATATTTGTACAGCTAGTTCTACATTTTCTTTAGCTGTTAAGTTTTGGACTAGATTGTAAAATTGAAAAACGAAACCAATATCATCACGACGGTATTCTGTTAACTCTTGCCTTTTATAATTACTTATGTTTTCATTATCTATTAAAACAGTTCCATGAGTTACAGAATCCATTCCACCTAAAATATTTAGAGCAGTTGTTTTTCCAGCACCGCTTGGTCCTACAATAACTACAAGTTCTCCTTTTTCTATATTAAAACTTGCATTATTTAGGGCTTTTATTGTTACATCTCCCGTTTTGTATTCTTTTGTTACTTTACTAAATTCTATGTATGACATTTTTACTCCTCCTTAATACAAAATTCATTGTTAATTCTATAATATTAAAGAACTAATTAGAACAACATCAATATGTATACTGTTAAAATTTCAACAGTTTTTATTTATTTGTTAAAATTAGTTTTGCAATAATAGTGAGATATTATATAATAAGTCCAGAGGTGAAATATATGAGAGTAAAAGGATTAAATCGTTCATCTATTAAAACTAAAAATTTAATTCGTAGTGAGTTTGCTAATATGATAAGTGAAAAAAAAGAACTGTCTAAAATAACAGTTACTGAACTTGTTAATAATATTGATATAAATCGTGGAACCTTCTATTCTCATTATAGTAATATATATGATATTGCTAAAGAGTTCCAAGATGAAGCACTTGATCTTTTTAATGATGATATTACTTCTTTAAATGATGTTGATGATTTTATTGATAATATAAATATATTTTTAAAAGCAAATTGTAATTTATACCAAGCTATATTAAAATCTAATGATCCTATGATATTTATGGAAAGATTAAATAAAATAGCTAATAAGAAATTAAATGATATTTTAAAAAATAAAAATAATGACGAATATCTAGAATTAAATATATCTGTATTTGTTGATGGTCTTATTAATTTATATATAAAATATTTTAGAGATGAACTTAATTATAGTTTAGATGATATTAATATATATTCTAAGAAACTTTTTAATACAATTTTTATGAAATGACAAAGTAAAAGTAAGTATTTTTAAATTCAGAATACCTACTTTTTTTTGAAATATTTTTCTAAAAATTTAATAACTCCATCTTCATTATTATCATAATCTGTTATGTATGTTGCGATTTCTTTTAAATTGGCATCAGCATTTTTCATAGCAACTTTTATATTAGTTTCTAAAAACATAGATAAATCATTCATTGAATCTCCAAATGACATTGTGTTATTTTTATTAATATTTAAAATTTTATATAAATGTTTAATTGCTACTCCTTTAGAAGTTTCTTTATTATTTATATCTATAAAGTACCTTTCATCAAGTTCTTTACCTGTATTAGAAACTTGAATATTATTTAGTTTTTGTAGTTCTTTTAAGATAGTATTATAATCTTTTTTATCATTTAAAAATAGAACTATTTGAGATATTTTACTAGTTAATTTATTTATATCAGTTATTTCTAAATTATCGTAATCAAAATATCCTTCATTTATTGAATTATTATTTCGATATCTTTTATTTATAGTATTAAGGACTATACCTATATTATATTTGTTAGATAAGTGCCATATTTTTAATATATCTTCTTCTTTTATAAATGAACTATATAATATTTTATTTTTATTATAATCATATATAAGAGCTCCATTATCAGAAATTACAATATTACTTGCAGATGATGCAATACTTTTTTTAATTGCATATATGTTTGTTCTTCCTGTTACTAGAATTAAATATTTGTTTTTATTTAATTTTTCAAAGTATTCTTTTGTCCTTTTTGAAATAATTTCATTATCTTTAGTTAATGTTTTATCTATATCAAAGAATATTATTTTAATATTTTCTTGCATATCTTCCTCTTTTTATAGTTATGATTTCTTTATTTTTTTGGGACTTCTATAGTTTCTTCTTGCTTATTTAATCTTTCTAAGTCTTTATTCATATAAAATATGTCTGAACAAAATTTTACTTCATCTTCTTTTTCTTCTTTTGTTCTTATTAAATAACTTCCTTTATCTGTTGTTTTTAAGGCTGATGGGTCTTTATAGTTTTCTCTAAAGTTTGGATTTTTATATATTTTTCCATTTTGAAATGCACCTACTATATATTCTTTTGGTATTCCATAATATTCATTATCTAAATCTTTAAATATTCCTTCTTTTCCTTCTATAATATCTTCATTTAATAAAAGAATAATTGTTGTATACCTTGGATGATGATAAGTAAGTAATGGAAAAAATTGAGTACTTGGATAGACAGTATTTGTAAGAGACGTTGATTTTTCTCCTAAATAACCGGTGTTATTTGTAAGACCATTTTTAAAGAAAGAATTCACATCATCATAATGAGTATTATGAAGCCCTATTATTTTTTTATCTTGCAAATACAAATCTTTTAAAAATTCAAATTGCTCTTCTGTTAAATCTGATTGATTTACAAAGCCTTTAATAAATTCTTTTGGATCAATTTTTTTCTCTTCATCTATGATTTCTTCTTGTGAGTCTATTTCTTTTATTTCATCTTTTTTTGTTAATTTATTTCTTAACTCTATTAATTTATCTTTTAAGTTCATATAACACTCCTACTTAAACTTTACATATGGTATTCCTAATTTAGAATATACATCATATGCTCTTGGTAAATTTAAGATTCTTGCGAATAGTAAATTATAAAATTCATCAAATAAAATTATTGAACAAAGTGTAATGCTTATTGTAAGAAATACTTTTTTATTTAGTTTTTTTGCCAGAAAGAAAAGAAGTGGAATTATTACATACATAAGTAAAAGTGCAGATAATCCAAAAAACATAACACTTCTTAGACAAACAAATCCTCCAATATTTCCAAAGTTTAATATTTCCTTATTGTAATCCCAACATCTTTTATGGGTAATTAGAAGCATTCCAAGACCTGAAAAATATTCCAAAATACCAGTTGATAAGAAACTCATTAAAAATACTTTCCAGGGCTTTTTTCTATGTTTATATGTTAGATAATATATCATAACAGAACCTGTTGCATATATGTTAATCCAAGGAAGAAAGTTTCCTCCTCTCCAATAAAATGTTTTCATTCCTCCATTAAAGAAATAAAAAATAAATTCATATAGCCATCCAAAACAACCAGCAATTACTATTAAAAGTGCTAGTATTCCAACCATTGTCCATCTATCAAATTTATGATTTTTTTCTAAATAATCATTATAAAACTTCTTCATATTTACTACCTCTTATTTTATTATATAGTAAATTATATCATAAGTAATTATAAATTTACTTTTACTTTTTGAAATGCACTTTTATTTTTTTCTATATCTTTCATTAATTCATCTCTAAATAATAAGTATTCTTCTATATTTAAGTTAAGTCCTTTGATGTATTCCATGTCAGATATAATATTTTTAGCATCTACTTTAGACATTTCTCTATATCTAAAAAGTCTTTTATATTCATCTTGCTGCATCATTATATTTCTTGTCCAATCAAGATAAAATGTTTTACTGTCTAATATAATTTCTACTACGGAATGAAGAAACTCTACACCATTTAATTCAGCAAATCCAGTTACTACTCTAGCGTCTTTTAAAGCTAGTGCTAAATCTATTGATCTTGTGTGACATTTACGATATCTTTTTGTTGATTCTAACTCATCTTTTATTTCATCATTTTCAAATATATATCTTGAAATAGTATCAAAATGATATGTCTCTGTTTTTTCTTCTTTATATTCATACATTTTAGTATCAGGGTTATATGTGATATTATCTGTCTTTATTTTAAAAGCAATTTCATTAATCTTATTTATAGGTCTTTGTAATATTCCTTCTTTTTTTAATGTGTAATTATCAATTGCAAATAATATAGAAAGATTCTTATCTGTTTTTAAACATAATTTGTGTTTATATTTAAAAAGTTCATCTCTTGTATTTTCATTTATTCCTTTATTTTTCATATAGTATGTCTCCGTTTTTCCAACATATTATACATTATAGTTAGCTATATTTCTACATTAACTTTAAAAATATATAAATATTTTATGTTATAATTATTAAAGATAGGAGAAGTTATGGATATAAATAATGAAGAAGAAATTCTAAAACTATATAACGAATTAATTAAAACTGAAAGATTCAATTTATCTTATGAGGATTTTTCTAAAAATACTGATAATCTTGAAATATACAATAAAATGTATAACTATGCAGTAGAAATATATAAAAATAAAGAAAGATATATTGAAAAATATGTAAATTCTTTCAAAAATAATATTCCTTTAAAATACAGAAGAAAATTAATTAATAATTCAAATGACTCTTTTTTCGAAAAACAAAGAAAGATTAATATATATAAAAAAGAGATGGAAAGAAAGTTTGGCAGTCTTACTGATTCTTTGAATACTATGTTGAATGCTTTTTTAGATTATAGAAAAGTTTTAGCTGCGAATAATAATGAAACATGGAATTTTTTAGTAACATGTATTGTTTCTGATAAAGAAAAATTAGAGAGTATTTTTTCTAGCGCAGAGAAGAATTTAAATACTATTTTTAATTATTTAACACCAAGCATTTCAGAGAGTGAAAAAGATGATTTTCTAAATATAAATAACGATATGTATTTAAATGAAATACGAAGATATAATAATATTAATAATTATATAATTAAAAATTATAATTTAGGAGATTTAAGAGTATTACATAGTTCTTCTATAAAAGACTCTAAAACGAGTGAGAAAATCATATCTTCCTGTGAAAATACAATGTCAGTTTTAAGAGATAAAAAAGTTAAATTTAGTAAAACTTATGAACTAAAAGATAATTTGATGGTTATTGTTAATCTTCAATCAATAGTTTATAAAGAAATACCAATTAGACTTTTTAATCCTGATTTACCTATGGACGAGAAAATTACTCAATTAAAATATTCTGATGTATTAAAAAATTGTTACTTACTATGTAAAAGTAAACCTAATGTAAGTGAAGTTTTTAAAATATATCAAGCAAATAAAAGTAAAAAAATATTTTCTAATATTGGTATGCATATTGATAAGGCTCTAAATATTATATTTAAGTGTATGGAATTATTAAATCTTATAAAAAATTATTCTGCAAAAGATATTTCATTAGAAGAATTGTTTGACTTATCTTACGATGAGTTAGATGAGTTGGAAAGTAAATATAAGATGGAAGAAGAATTATATTCTAATATTTCTAAGGATAATAAAGACATCAGATTATATCATAAAATATATTTGAAGTATAAAAATTGTTTTAACAATAGGATGTTTTCTGAATGTATCGAGGAAATAAGAAAGAGATGTAACTATTTAAAAGAAAATCATTCTATTATTACTGAAGAGTCAATATTAGAAAATTATACTTTAACTGATGAAGAATTAAAAGAATCATTAGATAATGCAAAGAAAGATAGAATGGTTGATTTTATTATAAATAATAATCCTAAATATAATGAGAAACTTAAAGTTATGTTGTTGTTAATGTCAATGGATGAATTAAAAAAATTGTATAATGAAACATGGTTAATTAGTATCAATAATAATCATCCGAAATATATAGAAAATAATATGCTAATTGATGAGTATTTATCTTATGATGAAGAGGAAAAGAGAAAATTACAATTAGAAACTGATACTGCTATTCTTGTTAGTAAAATTAATTCTATTAGAAAAGCAGATGGAAAAGAACTTTTAGATTATCAAGAAGTATTAAAACTAGATAGAGAGCAATATTTTGAATTAATTTATGAATATGTTGGTTATTTAAGAAATAATCAAATACATAAAAATGATGATTTTTCTTTTAATGATACGAAAATTTTTAATGATAAAGATTCTTACCATAGTACTGATGAGTTAAATAAAATGCTTGGAGAAAATATTGATAGTAGTGTTGAATCTATTTTTAATAATCCTAAAAAGCAATAAAAAATATATCTTTATAATAGATATATTTTTTTATTTATTTTTTTCTTTCTTTTTATTTAAAATTATTGTTATTACTGCAATTAAAAGAATAACTGCTACTAATATTCCAACTCCTAGCCAACCTAGTGTTGAAACTATTTTACTACCTAAAGACATAATTATTCCTGCAAGTACAACACCTAGTGATACTGCTAAAATACTAGTTTTAAAATCTAATTTTAAAAAGCTTGCTGCTAGAGTTCCTGTCCATGCTCCTGTACCTGGTAGTGGTATTCCTACAAATAAAAGGAGTGCTATAAAGATTCCACTATTACCTGCAGACTTTCTAAGTTTTTCTCCACCTTTATCCCCTTTTTCTATACACCATGTAAAGAACTTCTTAGTTAGTTTTTTATCTTTACCCCATTCAAGTACTTTTCTTGCAAATAAATATATAATTGGAACTGGTAATAGATTTCCTATGATAGCAATTGGATAATACATAAATATATTAAGCCCTAAACTCTCTGCAATAGGAATTGCTCCTCTTAGTTCTACTATTGGAACCATTGATACAAAAAATACAATTATATATTTAACAAATATTGGTAAACCTGCCATATATTTCATCCTTTCTTCATACAGATATAATTTTATCATAAGTTATGATACTTTTTATAATATTATATTTTTTATTTACAGTTATATGTAAATTATTAATGTAATTTTAATCTTTTTACTTTTTCAAGATTTATTTCATTTACTTTATCTTTGTTTAATTCAAGTACTAAATTTGGTACATTATCAAACATATTCTTTTTTGTTGTTCTTGTAATTTTTAATGTTTCATCTTCTATCATAGGAAGTAACATATTTTCAAATATTGTTTTGATGTTCTTTTTAGTATTTAATCTATTATATGTAGTAGCATAGTCAAGTACTGTTTTTTCTCCGTTTAGTGCTAAAAAGTAATTTAGTGCTTGATAGTCAATTGTATGCCATTGTCGTTCTGACTGAGAATCTAAGTTGTGAATAATGTATTCTTTTTCTAATTCTTTTTTTACACTTATTAACATATATTTTAAAAATTCTGTAATATCTAGTCTTGTTTTAGCAGTTCCTATTACTCTATCATAGTTTGAATCAAAGTTTATTCCTCTATTAAATATTATATATGGATATACTTCTTTATTTAATAAATACCACATTGCTATTGTTCTACTACTTCTTCCATTAATATCAAAAAATGGATGAATATAAACAAAATAAAAATGCATTATTTGCGATTTAATGAATTCATCTGTTTGAGAATTATCTACTTTAAAAGTATCAATAAATTCAAAGTATGAGTCCATATATTCATCGATTTCTTCATAAGGAATTCCTTCATCCATGGAATCATCTAATCTTCCGTCTTTTAGTATGTAAACTGGTGCTTTTCTGTATTTTTCTCCCATATGAGATAAATCATATTCTTCTAATAAATCTTTACTTAATATTTTATATAGTTTCAAAACATTTTCTTCAGTTATATCCTGTCCTTTTAAAATATATTGATATCCATTATATAGGTTTATTATTCTATTTCTCTTTTCTATATTTTGTTCTTCTGATGCATTTTCAATTACTTTTTTAATAAAAGATACAGAATCATTATAACCTTCTACAGTATTATTTGCTTTTATTTCTTGATTAAACATTACTTTTTTTGAAAAGTCACGGGTATTCATAAATTCTTCTTCTAATAAAAATAGTTCTAACTCTTCTTCTATTTCTTTTAAGATATCTTTATTAATTCTAAATGGTATTCCAGTTAGTGTTTTTAGTGGTAATCTTTCTTTTGCCATAATATCTACCTCTTTTAATTAGTTATTATAACATTTCTTATTATGAATTCAAAATAAAAAGGCGATTAATATCACCTTTTTAATTAAATTTGAATTCTATAGTCCAATTTTTCTTCTAGCATCTAATATTTCTTGGTCTGTCATTGGTTTATATGTATATTGTTTTGGTTTTTCTTTAGATTGTTGTTTTGTTTGCTGTGATGCTTTACTTTCTGTAGTAGATTGTTGTTCTTTACTTATTGTTGTATAAACATATTCTGAATCGAATGCTATGTTTTGTTTAGTTAAATTATATTTTTCTCCTCTTTGATAGATTTCTTCTCTTAATTTATCATCAAAGTTTGGAATGTTTGCTCTTGTAATATATAGCATCTTTCTTAAAGCTTTTTCTATACTTTGTTTTTCTAATTTTATACTTTTTCCATTATAACCTATAAGGTTATCTATATCTGATGGAGTATAGTTATCTATTTTATCTATTAATTTTATAATTTCTTTTTTTACATAGTTTCTATACATAGATATAAATTTAGGACTATTTAATGATTCTCTTTTAAAACCATTTTTATTAGCAAATTCTACATCTGTTTTAGAGAAAACGTCATGTTTTTCAGTTCTTTTAAATGATGCCATTTGTTCATTTAAAACCATTTCTGTAATGTAGTCTATAAATTTACTTTTTGTCCCATTTGATATGATATCATTATTTTTGTTTTTTCTTATCCATTCTTTATTTAGTTTAGTCATTGATTCATCAAGTACTCTAGTTCTTAATGAGTTAAAAGAAAAACGTTTGTCACCATCTTTCACTGATGGTTCTGATGCATAACCTATCCAATCGTCAATGTTTGCTGTTAAAAATGGCGGTCTATGTAAATGACCTTCTAATTCTGGATGTTCTTTTTTTATTTCCTTTAAAATATCTAAGAACTTTAATAAATTGGTATCACTGCAATACACAACTATAGTATCTGCTCTATTTCCAAAATTATCAAGTTTAAAATAATATTTGTATTTTTTATCTTTACACTTTTCCATTAATAGTCTTGCAAAATAATCTGTATATGTTGAGTCTGTATTTATATAAAATCTATGATGTACAGTGTACGATGTTTGTTGGTTCATATAAATATAATTTGATGCTACATGTTGCCAAGTGGAATCTTCACCTATTCTATTATATCTTACTGAATTAAGTACTTTTTGATAATCTTCATCCTTTGTATATAGTGGACTATTTGTTTCTTCATATGTATTTTCTAAAAAATCATATATTTCTTCTACAGTTGTTGGATTAAAGTTTCTTAATCTTCTTTGTAACTTTATAAATCCTAATTGATAATCTTGATGTATATTATTTATGTTATAATTTAAAATACTATTTTTCCATTCGTTAAAACAATATAATTCAAAATTAAATCTTTCTCTTACATTGTATCTACTTATAACCTTTTTATCAAACATAGTTTTTACTATCTTTTCATACATAGAATGAGAATATCTCTCATAATCTAACTTATAGCTTTCTTCATAACATTCTACTAGTTTATCTATTGTTTCTTTCTTCTTTATTGGATCTTCTAATCCTTTAAAAAATTCTATTGTTTTCATAATACACAACCTTCCCCATTAAATTACACATATTATACTATAAACTCATTAATTTTTCAAGAAAAAAAGAAGAATTACTCTTCTTCATAAATTATTTATTTAATATGTTTTTGATGTCAACTATAATGCTTTCATAATCCATACCAAGCGTTTTTAATAATTCTTCTGGATTATATCTATCATAGAATTTTTTGTCTAAGCCATAGTTTTTTACTTTTATATCGCTCGTTCCATAATAACTTGCTATTTTTTCTCCAAAACCGCCATTTAATATTCCGTCTTCTAAAGTGATAACTAATTTATGATCTTTTAATAAATTATTTAATAATTCCTTATCTAAGGCTGATGCAAATCTTGGGTTTATTAATGTAGGTTTTATTTTTAATTCTTCTTCTATCTTTTTAGATAGAGTTTGTCCTTTTTGAAAGAAATCACCTAATGCGATTATTGCTACATCTTTTCCTTTTTCAACTATTTCATATTTATTTAGTTCTTCTACACTATTTAACATTTTTCTACTTGTTACTTCATTTCCTGGGATTAGTATCATTGTTGGATGTTTTCTTTCTGTAATTGAATAGTCTAACATACTTTCAAATTCTTCACGTGACGTTGGAGCAAGCACTACTAAATTCGGAATATTTGTAAATAAAGATAAACCAAATATTCCTAAATGAGTTACATCTGTTAAGCCATCAAATGCAGTATAATTTAATAAGAATGTTACTGGCTGGTTATTTATACATACATCATGAGACACTTGGTCATATGTTCTTTGCATAAATGTCATATTAGTAATTATAAGTGGGTTCATTCCCTGTTTTGCCATACCAGATGCCATTGCAACTGCTTGTTCTTCAGCAATTCCAACATCAATAAATCTATCCCCTAATAGTTTTCTATCTTCTATTGATAAAGCCATACTTCCTGGCATATTTGGTGTAATTACTGCAAATGTTTTATCCTTTGTAGCTCGCTCTAAAATGAATTTTCTAGCAAGCATTGTATAATTTTCTCCTGAAAATTTTATTGTTGGTTTACCTGTTTCTCTATCGAAAGGTAGTGTCCAATGCCAAGCCTCTTTATTTTCTTCAGCTAGCTTATAACCTTTTCCTTTTTGTGTATTGATATGTACTACAACTGGATGATTTATATCTTTTACTTTTTCTAAAACTTTAATCATTTTCTCAATATTGTTTCCATCATTTTCATAGATATAGTGAAGTCCAAATGTTTTAAAAATATTATTAGAAGATGTTCCATTAGTCTCTCTTAAATCTTTTAAACTTTTATATATTCCTCCATGGGTTTCTGAGATTGATTGTTGGTTATCATTTACAATTATTATAATATTTGAATTTAGTTCAGAACCAGCAACGTTTAATCCTTCTAAGGCTTCTCCACCGGATAATGAACCATCTCCTATTATGGCAATGATATTTTCGTGTGTTCCTTTTAAATCCCTTCCTTTAGCAAGACCTGTTGCTAATGAAATAGAAGTTGAAGTGTGACCAACATTAAATAAGTCATGTTCACTCTCTTCTGGATTAGTATATCCTGAGTCTTCTATAAAATGTTCATCATTAATATAACCGTTTTTTCTTCCTGTTAACATTTTATGAGTATATGCTTGGTGTGATACATCAAAAACAAACTTATCTTTTGGAGAATTAAAGACATAATGAAGAGCAATTGTTGCCTCTACCATACCAAAGTTTGGACCGAAGTGTCCTCCTACTTTAGTTAATCTATTAAATAAAGCTTCTCTTACATCACTTGCTAAGTCATTTAATTCTTTTATACTTAATTTTTTTACGTCTTCTGGACTATTAATTTTATTTAATATATTATACATATTTACCTCCTGTTTTTAATTTGACTAATTTATTTATTAGTACTAAAATAAGTATATTATCTAAACCTTGGTTTAGGTCAATACTTTTTTGGAGGTTATATTTATGCAAATCGGAGAAATATCAAAAATTACTGGTTTATCTATCTCAACATTAAGATATTATGATAAACATGGACTTCTTCCAGATATTAATAGAACTGACGGAGGAATTAGAATATTTTCTAAAGATGACTTAGATTCAATTAGAATGATTGAATGTTTAAAAAATTCTGGTATGAAAATAAGTGAAATAAAACACTTTATGGATTTATGTAGAATTGGAGATACTACAATAAGAGAACGTCGTGATATTTTTTTTGAACAAGAAGTAAATATTAATAATCAAATTACTCTTCTTGAGAATGCTTTAAAACTTATTAAGTTTAAACAATGGTATTATTCTAAAGCACTAGAAGATGGCACAGTTAATAAAGTTAAAAATATGTCTGTTGAAGATATGCCTTTAGATATCCAAAAATTATATAAAGAAACTCACTAACTAATATTAGTGAGTCTTTTTTAAATATTCTGCCATGTTTATTCCTAAATTTTTCATGGTAATTTTTCCTTTCTCATCATTTTCTACTGATGAGTTATCTGCAAATTTTAGGCTCCAATAACTTGTTGGGATAACTGGCATATTATTAAATAGAAAATATTTATTTATTCTATCTATTGCGTGGTTTGCGCCAGACCTATACATAGTAGCAATTGTTGCGGCAGGTTTTCCATTAAACAATGTTCCTTTAGTTTGAGCAGCATAAAACACTCTATCTAAGACTGCTGTTAAAGCACCATTTGCCCCTGAAAAATAAACTGGTGTTCCAATTATCAATCCATCACAATCTATTATTTTTTCTATTAGTTCGTTTGCTATATCGTCATTAAATGCACATCTATTAGTATTTGCACAACTACCACAAGCAATACAACCTCTTACTGGCTTTGTTCCTAACCAGAACCATTCTGAATCTATTCCATTTGCTTTTAAACTTTCTTCTACAATTGATAATGCTTTATATGCTTCTCCATTTTTATGAGGACTTCCATTTAATAATAAAACTTTCATTTATTTCTTCCCTTCTTATATAAATAACAATCATCTTCATGAGAATTTATTACACCAATAGCTTGAAGATATGAATATATTATAGTTGTTCCAACAAATTTCATTCCCCTTTTTATTAAATCTTTTGAAATTGCATCTGAAAGAGGAGATGCTGCTTTATCATTTTCATAAATTATTTTATCTTTTGTATATGACTTCAAATAATTATAAAATGTTTGGTATTCTTCTTCTATATTTTTAAATACTTTGGCATTATTTATACTTGCTTTTATCTTTAATTTATTTCTTATTATATTTTTATTTTCTGATAATTCTAATATTTTTACCTCATCATAGTTTATAATTTTTTCTATATCAAAATTATCATATGCTTTTTCGAAGGCTTCTCTTTTATTTAAAACACATTCCCAAGATAATCCTGCTTGAAATGATTCTAATATTAACATTTCAAATAGATATTTATCATCGAAGTTTGGTACTCCCCACTCTTCATCATGATATTTTATATATTTTTCATTTTTTAAATTACACCATTTACATCTTTTCATATTTGCTCCTTTATTTAATGAATAAATATATCTTTAGGACATCTTCTATATTTTAATTTTTTTGATATTTCATATGAAATATCTGTTTTTTCTGTTAAATCAAAATCTAAAACTTCTTTTTCAAGGTATTTTAAAATATCATCTAAGTCTCTTTTTGTATCAATTGACGTTAGGCAAATACTTTTAAATAAATTTAATAAATTTAACTGATTTATTAAGGCAACGTTTTCTTTTTTCTTTGGTATATAAAATAAATCCGGATCAATTATAACAATCCCTTCTTTTCCAATTATTGTATTTGCTCTTTTCACATCCATCGTACAAATATTATTTTCTGTTAATATATTAAATAGTTTTTGTAATTCAAATAAGTTTTCTAAGAGATATTCCTTTGGTTCGTTTAGTGCGTTTACACTATTATCACTATAATATTTTGCTGTATAACAATCTATTTCAAATTGATATTGTAATAATTTTTCAAAAAATATTTTTATTTTAGTTTTTGCAGTATAAATGTCATATAATTCAATTAAATGTTTATCATCAATACTTTTTAATGTATCAAATACATTTGTTTTTATTCTATAGCTATTATGGGTAAAGTCAAAATATTCTTTTAATATTATTTCATCATTATGTGATACTTTTCCACAATCACCTTGATTTAGATATTCCATATTTTGTAATTCTAATTTTTGAAAATTTCTATTATAGTAAACCATATTTATCTCCTTTCCTTAATTAAAACTTGTTATATATAATAACAGAAAAAGAGAAAATTTTCTACTTAATAATCTTAATTAGCTTCTTGCTAGACCATCTACTGATAAGATAACTCCTGTTATATAACTTGCAAGAGGACTTGCTAGGAATAAGAAGGCATTTGCTATATCTTCTGGTTCTCCTATTCTTCCTAATGGAATTGATTTTATTAATGGTTCTATAACGTTTTCTGGTAAATTTTTAACCATGTCTGTATTTGTGATTCCTGGTGCTACGGCATTTACTCTTATTCCGTATTTTGCAACTTCTCTTGCAAGGGACTTTGTCATACCATTAACTGCAAATTTACTTGTTGGGTACATTACTCCGCTTGGTTGACCATAAATACTAACCATTGAACTTGTATTTAAAATTACTCCTTTAGTTTCTTTTAAATATGGTAAAACTTCTTTTGAACATACAAATACTGATTTTATATTTAAATTTTCTACTCTTTCATACTCATCCATTGTATAGTTTTCTATTGGCATAGATGATGATACTCCAGCATTATTTACTAAAATATCAATATGGTTATACTTTTCTTTTACTTTTTCAAATGTTTCTCTAACTTCATTTTCATTTGTTAAATCTGGGTAGTATCCATCTACTTCATAATTTTCATTTTCTTCTTTTAAACTTTCTAACGCTTTATTTACTGTTTCTTTTCTAGAACCTAGTATTACTACTTTAGCATTATTTTCTAAAAACTTTTTAGCTATCGCAAAACCTATACCTCTTGTACCTCCTGTTATAATTGCTACTTTATCATTTAACATATTATTCCTCCTCTATATATTATTATAATACCACATATAGCTTAAATATATAAAAATAAAAATACTATTAAAAGTAATAGTATTATAGTTTTATTCTTATTTTTAAATATTTATATGGTCCTTGATATGCTTCTTCTTGTGTTGTTTCATATGTCTTTAATAAATAATTAATAATTTCTTCGTTTTCTACTGGTTGGATTGTCATTATCTCATCAAAATCTTTTTTTAATTCTTCTAATATAATGTCAAATAATTCTTTATTTTGAATTATTCTACTTCTTGTTGTTATCCACTTCATTTCTTTATAAACAGCAAAGTCTGCAACTATTTTGCCGTTTTCTTCAATATAGTAATAGTTTGCATTATTTGCCTTTATTTCTAAGGCTAATGCGCAGTTTTGGTTTAGGCTTCCGTTTAATTCTTTCCATTTATTAATATCAGATTTTACTATTTTATATGTTTTTTCTTGTTGTTTTTCCATAAACTCTTTTAGTAATCTTATCTTTTCTTCATACTTATCTAGACTTCTTTCTAATAATTTATTATCATTAGTTTTTAGATATTCTTTTATTTCATCTAATGATAAGCCTAATTTTTTTAATTCAACTATTAGATTTGCTTTATATAATTGTTTGTCTTCGTAATATCTATATCCTGTATTTATGTCTATTGAGCTTGGATATAGTAAATCAATTTCATCATAGTATCTAAGTGTTGCGACTGGTATATTCGTAATTTCTGAAAACTCTTTTATTTTATACATAAAAATGTCTCCTTTCGTTTTAATAATAACATTAAAGTTAACTTGAGAGTCAATAATTTGTTATATTTTTTCTATATTTTTTAAATTACTTTCTATATCAAAAGTTAATTTAAATGTTTCACAATAATTTATAGGTCCTTTTAATATTTCTTTACCATTATATTTATAACTTAGCATATTATCTTCTATTTCTATATTACACCATTTATTTAATAAATATGATATAGCTGTTGCATGAGAGACTATTGCGATTGTTTTGTTTTGGTTCTCTTTTAATATTTTTAAGATGCATTCATACATTCTCTCTTCTACTTCTTTTTTACTTTCTCCATCGCCAATTTTATAGTTTTCATCTAAAAATTGTCTTCTTTCAAAGCCTTTTGGTTTTTCATTCCATGAATTTATACCAAATTTTCTTTCTCCTAGGCCGTCTAAAATATTGATTTTTATATTATTATTTTCTGAAATATATTTTGCAGTTTCTATAGTTCTTACATAATTAGAAGCAAATATAACTTCTATATCATTAAAAAGCGAATTATTAAATTTATTTTTTGCTAAGTTTTCTCCTTCTTGAGATAGAACTTTCTTTTCATTTTGAATTTGTAATGTATCTGTTGATAAATCATTATTTACATCTAATGTTTTTGAATGTCTTATTAAGTATACTGTTGTCATATTTACTCCTTATATAAAAATAAAAAGCAACTTGATAGTTGCTTTAAATTACAAATGGTGCGAGTAACAGGAGTTGAACCTGCACGTCTATGACACTAGATCCTAAGTCTAGCGCGTCTGCCAATTCCGCCATACTCGCATTGAATGGTGGACCCTACAGGACTCGAACCTGTGACCGCCCGGTTATGAGCCGGATGCTCTAACCAACTGAGCTAAGGGTCCAATTCACATTGCTATTTAATGATAGCATGAATTTTTTAGGAATGCAATAGAAAAATTAAAAAAAATAGAGTTTTTTCTCTATTTTCCAAGCATATTTAGTAAATTGATTTTAAACATATCCTTTTCTGGATTAGTTTTTGAAATCATTACACCTTTGTATGTTGATAATTCTGCTCTATGTCCTTCATCTAAAATTCCTTCTGGTGTAATATTTGTTAAAAGGATAATACTCTTTTCTGTATATACAGTATAGTGTAAAATTATTGGACCATGAACTTTTTTAAATAATTCATCTGTTGGTAATTGTAATTCATAACTTACTGTATGTGCTTTCTCATCTCTATTTACTTCTTTACCTAAGAATGTACCTTTTCTTAATTCTGGATAATAAGTAAATGTTAATTTCTTATAAGCAAGCATATTATACTTTCTAACTGATCTTTCTTTCTTTCTAAAATCATTTTCATCTAAATATTCAAATATATAACTATTTTTCATATATTCAACCCCCACTCTTTGAAGACCCTCTGTACCTTCAATGTATTCATATTATACCACATGTGTTGTTCATTGTCAAATATTTTCTTTAATTTCAACAAAATTTCATATTTTTATTTAAAAAATAAAAAAATGCTCAATCGAGCATTTATTTTATAGTTTTATTTGAAATATACATAGTCTGATTCATATGAAGAGTCTTGGTTTGCAAGAGACTCAACATATTCATTTACTAAGTCTGCATTAGAAGGTGATGCCTCTTCTGCTGGAACTTCGTATTCATAAACTCCATCGTTTGAAACATCTCCACCATCTGTACTTGTAGATGGAACACTCTCTTCTGGTGTTGAAGATGAACTACTATCTGATGATGAACTACTATCAGATGATGTGTTGCTGTTATCTTGTTGTGCATCAAACTTAGCACCAGTTTCATTAGGATCTGGTAGGTCTTGACCTGTTTGGTCATCACTTGGACTAGTTGTAATATTTTCTACTGAATCATCTAAGTTTCCATTACTATCTGAATGATCATCATCAAAATCTACTGTTCCGTGGAAATCATCCTCGTTTACTTGTTGATCATTTGATGTATCTTGATCACTATTATTTGAATCAATTGTGTCATTTGCTTTATCTATATCATCTTGTAATTGTTGATCATCTTGTTTTACTTCTTCTTCTATTTTATCAGCGTTTTGGTCTTCTTCTTCTTGCATTTCTTGTCTATTTTCTTCAGCTTTTTCTTCTGCATCTGATTTTGCTTGTTCGTTTTCACTATCTATTTCTGAATTAATTTCGTTTTCTAATCTTTCTCTTTCATCAGCAGGTACTTCGTCGGCACTTACACTTTCTCTTGATTCATCTTCACTATAAGTAGTTGTTGAATCTGAATAAGATGAAACTGTTTGATAAGAATCTGTTGAGTAAGATGTTTCTTCAGAATATTCAAGACTTCCATCTTCTTTAAAATGCCAGTTAACTGCATCTTGGAATGCTTGTAATTTAGTTAAATCTCTATGTTCATCATCAATAACAGCGATTCCTTTTTCTGTTAACATTTTTTCAACTGCATTTTTATATTGCTCATATAATGGATTTTTTTCATCTTCTGTTCCACTTAATGCTATTGTTTCAATTCTTTCGAATGTTTTTTCTACATAATTACAAAGACCTATATCATTTAAGAAGTCTATAGATGTATCATCAAGAGTTAAATCTTGGTCTAAGTTTTGCCACATCATTTCTCCTGCTGCAATCATTGGAGCAACAGATAATTTATATGATGTAATTGATGAATAACTATCAGCATGTGAAATACCTTCTGTTCTTACATCTTCTGTTATAGGGAAATCTTTTTTAACTTCATCGTAGAAAGTTTTAATTTTATTTAACTTATCTTGCTTTTCTGTTGCATTCTTAGCTTCTAAGAACATTGTATGATATTTATTATAAAATTCTTTTCCTTCATCTGTAGTTATTAGACTTGACATATCTACTTTACTTTCATTTGTTTCAATTACATATGCTCCCATCAATTGTAATGATGCAGATTTGTATGCTCTTGTTAAATCTGTAGATCGTATATCTGCTCCATTAAAGTATGCTTGTAAGTCTTTTTTTGAATAATCGTTATATGCTTGTTGTAATGCTACCATTTCATCATAAGTTAATGCTGTTTTAATATCTTTTCCACTTTCAACATGAGCACTTGCAAAGTCACCATTATATGTAGTTACTACGCTTCCTAATTTTTCCATTGCATTCTTTTGTGGTTCGCTATCAGTTACTTGAAGTAATTGATCATATGAGTAATTATCATAGTAACTATTATCTCCTTGAACTAATACTCCAGAATCATCAACTTTATTTTCATCATCAGTTGTTGACTCTGTTGCAATATTACTATTTAACATTTGACCATCTTTAGTGTTATGAGCTGCACAAGAGAATATTCCTGCTGCTGTTGCTAAAGCAATAACTCCTATAGTAATTCTTTTTACTATTTTGTTCTTTTTAAATTTATCAATTAATTTTTTGAAGAATCCTTTTTTTTCTTCTTCATCATCATCTCCAATGTTTTCTCCAAGCTCATCTTCTAAATCATCATTTGATGATGGAGTAGCATTGTCATTATCATTTTCTGCATCGTTTTCATTTTCTGGGTCATTATCATC
Organism: uncultured Bacilli bacterium; assembly: GCA_934131175.1. Lineage (GTDB taxonomy): Bacteria > Bacillota_I > Bacilli_A > RF39 > UBA660 > UBA3789. The sequence goes on along the minus strand of CAKOZD010000007.1, from coordinate 7,539 downwards.
CGCATCACTATCAGAATCATTATCATCTGCATCAGCATCATTATTATCTTCGTGTGAATCATCATCGTTTGTATTTGTTGGTACAGGTTGCTCAGTGCTTTGTGTTTCTGGCTGTTCTTCGCTTGCTTCATCTTGATGTGTAGGTGTTATTGGAGGAACATTTCTTGCTTCTCTGTTATCTCTATTATTTTCTACTTCCTCATCACTTATAAAGTCATCTGGTAACTCATCATCTAATTGAGTTTGAGTACTATCATTTTCATCAATATGTGGTGTTTCAGTTTCTCCATATTCATATTCATCTGTATCGTAATTATCAGGTGTTACAATTGGCATTTCTTGTCCTTGTCTGTCTGGTACAATGATTGGCTCATTACTATCATTCTTATCTTCTTCTTGATTTTCAACAACAGGTGTTTGCTTATTTTCTAAAGAATCTTCAGAACTTTTAGCAAAAAATTCACTAAATCTTCTTTCAAATTCTTTTCCACTCATAACATGAACCATATCTTTGTTAATCATTTCTTTAAATGCATCTTTTGATGTAATGTTTTTTTCTGCAACTATTTCTTCACAAGCATCTATACCTTCTTCATAGGATACTTGTGCAACTGTTCCATCATCATAAAATATGCAAGCCTGTTTTTGTTTTCCTTCTTCATTAAAATATTTATAAAATACTATATTAACTATCTTTTTCATTTTAAAATCCCCCTATTTTAATTTTTTTCTTCCTGTATATGTCCAACCTGCATTTAATAGTGTTTTATCATCGTATGAACTCCACTTAGTTTGTGTTGAAGAACTACTTGTTAATTTTCTTGTTTTTGTACTCTTGTAACATACTGTTCCATATAATTTTTCTGTTCTTGTTGCTTTTTCTGTTACTGTTACTGTTCCATATATTGGTATTGTCTTATAACTATATCCTCCACAACTTGCTTCATAACTTGTTGATGTTGATGATGATGTTGAACTTGATGAAGATGATGAAGTAGTTCCTGGTGTTGTTGAACTTGATACGCTTGATAAGCCACCAGTATATGTATATTTATCATAGTAATAGTTAGGTAATGTTGTACATGTTTCTGCACAATAACTATAATCTGCACCAACAAATTTATAGCTTGTTCCAGCACTATCTCTTGGTGGATTACTATAACTTCCACGTCCTACGTACTTCCAACTTCCTACTGTGTGAGCAGTTGTATTAGTAATTGTGTTTATTGTTGTATATGTTGTTGTAGTTGTTGTTGCGTATAAAGTATGATTTACTTTTACATAGTTAAAGTTGTTACATGACTTTTCAGTATAAGAACCTGTTTGTCTTACTTCTTCTCTTTGTTTTGCATAAGTTTTTTGATATGTTCCAATTTGTTCTTTTCTCTTGTACATTTGTAGTTTATATAAACAATTTTCACTGCTATCACTACAATTTACTTCTTGAGTAGCACAACTTGTTTTTGACCAACTTGACCAACTTGTCCATGCTGAGAACTTAGCAGATGTTGTTTTTTTGTACTCATAAATATATTTAGGTTGATATGATGGTGATGGAGATGGAGTCTCATCGTCATCACATTCTTTTCCTGTACATGGTTTATCGCTTGGTTTTGGAGTATTGCAATTGTCTCCTTTACAATCATCATCTGATGGTTTATTGCAATCATCTCCTTTGCAATCATCATCTGATGGTTTGTTACAGTTATCACCTTTGCAACTATCATCTGATGGTTTATTGCAATTATCTCCTTTACAAGTTGTATCATTTGATGGCTTACTACTTGCTGGTGGGTAGTATACTCCATCCTTAATACTTCCTTTTATTGGAACTGTTGGATTTACTTTTCCACCTTTTATTGGTACTGATGAAGATGTATCTGTAGTCTTTTTCTCACATACATATGAATCACAATATGTGTAGCATCCTAAGTGCACCAATATGTAATCTTCTTTTTCACTATCTTTTAGATTAACCTTTAATAGATATTCATCATCTAACTTAGTTATTTTTACATAACTACCTTCTACATCACAGGCTTTATTATTTTTATCAATCAAAGCAACTATTATTTTTTTACCAATCATATCACTTAAAGTCATTGTCTCAGATTGTCCAACTTCTTTTGGCAATCTTTCATCTGTGTAATATGAAATAGCTGCATCTTTCATTTTTTCTAGGTTATCAGAAAAAATTTGAGATGTAAGTGCCTCAATTCCTGATGTATCGCATGTTCCTGTTGTTGAACATTCTCTCGTTTCAATTGTTGGTGATGTAAACTTTGGTAATAGCCATATTAGTAAGAAAACAAATATAACTACTAAAATAAGTTTTATTGCAAAACTTCTAATTGGAAAGCCTTTGCTTTCATATTCTTCCGTATACATTATAGATTCCCCCTGTCACGTTATTGCATATAATAACACAAAAGCCCTTATTTGTCAACGAATTTTTTTAGTTTGACAACTGTTGCACCGGCATTAAAATTGTCTATTTTAAATTCTTCAACAAACTTATTCTTTCTTAATGTATCTTGAGTTGTTTTTCTTATTATTCCAGTACCATTTCCATGAACTATTACCACTACCTCATCTCTCATCTTATAGTGATCTGCTATAAAATCATTTATAAGAATTCTTGCATAGTCTCTATCAATTCCATGTAAGTCAAGTTCTGGTCTATTACTATATAAGCTCATCATAGTTTAACACTTCTTCCAAATTAGGTATTGAATATCTAGAACCTATCCTAGTTACTGATATTGCACTTGTAATTGATGAGTATTTTATTGATTTTTCGAGGTCATACCCTATTCCTAAGAAATAAGTGATTGCTCCATGGAAAATGTCTCCTGCACCAGTTGAGTCTTTAGCGACTACTTTAATACTTGGAATAATTTTATATTTACCATTTATTTCAGTAAAACTTCCTGCTGCTTCTAATGTAATTATTACTGTATTTTTGAAATATGACTTTAATTCTTCATATATTTCAATTAATAAATCAATGTTATTTACATCAATTGTTTTACCACTAAATTTTTCTGCAAATTCTTTTGAACATACTAAGTATTTTACTTTTTTTCCTAGTCTTTTTGTATCTTCATTAAGTCTTCCTGCATCAATTATACTTATAGCATCTTTATTGTTATCTAATACTTCATCTGCTGTTTCTGGGTGTTCTCCATCTACTAATATTAAGTCTGCTTTTTCTGTTACACTTTGATTTAGCTTTCTTATTGGATTTTTTTTTGATGTAATTATAGTACGTGATCCATTACTCATATTAGCAATTATAAAACTACTTGAAGTTTGATGGTTGTCTTTTACTTCTAAATATTTTGTATTTGCTCCGATTTTTTCAAAGTCTTCAATAATCTTAGTTCCATAATAATCATCACCTATTACAGAACAAATGGTTGTACCAATTCCCCACTTTGCTAATAAATATGCTCCGTTTGATGCTGGTCCACCACCACACTCTATATGGTTTTCTATTCTATACTTTATATTTTCTGTTGGGTACTCATTCATTGGTAGTGTTGTATCATATGTTGAATGCCCTACACATATTGCTTTCATTAACTCACATCCTCTTTCTATATACAATTATAGCAGATTAATAAAAAAAAAGATATTTTAAACAAATACCTTTTAAAATATCCAACTAGAAAATAATCTCAAATTATTTATATAATCAATTGATACTTCAGTTCCAGATACTACTGGATAATATATTATGAAAAATAATATTACAAAAATCATATATGTTGGAATTAAATAATTAATTTTATATTTTTCTTCTATATCACTAAATAATTTTACAATACTTAGCATCATAAATGGTAATACTGGGAAGAAGTGATATAAAAACATTACTCTTCCAATAAACGCATATGGTAACCATAAAGACATTATTGTTATTAATAATAGTATTGATGTTTTATTTCTTTTTATAAATGCATTAATTAATACATATAACATTCCAATTACTCCTATCCACCATATAACAATATTACCAATACCTGTTATCGTTTCTTTAGTTGCATTGTCATACTTTTCTTGATGATACCAAACTGGTTTATAAGATATTGGCCAAGAATACCATTTTGATGAAAATGGATGAGTTGCTTCTAATTTTGAATGATAATTGTACATGTCTTGTTGTTGTTTTACAATGTTTTCTAAGTTATTTGTGTAATTTAGCTTATTATTTGGAAATAGTAAATATAGACTACAATAAATTATTAATGGAATTATTACGAAAAATGAAGTTCCTTGAATTATTGTTTTGAAATTTATTTTTTTCTTTTTAAATAAATTGATAAAGAAAATTATTGCTAGTGCAAGGCCTCCATAAAATCCTGTCCATTTTACAGAAATTGATAGTCCAAAAAATATTCCTGATAATAATAAATTTTTTGTTTTATCAGTTTTTACATATTTAACCATAAAGAGTGATGCCAACAAAATAAATAGTACTAAATGGCTGTCTACTGTTCCCATTCTTGTTTGAGCAAAATGAAATGTATCAAACATCATAAGAAGTGCTGAAAATATAGCATATTTCCTTTTCTTAAACAGTTCTTTTCCATATAGATACATAACAATAATTAACAATATTCCTGAAATATTTCCCATTAATCGATAGTTAAACGGAGACATATTTTTTGTTATGTATATAGGTATAGCCTGGATTAGTTTTCCGAGAGGTGGGTGTGTCCACTCATACGTGTTTATTCCATTTACATATTCATAAGCTGTTCTTGCAAAATATATTTCATCAAAGTACGATGAGTTCATATAACTTATTTTTTTTGGAATAGTCTTTTGCTCATCTGTTAATGATGTTACTTTTTTATTTTTATATAGAACTTGATCTATTTTTATTTTTTCTTTTTTATTGTTATAAAAAGCAATTTCTCCAATTGATGAATCATCTAAAAATAATAATTTTATATATTTACCTTTAGATAATATTTTTTCACTTTGCCATGAAAAAGCTCCTGTTCCTTCATAATCATTGATATATTTGTAATCTTTTCCATCTAAAGAAGTATATATTTGATACTTTGCATTTTCATCTCCATTAAATATTTTCATTCTTATGATGTCATCCGTGTGCTTTAATTCTATTATTACTTGATTTGTAGATTCTATCTTAAAAAAAGTATTTGGACTTATTGTATTTCCTAAATTTATAAATGAAATTATTGTATAAGTAAATATTATAAATCCAAGTATTATATAATCTTTTATATTTAATTTATTATTTTCTTCATTTAAAATTTCTTTTATTTTTTTCATAGAAACCTCTTTTTTTATTTGTTTTATAAAATTAAAAATACTACTAACAACAATATTGTTAATAGTATTATAATATTTTTTATTTAATTTGCAATAGATTTATTTTCCACTATATGGCTTTCTATCTCTTTCAAGTTCATCAAATGGTAAATACGTTCTATCTTCTTTTTCAAGTTCTTCTCTATCAAATAATCTTACTTCTCTTGAATCACCATCAACTAGATACGTTTTTCCTTCTTTATTAACAAGTAGACATCTAATGTATCTTGTATCTGTTTCATCTCCTGAAATTTTCTTCCAAATTTTTTCTCGTGCTTTTCCACCTAAAGAGCATCCTATTAATTCTTTCATATATTCAAATACACCTTGTGAGTCTAAGCCCAAATCTTCTGACATAAATTCCATTGCTTTTCTCAAAAATCCAATTTGTTCTGGTTCATCAACATTTTCAGAAATAAATCTTTGTTTTTTTATCAAGTTGTATCCTGATTTTTCTCTTCTTTCATTATATTTTTGTAATTCTGATTTAAAAACAGCATTTTTATCTGTTCCAGGCATTATTTTTATTCCTTCAAGTGTTAGTCCTGCTTTTAATCTTGTTAAATCTTTAATACCAGAAAAATCATCCATATCAAGGGTTAGACTATACTCACTGCAAGTTAATCCTACGTAATAATGAGTTTGCTCTACATCCCATAATATACATATATTATAGTCATCATTGTCTTTAAAGATTTCATTTAGTCCTGCTGCAAATTCTCTTGCTAACTCAAAACATACTCGTCTATTATGATTTTTTCTGTTGCTTTCCCACACTTCGTCAATTTGTCGACCATACCAATCCGGTACAGTATAAACTCCATCTCTTACTTTTTGAATATAAGAAATTAAATTATCATCATAAACATATTTTTTACTTAATTCTTCATAAAGACTTATTATTCTTGTTTCATCAGACATATGAAAATTTGAAAGTAATTTTTTTACATATTCTTCTGTTTCTGGAGTCATTTTCCATTCTACTAAATCTTTTGTTATGAACTCATCACTTTCATTCTCAGTCCACTTAGGATTATATACTACAATATCTCTTTCTCCTTTGTTCATTGTTACTAATTCATTAAATTCTTCTAATTTTTTTATATCTTGCTTCATAACTATCCTCCGTAGTATTCATATAAATGTTCTTCAGGATTTGTTATATATAAAGACTCATCATAATCTGAATCAATTTCACTAAACATTTTTTGTAATACACTATCAACAATATATTTTTTGTTTTTATATTCAAAGCCGATACATCTTACATACCTTTTTTCTGGTGTTTCTGATTCTAATTTCCATAATCTATCAGTATCTATTCCTTCATCTTCAATAATTTTTTTCATTATTTCATTAAATCCTTGAGAGTCTAAGTTATACTCTTTTATAGTATTTATTGCTTTACTAAAATATTCAATTGTTTCTTTAGAATTACTTTTTTCTATTAATGTTTGTTTTCTTGATTCATTGAATTTATCAATAGCATTTCTTAATATGTTTTTATCATCTCTTAATATTCTTATACCATCTAATGTTAATCCAGTTTTTAATCTTGTTAAATCTTTAATTTTATTAAAATCATCTAAATCAAGGATTGCGCTATAATCATCACCACTTATTACTGTAACGTAATGTGTATTATCTTTTAAACCCATAATAAATGATTCCATATCATCTCTATTACCTATTAAAATATTTATTGCTTTGGCAAAAAATCTTGAAAATTCATAGCATATTCTTCTATTGTGAGTTTTTCTTTTTTCAACCCAATTTTTATCAATAATTCTTCCATACCAGTCAACTGCTATATAATATGTATTTCCTTCAGCATCTTTTCTTTTTTTAAAGAAGAATAAAACATTATCATCATAAATGTAATTTAAACAAATAAATTTATATACCTCTAATATTTTTTCTTCTAAAGTTAATTTGTTATTATTTTTTAAACTATCAACCAAGTCAATCATTGTATCTTCTAATTTCCAATTAATACAATCTAATTCTACATAATCTTCTTTTATATTAGTAGATGGTTCCAAAACAACTTTATATTCTTCATCTAACTGTTCCTCTACTTCCTTATATAATCTTTCAATATATTTTTTATTCATACTTTACCTCGTATAATTAATCTTATAGAAATATTAATTAATTTCTATTATGATTAATCCCTTTCTATTTGTATTTTTT
>CAKOZD010000006.1 GCA_934131175.1 uncultured Bacilli bacterium | reverse complement strand
AAAAAAATATGAAAAACTAAGAAGAAAAGTATCCTCTTCAGTAGGAATTGAAAGAATACTAAATGAGAATATAAAGAGTGATGACAAGTATATTGTGTTTTTACCTGTAACAAAAAAATGTGAAGACGAAGATGGAAACACAGAATATTATGACGAAAATGGTAAAAAGATAAATCAGTCTGCCGCAAGAAGAATGATAGAAGATTATCAAACTTTATTTAGTCAATTTTTATATAGTGATGAGTATTTAAAAAATAATCCAGGCGTAGAAAAATTATATAGAAAAATAATAAATAACGATAAATTAGACGAAGTAGAAAGAAAGTATTTAGAAGCAGAAAAAGAAAATATTTTATTACTTTCAAAATATGAGATGAAGTATAAAAATGAATCTTTAATCTCAAAAAACGATGTACTTGCGGATAAGATAATTAATTATATGGGCTGGAAGAAGTTATCTAATAAAAAACTAAAAGAAAAACTTCATGAAGAAATGAAAGACAAAGTAGAAAATATTTCAATGTTAGGAAGTTATGGGTCTAAAGCAAATAGAGATTTCCTAAATAAATTTAATGAACCAACAAATGGTAAACCAAAATTGATGTTTGTAATGAATAAACTTAATGAAGGAGTACACGCAAAAGGAATATCTGGAATAATATGGTTAAGACCAATGGATACAAATTCAAGAATTCTTTTCTTACAACAACTAGGCAGATGTATGAAATATAACGATAAAGAAAACTTGATGAGTGGAAAGAAACCTAAAGTTATTGATTTAGTTAATAATGTACTTAATGTTAAATTAGTTAGAAATCATGATTTAGAAGAAAGTGACATAATAAAATTAACAATTATTAAAGATTGGATTGAAGATAAAGGAAGAATTCCAAATGGAAATTCTAAAGATAAGTTTGAAAGAAATATTGCGAAAAATTTTATTTTTATTAAAAATAGATATTCTAAATATATAGAAAATAAAGATTTACTAAAAGAAGATATGAAGTACGAAAAAGCAATAGTAGATATGTGTTGTGACTTGGATATTTGGAATATAGAAGTTGATTTTAGTAAGGAAGAAAATTTACCTAAAATAGTTGAAGATAAACAAGAAGATAGTTTATCTGGAATTTTACAATTAAACCCAGTAACAAGAGAATTCTTAGAACTTAGAAATGAAGTAGAAAATTATAATTCAAATAATTTCAATAAAACATTTAATTATTATTATGGCTTATTAGTAAAAATAAAAGAACAAAATGAATCAGGTATATGTGAAGAATATTCTACTAATTTAACTACAAATGATAAAATAAAAATAGATTCAGAAGGAATACATGTAGTAAAATATGGTAGTCCAGAATATAATTATCCAGGTTTACTAAATGTAGGATGGTGGTTTAACGCACATCAATCTGATTTTGATGTGGAGAAAAAACAAATGTTAAGAGATATAGGCTATGTATTATCAGGAGATGAGTTTAATTCCTATTATTACTATTTAAAAAAAATAAAAGAACAAAATGAATTTGGTCGAGGTGAAAAATATTCTACTAATTTATCAGCAGCGGATAAAATAAAAATAGATTCAGAAGGAGTACATGTGGTGAAGGATGGGAGTTCAGAATATAATTCTCCAAATTTATTAAGTGTAGGACAATGGCTTTATAGCCATCAAAATAATGTTCAGCCTGTTTTTGATGAGAACCAAAAACAAATGTTAAGAGAAGTTGGCTATGTGTTAAAAGAAGATAAATCAAATTTTGAAAAAGAAAAATTTAATAAACAATTTAATTATTGTTATGGTTTATTAGTAAAAATAAAGGAACAAAATGAATCAGAAAAATGTAAGTATTCATATTCTACTAATTTATCTTCAGCGGATAAAATAAAAATAGATTCAGAAGGAATGATACATGTAGTAAAATATAGTAGTTCAGAATATAACTATCAAGGTTTACTAAATACAGGTGATTGACTATATAAAAATCAATCTGATTTTGATGAAATGCAAAAACAAATGTTAAGAGATATAGGCTATGTAATAACAGGCGATGAGTTTAATTCCTATTATTACTATTTAAAAAAAATAAAAGAACAGAATGAATTAGGTATATGTGAAGAGTATTCTACTAATTTATCTGCAACAGATAAAATAAAAATAGATTCAGAAGGAAAAGTACATGTAGTAAAGAAGGGAAGTCCAGAATATAAGTCTTCAGATTTACTAAATCCAGGTCAGTGGCTATATAAAAATCAATCTGATTTTGACGAAAAACAAAAACAAATGTTAAGAAAAGTCGGCTATGTGTTAAAAGGAGATAAATTAAATATAGAAAAAGAAGAATTTAATAAAACCTTTAATAAAACCTTTAATAAAACCTTTAATAAATATTATAATTTGTTAGTAAAAATAAAAGAACAGAACGAATCAGGTATATGTGAAGAGTATTCTACTAATTTAGCTAGTATGGATAAAATAAAAATAGATTCAGAAGGACTAGTACATGTAGTGAAGAGAGGGAGCCAAGGATGTAATTCTTCAAATTTACTAAATGTAGGCGATTGGTTTAACAGCCATCAATCTGATTTTAATGAGAACCAAAAACAAATGTTAAGAGAAGTCGGCTATGTGTTAAAAGAAGATAAATTAAATATAGAAAAAGAAGAATTTAATAAAACCTTTAATAAATATTATAGTTTGTTAGTAAAAATAAAAGAACAAAACGAATCAGGTATATGTGAAGAATATTCTACTAATTTAGCTAGTAATGATAAAATAAAAGTTGATTCAGATGAAATGGTACATGTAGTAAAATATGGTAGTCCAGAATATAATTATCCAGGTTTACTAAATGTAGGATGGTGGTTTAACGCACATCAATCTGATTTTGATGTGGAGAAAAAACAAATGTTAAGAGATATAGGCTATGTTTTAAAAGAAGATAAACTAACTTCAGAAGAAGAGTTTAATAATACATTTAATAATTATTATAGTTTGTTAGTAAAAATAAAAAAGCAAAATGAATCCGGTACAGGCGAAGAGTATTCTACTAATTTAACTACTAAGGATAAAATAAAAATAGATTCAGATGGAATAGTACATGTTGTAAAATATGGTAGTTCAGAATATAATTCTCCAGATTTACTAGGCGTAGGATTATGGCTTTATAATCATCAAAGTAGTTATCAGCCTATTTTTGATGAGACTCAAAAACAAATGTTAAGAGATATAGGCTATGTATTATTAGGAGATGAGTTTAATTCCTATTATTACTATTTAAAAAAAATAAAAGAACAGAACGAATCGGGTATATGTGAAGAGTATTCTACTAATTTAACTAATAGGGATAAAATAAAAATAGATTCAGAAGGAAAAGTACATGTAGTGAAGAAAAGTAGTCCAGAATATAAATCTCCAGATTTACTATATGCAGAATTATGGCTATCTAAACATCAATCTGATTTTAATGAGAATCAAAAACAAATGTTAAGAGAAGTTGGCTATGTGTTACGAGAAGATAAAAAGAAGAAATTTAATGAATCTAAGAAAAAAGTTGATTCATTACATCATGAGAAGGTATTAGAAATGGTTGAACGTAATAAGGAGGTTATTAATGCCAATAGAATATTTTGATTTATTTAGAAATTTTAAAGAATTAGACATTGAAGATAAAAGATGTGAAATATTAAAAGTAATATCTGATGAGATTAGATTATTATATTTAGAAAATAATAAAATCAGTAGTTATAATGAACCACTTGGATTATTAGAAGAATATAATGATGAAGATGAGTATTTAAACTTATTATTTATCTATACAATGTTACTTAGAGAAGAAAATGATCAATTAATAGAGAAGGTAGAAAGATAGGTTTTCTATCTTTTTCTATGTAATTATAATTATGTGATTAATTGACTTAATCGTTTATTTTTTTTATAATATTTTTGGTGATTTGAATGGTTAAAAAGATAAAAACTCCATGGTATAAATATTATGGTGATGTTAATCCACATCTTAGTTATCCAGATTTTTCAGTATATAAGTTAATAGAATATACTGCTTCAAAACATTTAAATAATATTAGTTATAATTACTATGGTACAAAGAAAACTTATTATGAATTTTTAAAACAGATAGATGAGGCTGCTCGTGCTTTCAAGGCATTAGGAGTAAAACATAAAGACATAGTTGCTATTTGTATGCCTAATGTGCCTGAGGCAATAATTGCTTTTTATGCAATTAATAAGATAGGAGCTATTTCTAATATGATTCATCCATTATCTGGTGAAAATGAAATTAAACATTTCTTAAATATTTCTAAGAGTAATTATATTGTGACAATTGATTTTGCTTTTAATAAAGTTAATTCTATTATTGAAGACACTAAGATAAAGAAAGCAATTACAGTATCAGTTGGTGATTCTATGCCAATTCATATGCAAGCGATTTATCAAGCAACAAAAGGTAGAAAAGTAAGAATGGCTAAGAGTGATATGAGAATTACTTGGCGAGATTTTATAAAATTAGGACACTCATATACAAGAGAAATTGACGATGACTTTAAGAGTAAGGAAGTTGCAGCAATACTTTATAGTGGAGGTACAACTGGAACGCCTAAAGGAGTTAAACTTTCTAATATGAATTTAAATGCCTTAGCGATGCAATCTTTTGAACATGTAGCATGTCTTCATGAAAAGGATAAAGTACTTGCTATTATGCCGATATTTCATGGATTTGGATTAGGTGTTTGTATTCATACTGTTCAATATTTTGGTGGTACTAGTATTTTGCTTCCACAGTTTAGTGCTCAAACATTTGATAAGTTACTAAAGAAATATCAACCTAATGTTATGGTTGGTGTTCCAACATTATTTGAATCTTTACTTAAAAATAAAAATTTAAATGGTTATGATTTGTCATTTTTGACATGTGTTATTTCTGGAGGAGATTCGTTATCTGTTGAGTTAAAGAAGAAAGTAGATAAATTTTTAAAAGAACATGGCTCTAAAACTCAAGTAAGAGAAGGATATGGACTTACTGAGTGCGGTAGTGCAAGTTGCTTTACTCCAGTTAATAATTATCGTGAAGGAAGTATTGGAATACCTTATCCTGATATGTATTTTAAAATAGTCCAAGAAGGTACAGAAAAAGAAGTTCCTTATGGAGAAGAGGGCGAGATTGTTATTAGTGGTCCTACTGTTATGCAGGGATATTTAAGGGATAAGAAAGAAACTAAACAAACTTTAAGAAAACATAAAGATGGTCATATTTGGCTACATACAGGTGATCTTGGAATTATGGATAATGATGGGTTTGTATATTTTAAAAATAGATTAAAAAGATTAATTGTAAGTAGTGGTTATTGCCTATATCCACAATATATAGAAAATGTAATTGATTCACATCCTGATGTAATGATGAGTTGTGTTATTGGAATACCACATCCTTACAAAGTACAAGTTGCGAAAGCATTTATTGTATTAAAGAATAAAGATATAAATCATGATGATGTGATAAAGTCAGTTAGAGAACATTGTGAAAAGAATTTATCTCGTTATTCATGGCCATATGAGTATGAGATTAGAGATGAACTTCCAAAGACATTAGTTGGAAAAGTTGCATATAATGTTTTGGTACATGAAGAAGAGATGAAAAATAAAAATCGTAAGTTTTCTAAGAGTGATGAATTACTAGAACAAGTTGATGATGAGTCTTCTTCTGAAGAATTACTTGATAATTTAAAAGACTCAGAAAAGTAATTATTAAAAGGCATTATTTATATATGTCTTTTTAATTCAAAATTATGTTCGATTTTCTTTGATTAATTTAATTATTTATGTAATAATAGATATTGGAGATGATTTAGATGTTTGATTATATAAAAGGAACTGTTACATATATTAAAAATAATGCGATTGTTATTGAAGCCGGTGGAGTAGGATATTTAGTTTATGTTGCTAATCCTTATTCTTTTGAAATTGGTAAAGAGTTAAGAGTATATGTTTATCAACAAGTAAAAGAAGATGAACAATTATTATTTGGGTTTAAGACTATTGAAGAGAAAGAATTATTTTTAAAACTTATTAGTGTTAAAGGATTAGGTCCTAAGATGACACTTCCAATGTTTGCAGTTGGTTCACTTGATGGAATAATGGATGCAATTGAAAGAGAAAATATTTTATATTTAAAGAAGTTTCCTAAAATTGGAGAAAAACTTGCTAAACAAATTGTTCTTGATTTGAAAGGAAAACTTGAGTTTATTGGTGTTGGTATTAGTGATGATCAAGTTGAAACTGAAAATGAATTAAAAGAAGTTTTATTAGGACTTGGTTACAAAGAAAAAGAAATTGTACCTGTACTTGCTAAGGTTAATACATCACTTCCAATTGAGGGACAAGTAAAGGATGCATTAAAATTGTTATTGAGAGGTTAGTTTATGAAGGATGAGAGTGTTATAACAAATTATAATTTATTTAATGATAATGAACTAGATAATACTATTAGACCTGAGACAATAGATGAGTATATTGGACAAAATGATGTAAAAGAAAATATTAGAGTATTTGTAAAAGCTGCTAAGATGAGAAATGAAGCACTAGATCATGTTTTACTATATGGTCCTCCAGGACTTGGAAAAACTACACTTGCGTTTATTATTGCACATGAACTTGGAACAAATATAAAAACAGCAAGTGGACCTAGTATTGAAAAAAGTGGAGATTTAGCAGCAATTCTTTCTTCTCTTGAACCAGGAGATGTATTATTTATTGATGAAATTCATAGAATGCCAAGATATATTGAAGAAATATTATATCCAGCTATGGAAGATTTTTCATTAGATATAATTGTTGGAAGTGAAGGAAATAGTAGAAATATTAGAATTGATTTACCGCCATTTACATTAGTTGGGGCAACTACTAGAGCAGGTGACTTATCTGCCCCTTTAAGAGATAGATTTGGTATTATTGATAAACTTCAGTATTATACAGTTGAAGAACTTACTTTGATTGTTAAAAGAACAGCAAGAGTTTTAAATGTCTTTATAGATGATGATGCTGCCGTTGAACTTGCTAAGAGAAGTCGTGGTACTCCAAGAATTGCTAATAGACTTTTTAAGAGAGTAAGAGATTTTGCTATGGTTGATGGAGATGGTTCTATTACACTTGAAGTTACTGAGAAAGCACTTGATAGATTAAAAGTTGATAAGATGGGTCTTGATAATACAGATAGAGAGCTTTTATCAGCAATTATTTATAAATTTAATGGTGGACCAGTTGGGGTTGAAGCACTTAGTAGTTCTATTGGAGAAGAGGTTACTACTATTGAAGATGTATATGAGCCATTCTTATTACAAAATGGATTATTAAAAAGAACTTCAAGAGGTAGAGTAGCAACAGATAAAGCTTATGAAGTTTTAGGTATAGAAAAGGAATAAACTTGTTTTATTTCTTTTAATTATGTGATAAAATAAGTTAGTATTTTGAGGTGATTAGAATGAAAGTTGAAAATTTTGATTATTATTTACCAGAAGAGTTAATTGCACAAACTCCACTTGTAAAAAGAGATGAGTCAAGATTATTAGTTTTAGATAAAGAAACAGGAGAAGTTGAACATAAAAAGTTTTATGATATTATTGATTATTTAAATCCGGGAGATACTTTAGTTTTAAATGATACTAAAGTTTTACCAGCAAGATTAATTGGTACTAAAGAAGAAACTGGTGCTGTTATTGAAATATTACTTTTAAAAAATATCGAAGGTGATAAGTGGGAGTGCTTAGTAAAGCCTGCTAGAAGAATAAAAGAAGGAACTATTGTTAGTTTTGGAGATGGAAAGTTAAAGGCAAAATGCTGTGGTGTTTTCGATGCTGGAATTAGACATTTTGAACTAATTTATTCTGGAATTCTTATGGAAATATTAGAAGAATTAGGTACAATGCCACTTCCTCCATATATTCATGAAAAACTAGAAGATCAGTCTCTTTATCAAACTGTATATGCAAAAGAAGTAGGTAGTGCTGCTGCTCCAACTGCAGGACTTCATTTTACAGAAGAACTTCTTGAAAAAATTAAAGATAAGGGAATAAATATTGCTTATGTCACACTACATGTTGGTCTTGGAACATTTAGACCAGTTAGTGTCGAGAATATTGAAGAACATGAGATGCATAGTGAATTCTATTCTATGAGTAGTGAGGTTGCTAAACTTTTAAATGAAACAAAAAAGAGTGGACATAATATTGTAGCAGTTGGAACAACAAGTACGAGAACACTTGAAACAATCGCAACTAAGTATGGTGAATTTAGAGAATGTAATGGATGGACTAATATTTTTATATATCCTGGATATGAATTTAAGGGAATTGATAAATTAATTACTAATTTTCACTTGCCAAAGTCAACACTTGTTATGTTAGTTAGTGCACTTGCTGGACGTGAAAATATTCTTAATGCTTATAAAATTGCGGTTGATGATAAGTATCGTTTCTTCTCATTTGGAGATGCAATGTTTATTAAATAGATATAAAAACTTTTTATAAAGTAAAGCGTTGACTTTACTTTTTTTTATTGATATTCTAGGCGTTATTAGGAAGTGAATTTTATGAAGTTAATACCAGAACAAGTAATTAATTTAAGAAGAGAAATTAATGAAGCTAGAAATAATGTTTCTGAATATAAAGACTATTTAATGGACAAAAATAGTATGAGTAGAGATGATACATGGGGAACTCACGTTTTTGATAGTATTACTGAAGACAATTATATGCATAGTATAAAAAATCTTGATGAAAAAGAAAAAATATTAGAAACTAGTGAGATAGTATTTTATCCTCCTACAGAGTATGTTGGTGTTGGAACAAAGTTTGAAATTGAATATAATGACGGAGAAACAGAAAAATTTACTTTAACTGAAACACTAGATGGAGTAAAGAATGGTTCATCTTTTATTAGTACTTTATCACCTATGGGAAGTAATTTAGTTGGTCATAAAGTAGGAGATACTGTATCTTATAAAACTCCAATGGGTATTTTAACAGTTAAGGTAAAAAGTATAGATAAAGAAAAAGATTCTTACCTTTTGCCAATTCGTTTTGTAGAATATTCACGTAGAAGAAGAGATGGTGCAAGAAAAGCAATAAGAGAAAGTTTAGAAAATGGAACATATCAAGATGAATGGCTAGTTATGAGTGAGTCACAATCAGAACTTTTAAAAAGAGAGTTAAGATTTTTATTAAGAAATAGAAATCCAGAAGATAGAGAACTTGTAAAAAATAGAATAATTGCAATTAAGACTATACTTACAAGATATTCTGTAAATAGTGAACAATCTTCTGATACTATCGGTATAGGGAGTAGTGTTTCTTTGAAACTTAATAATGATACTGATACTTATGTACTTGAAAATGTTGAAATGATTAATCATGCATTAGGTTTAGAATTTGATGAGCTATATCTTGAAAGAATTAGTTCTATTGGTAATGCAGTTTATGGACTTAAAGTAGGAGATAAGTTTAAAGTAAGAATTGGTACTAAAAATTATGATGGTGAAGTTACAGCTATTAATGGTAAAAAATATGTAGATACATCTTCTTATCAATACGTTAAATTTTAGTTTATAGTTTTTTTCTTAAATGTCATTTTTAATTCTTTATTAACTAATAAGTTAAAAATATAAAATACTAGAGAATAGGGGTGACTCTATTCTTTTTTACTTTTAATTATTGCGGTTTTATGTTATACTTTAGGCACTATGAATGGAGGAGTTATTTTGTTAAGAGTATCTAATAGATTAAAGAGTTTATTATTATCAGGAGTTGTTTGCTTTACTATTGTTCCAATGAGTGGATGCGTTAAAAATAGTAAGGAAGAGGAACATGTTTATTCTACTGGAACTCATAAAGTTATTTCTGTTGATAGGTCGATTGATTTATTATGGGGAAAAGATGGATTATATGGATTAAAAGTGCCTGATGGATATAAAATTGTTGATTATGATTACGATAAAATTATTGGTTTTGAGTTTGAAGATTATCTTTTTGAAAACGATGAAGAAGTAGTAACAAGTAATCCTGATAAAATAGGAAAGCCAACTAGTGATAAAAAAAATTTAGAAAACGGTAATATTTATAAACCAGGAGAGCATGTAATTACGAGTATTAATAGAGGTTATAATCCTTTTTTAGGCAAAGGTGATACTAAGTTTCATTTAAGTGCACCAACTGGGTATAAGATACTTAATTATGATTATGATTATAGTTTTCTAGGCAAATCTTCATTTTTTGATTTTGAAAATATAACTTATGTAAATACATGTGATGTATCAGTTGATGATATTAATAGTTTTGGCAGTCCAGTTAATGCGATATCAAATGATAAAAGCATAGGAGATAATAAGTGTGATGCTTATCAAGATATAGTTGTAGTTTTAAATAGAAATGTAGAATTACTAGGAAAAGATGGTATGAGACAACTTAAAAATGTTCCAGGATATAAGATTATTGATTATGACTATGATAAAACAGGAGTTTTGTCTTTTGAGACAATTGTATATCAAAATACTGTACCTGTTTCAATAGATAAAGATGATGATTTCGGTACTTTGCTTGAAGATGTTAAAACAAGTGATCCTGAAGATTCAATATACAAGAGTGGAGAACATGTATTAGTTGATATTAATAAGGATATTTCATTGCTAATTGGTTATGATGGTAGTAAGGAATGTAGTGTGCCTGATGGTTATACTCTTTTAGATTATGATTATGAGAAAAATAAAGCTACTGAATTTGAGACATATGTATATGTGAATGATAGCGATGTTGAAGTTCAAAATGAAGATGATTTCGGTAAAGTGATTGTTAGAAGATAACTCTTGAAAAAAGTTTTATAATCCTTTATAATGAAATAGTTTCGGAGGTATTATATGAAGATTAAGTATACTCTTTTACATAAAGAAAAAGATACTAAGGCTCGTCTTGGTAAGATTGAGACTAATTATGGAGTTGTTGATACTCCAATGTTTATGCCTGTTGGTACTAGGGGTACTATAAAGGGCGTTTCTACAGATGAAGTTGTTGCATGTGGTTCTGGTGTAATTTTAGCAAATACTTATCACTTATGGCTAAGACCAGGAGAAGATATAGTTAATTATTGTGGCGGACTTCATAAGTTTATGAATTATAATGGACCAATATTAACTGATAGTGGTGGATTTCAAGTATTTAGTTTGGCTAAAAATAAAGAGAAAGATATTACTGAAGAGGGAGTTCATTTTAAAAGTCATATAGATGGAGCAAAACTTTTCTTAACTCCTGAGAAGTCAATTGAAATTCAAAACAAATTAGATAGTGATATAGCAATGAGTTTTGATGAGTGTCCTCCATATCCAGTTACTTATGATTACATGAAAAAAAGTGTTGAAAGAACACTTAGATGGGCAAAGCGTGGTAAAGCAGTTCATAATAATCCTAATCAATCTTTATTTGGAATAGTTCAAGGAGGAGAATTTAGAGATCTTCGTGAATATTCTTGTAAAGAGACTGTAAAAATGGATTTTGACGGTTATAGTATTGGAGGAACTTCTGTTGGTGAAGATAAACCTACAATGTATAAAATGATTGATGATGGAATTAGATATTTACCTGAAGATAAACCAAGATATTTAATGGGAGTAGGAGATCCTATTGATATACTTGAAGGTGTTGAACGTGGAATTGATATGTTTGATTGTGTTCTTCCTACACGTATTGCAAGACATGGTCAAGCTTTTACAAGAAGTGGTAAGATTAACTTCAATAACGCTAAATATAAGATGGATTTAGGACCAATTGATGAAGAATGTGACTGCTATGCTTGTAAAAATTATTCAAGAGCATACATTAGACATTTAATTAGTGTTGATGAAATGTTAGGCGGAAGATTAATTTCTATTCATAATATTAGATTTTTAATTAAACTTACTGAAGAAATTAGAGAAGCTATTAAAGAAGATAGATTCTTAGATTATAAGAGAAGTTTTATAGAAAAATATAATAGTAATAAAAAATAATTTTATAAATAGAAAATAGGACTATTATTAGAAGAAGAGACTACCTCTTCTTTTTTTTGTACTTCATTTTTACTTTGATTATTGTTTTCTACACTTTGATCATTTGAATTTACAACATTAGCAATTTTAAATAGAGTTTTAGCATTACTTACAATTGGTTTTACTTGATAGTATATTGGTATTGCTTGATTTACAACATCTAGGGTTTTCTTTGTACCTTCTAGTAGTTCTGCCCATTTTATTGTTCCTTTTAAATTAGCAAGTTTTGATAGTAAACTTGTAGATTGTGGTATATTTGGATACATAGTTAGTCACCTCTATATTAATATATGTAAAGTGGTTAAAATGTTTAAATAAGTATTTTAAAATAAAATTAATTATGTTAAAATTATTTATGATAAGAATACTAAAAGGAAGGTTGATTATATGGGGCTATTTTCAAAGAAGAAAAAAGAAGTTAATGTTGCTGCTCAAGCAAGTGCTGCCTCAGGAAATGTTCAAAATAGTCAGACTTCAGCATCACTTGAAGGTAATACTCAAGGTGCAGTACAACAAGATGTTCAAAATGTTCAACAAGTACAACAAACCCAACAACCTCAACCAAATGCTGCTGATATATATAATACGATGCCAGGTGCAAACGGACCTAGTCAAGAAGAGGTGGTTTTACCTGAGGAAGCATCTGTTTTATCAGATAAAAGAGCAAAAATTAAACATCCTACAAAGGATTATAGATATACAATAATAAATGGCGTTGGTAAAAAAGAACAAGGTACATTTGAAGCAGAGAGTGAAAATGATGTTAGAAACTTTTTGCTTAGTCAAGACTATCAAGTTTTGGAAGTTAAAGAGAGAAGTAAATTTGATATAGATATTGGTGCTAATAGTAAAATTGGTGCTAGTGACTTATCTTTTTCACTTACTCAGTTGTCAACTTATATTAAAGCCGGTATTCCACTTGCAGATTCTGTTAGAATTCTTGCTAAGCAAACAAGAAAGGCTAATCTTAAGAAAAGTTTTAACCAGTTAGTTTATCAGTTACTAAAAGGTGAGAGTTTAAGTGATGCTATGATTATGCAAGATAAGGTTTATCCTAAACTTTTAGTTAATATGATAAAGACTGCTGAAATGACAGGTGATTTACCATCCATTTTGGACGATATGGCTGAGTATTATACATCTATGGATCAGACTAGAAAGCAAATGAAGTCTGCAATGACTTATCCAGTTGTTGTATTAACTATTGCTTTTGGTGTATTAATATTTATGCTTACATATTTAGTTCCACAATTTTCTAGTATGTTTGCTGATAATGGAGCTGAAATGCCTGCACTTACACTTGCAATATTATCACTTAGTGATTTTATTAAGGCAAAGTGGTATATGATACTTTTAGTTATATTTATTATTGTTTTTATATTTATTCAGTTGTTTACTAGAGTACAAAAGTTTAGGGAAAGTGTTCAAATATTTCTTATGCATGTACCAGTTGTTAAAAACATAATTATATATAATGAAATTGCAAACTTTACTAAGACGTTTGCATCTCTTTTAAACCATGGTGTATTTATTACAGACAGTATGGAAATTCTTAGTAAGATTACAAATAATGAAGTTTATAAAAGAATAATTAATAAGTGTCTTGAGAACTTAGGAAAAGGTGATTCTGTTTCTTCTGCATTTAAAGGAGAATGGGCAATACCTGTTGTTGCATATGAAATGATTGTTACAGGTGAGTCTACAGGACAGCTTGGTAATATGATGGAAAAAGTTGCGGGACATTTTCAAATGCTACATAAAAACGTAATTGATCAAATGAAGAGTTTAGTAGAACCATTATTAATCTGTTTCTTAGCAGTTGTTGTTGGTGTAATACTTTTATCAATTATTCAACCTATGTTTAGTATTTATAGTCAAGTTAAATAGAGGAGGTAATTATATGGATATAGTTTATTTAATTATCTTTTTTATTTTAGGAACACTTATGGGATCATTTTTTACAGTAGTTGGTTCTAGACTTCCTAGAGGAGAAGGTTTTATAAAAGGTAGAAGTCATTGTGATAATTGTACACATGAACTTAGTTTACTTGATATGATTCCAATTATTTCTTATTTGTTTTTACGAGGAAGATGTAGATATTGTGGTACAAAGATAAGTCCTCTTTCTAGTTATATGGAATTTTTTACAGGAGTTTTGTTTGCTCTTAGTTATTTTATATTTGGATTTTCATATGAGTTATTGATTGCTTTAGGAATTGTTGCTTTATTAATAATTGTTAGTGTATCTGATATAAGTTACTATATAATTCCTGATCAATTACTAATATTTTTTTCTGGATACTTTCTAATTATAACTTGTTTAAATAGTGGAGTTATGAGTGCTTTATTTAGTATTTTGTCTGGTATTAGTTTATTCTTTTTAATGTATCTTGTAATGCTTATTGGAAACTTTTTGTTTAAAAAAGAGAGTCTAGGTGGCGGAGATATTAAGTTAATGTTTGTCTTTGGACTGGTAATCAATCCAATTCTTGGTTTATTTGTTCTTTTTATAGCAAGTTTTTTAGCATTACCAGTATCTCTTATAATTCTTTTAAAAAGAAATGTTAATTTAGTACCGTTTGGACCATTTCTATTAATAAGTTGTATGTTTATATATTTTACAAGAATAGATTTAAATATGATAATTGAATTTATTCAATCAATTTAAGAAAGAAATTCTTTCTTTTTTTTTAAATTTATAATATTATATTTGGTAGGTGGTGATTGCATGAGAAATATTAGTATTTTACCAGCAGATACTTATACTGTTGTTAATAAGACAATAATTACAGATAAAGATAAAAAAGTTATTTCTATGTTATATCAACCAATAATCGGATATAGTGCAGTTGCTCTTTATTATACTTTAATAGATGATTTAGATAGACTTGAAATTATAAGTGATGATTTGACTCATTATCATTTAATGACTACTATGCAACTTAATTTAGATGATATTGTAATTGCACGTGAAAAATTAGAGGCAGTGGGGTTAGTTAAAACCTATCTAAAAAAAGATAATGTTAATCAATATGTTTATTTATTATTTAGTCCTATTACTCCACATGAGTTTTTTAATCATCCTATACTTAATATTGTTTTATATAATAATGTAGGTAAGAAAGAGTATGATAAATTACTTAATTATTTTAAAGTACCTAGACTTAATTTGAAAGAGTATGATGATATTACTCATTCATTTGATGAAGTGTTTAATAGTCGTGTTGGAACTATTACAGAGGAGATTAACGATGTTACTAAGAGAGATTCTAATAATATTTTAATTAATAAAGGAATTGATTTTAATACAATTATTTCAAGTATACCTGATACTCAAATGAGTAAGAATTGTTTTAATAGTGAAGTACGTACTTTAATTAATAATCTTAGTTTTATTTATAATTTAGATACTTTAGATATGCAAGGACTTGTTCGTGATTCATTAAATGAAAAAGGTCTTATTGATAAGACAATACTTCGTAAGAGTTGTAGAGATTATTATAAGTTTGATAACGCTGGTAATTTGCCTACTGTTATTTATAATAGACAACCAGATTTTTTAAAGAAACCTAAAGGAGATAATTCTAAGTGGGCTAGGCTTGTTTATACTTTTGAAAATGTTACTCCATATCAATTATTAAAGGCTAAGTATAAAGGGGCAGAACCAACTGATAGAGATAAGCGTTTGATTGAAAGTTTAATGATTGATCAGAAATTAAATCCTGGCGTTGTAAATGTACTTATAAGTTATGTTTTACAAGTAAATGATCAACAATTAAAGAAGAGTTATGTTGAAACAATAGCTGGTCAGTGGAAAAGACTTAATGTTGAAACTGTTGAGGATGCTATGCGTCTTACGGAAAAAGAACATAAGAAATTAAAGAAAATTATTAAACCTAAAGAGAAGGTAACGACTAAGAAAGAGACAAAGAATGATGTACCTGTATGGTTTAATAAAGATAATGAAATAGATGAGGCTAATAGTGAAGATGTAGAAGAATTAGAAAATATTTTAAATGAATTAGTGTAAAATTGTGTAAATATATGGTTATAATTACCTTATAAACATTTACAAACTTTAATAATTATATTTATTATGATATATTTATTTACGGAGAAAATATAATATTAAAGGGATGTTAAATGAAATATAAGAAGAGTGAGTTTTATAAAATTATTAATGATATATATGAACATGAGGCTTTTTTAAAGCTTGGTGAATGTCGTCATCATGGTATTACTAGACTTGATCATTCACTTAGAGTAAGTTATTATACTTATTTAGTTACAAAAGCACTTCATCTTAATTATATTGAGGCAACACGTGCTGCTTTACTTCATGACTTTTTTACTAATGAGGTAAAACATGTTAATGTATTCTTAAAAGTAACTAAACATCCTGAAATTGCAGTTAATAATTCTAAAAAATATTTTGAACTTAGTGAGCTTCAAGAAGATATAATTAGAACTCATATGTGGCCATGTACTTTAAGACCACCAAAATATTTAGAAAGTTGGATTGTTGATTTAATTGATGATATATCTGCTATATTTGAAAGAGGATATGTTACTAAGAATAGTTTAAAAACAGCAGTAAGTTTCGCGTTTATATTTATAGTTAGTAAATTTAGATAGTTAATACTATCTTTTTTTTGTAATAATTAATAGTTGTGTGGTACTTAAAAATAAATTTCAAATTTTCTAATATTATAATTAATTTTTATAGTGAATTTCTTGTTTTTAAAAGGGTTTTATGGTATACTTTGACAAGAAAGAAGTGAGAGGTATGAGAAAAACATTTATATTTGGTCATAAGAAACCAGATTCTGATTCAGTTATGGCAGCTATTGGGCTTTCATATCTAAAAAATAAATTAGGAGATAATACAGAACCTAGAGTACTTGGAAATATTAATAAAGAGTCAAGTTTTGCACTAAAGTATTTTGGTTTAAAAGAACCTAAATATTTAAATGATGTTAAACTTCAATTAAAAGATGTAAATTATCATAAAAAGTATTTTATTAAAGATACAGAAAGTATTTATGATGGATATCAAGCAATGCTTAAAGCAGAACTTACTGGTATTCCTGTTGTTAAGAGTGACAATACTTTTTTAGGGCTTGTTACTTTAAAAGATTTATCTCATGTTATTATTAATGAGAATGTTGAAGATTTATATACTTCATATGATAATTTATTACATGTACTAAAGGGTGAAGAAATACTTAGATGTACTAAGGAGATTGTTGGTAAAATATTAGTTGCTGCATATCGTAGTACAACATTTATTTCTAATGTTAAACTTACTCCTAACGATATATTAATAGTAGGAGATAGACATAGTGTATTAGAGTATGCTGTTAATTCTTCAGTTAAGTTAATTATTTTAACTAATGATTGTTATATTAAAGAAGAACATGTAGAAATCGCTCGTAAGAACGGTGTTAGTATTATTAGAACTCCATATGATACTTATAGAGTTTCTAGACTTGTAGCACTTGCTAATTACATTAAGACTATGATTAAAGTTTATAATCCAACTAAGTTTGTTGATACTGATTTTATTAGTGATATAGTAGATATCAATAATAAGTTGAAACATACTAATTATCCTGTAGTAGATAAGAATAATAAGTGTCTTGGATTACTTAAAATTACTGATTTAAGTGAAAAGCATCCAAAGAATGTTATGCTAGTTGACCATAATGAAAAACTACAAAGTGTTGAAGGATTAGATGAAGCAAATATTTTAGAAATCTTTGATCATCATAATTTAGGAAGTATAACTACAGGTTACCCAATTAACTTTAGAAATATGGCAGTAGGTTCTACTTGTACAATAATTTATACAATGTATAAAGAAAGCAATGTTGAAATTCCAAAAGAGATTGCAGGAGCATTATTATCTGGTATTTTATCAGATACATTAATCCTTAAGAGTCCAACAGCAACAGCAATTGATGAAAAAGCAGTTACTGAACTTGCAAGAATTGCAGAAGTTGATTACCATGATTATGGTATGGAATTATTAAAGAGTGGTACTTCACTTGATGGTATGAGTAAAGAAGATGTATTATATAATGATTATAAATTATTTAATGTAAATGATAAGAATTTTGCAATAGGCCAATTCTTTACAATGAACTTTGATGATATTGAAAAAGAATTGGATGGATACATTCATGTACTTGATGAAGTAGCAGAATCTAATAACTATGCATTAGTTGCTTTATATGTTACAGATATTATTAAAAATGGTAGTTATGTAATATTTAGTACTAAAGGAAAAGGTATAATGGATGTTGCATATCAAAAAGATATGAGTGAAGGTACATTTATAGATGGATGTGTTTCACGTAAACGTAATGTAGTTCCTCTAATTATGGAAGTACTTGAAAATTAATATTAATATTAGAAAAAAGTAGGTTATCTACTTTTTTTCTTTTACAATTTTATAAATATTTAATATAATTAATATAAGGTTGTGAGAATATGTATAAAGTGATTTATGTTTTTTTAGTATTTTTTATATATTCAATTATTGGATATTTATGTGAAGTTATGGGAATCTTTTTTGAAACTGGGAAACTTAATTTTAGTAGAGGATACTTTATAGGACCATATTTACCTATATTTGGATTTGGTTCTTTAATAATTACTTATTATTTGGATAAGTATCAAAATGATTTAGTTGCTTTATTTATAATGGGGTGTTTCTTTTGCTGCTTACTTGAATATTTAACTAGTCTTATAATGGAAAAGATATTTAGGCTTAGATGGTGGGATTATTCACATAAAAAGTTTAATTTAAATGGAAGAATATGTTTAGAAACAGGGGTTTTATTTGGACTTGGTAGTTTAATTATAGTTAAAGTTACTAATCCTATTATATTTAAAATATTAAGTAGTTTTAATCATCATTTGTTAATTATTATAGGAATTATTTTATTTATAATTATGTTTAATGATTTCTTAATATCAACATTTACAATTTGTAAATTAAAGGCTGATACTTCAAAATTTACTGATAAAGATTCAACTAAACAGATTAGAGAAGAAGTAAAAAAATCTCTTAAGAAATATAGATTTTTCCATAATAGATTATTTAAAGCATTCCCAGATATTCCAGAGTATAATTATAATATTTCTAAGATTAGAGAGTATATTAATTCTAGAAGTAAGAATAAAAAGAATAATGACTAATTATAAGTATTGAATTATATATAGAAAGGTTTGATGATATGAAAAAGAAAAAAAAGGGGTTTACTTTAGTTGAGTTACTTGTAGTTATTGCGATACTTGGTATTATTACTCTTCTTAGTTTACCTATTGTAAGAAATGTAATTGAGTCTAATACAAATAAAAAATATGATTCATATCATCAGGCTCTATTAGATGCTGCTAAGTTATACAATGATTCTTATAGTAAAGATATATTTGGTAATAAAGAAGCAGGTTGTGCTTATATAAGTTATAGAGACTTACTAGGAAAAAATTTAATTAAAGATATTAATATTGATAATATTTCTTGTAATACTTCTAATACTTTTGTAATGGTTACTAAAGCAGATAATAAGTATAAGTATTATGCGTATATGGGGTGTACTAATAATGGAGAGAATGCAATTTCATTAGTTTATCCTAAGAGAGATTCATCTAATAATAATCCATATACAATGAATAGGGATGATTGTTTTGTTGATTTTTCTAATGATATGGTTATTTCTATTGATAAGTTTTATGATTCTAAAAAGTCTATTTCTATTAGAATTAATGTTAAAAGTAATACTGGAATAAATTCTGTTTCTGGTAATTTATATTATGCTTGGAGTTATTCTAATGATCCTAGTAGTATTTCGTCTGATGATTGGAATAAGGCATCTATTAAATATGATTCAGTTGATAGTCAAAAGAATGCAATTTTGAGTACTGGTTATTATAATTCTAAATCATCTCCAATTACTTCTCCTAGTGATGCAACTGGTGTTTTATATTTATTTGTTAAATCTAATGATTTATATGATTTATATGGTAAAAGATGGACTGGAGATAATAATACTGATATTGTTTTAGCAGGAACGTATAGTCTTGATAATACACCTCCTAAGATTACAGATACTAAAGTTATTTATTCTAAGAGTAGTGATTATAATACAACAAGTGTTGATGTTAAATTAGGTCTTGTTGATGAGACTACAAAAGATAAAAATAAAATGAGTGTTTGTATTACTTTTGATAAATTTGATACTGTAGGAACTTGTAGTAGTGGATGGAAGAATTATTCTGATTTAATCTCTGTTGATATTCCAAAAGCAAGTTATGATGGTAGTACTCATAATATTTATATTAAAGCAAGAGATGAGGCTTTAAATGAGGTAAAAGGTAATAATTCTAAGGCATATACTTATAAGGTATATAAGTCATGTACAACTACAGTAAATATTGGTAATTGGACTAATTCTAGTGGCCAAAGTTGTGGTGTTTGTGGTATTGCTAAGATAAAGCAAGAAATAGGTAAAAAAGATAAATATTTAAATAATTCTTGTGGTACAACAACACGTGATTATAGCTGTCAAAATCCTGATTGTTGTAGTCAAAAGAAGGCAGTTTGTACAGAATGGAAAAATTCTGGAAGTTGTTCTAGAGAATGTGCAGGTGGCTCACAAAAGCAAGTAAGAACTTGTTCATATCAGTCAACACTAGACAGTAGCGTTAAATGTCCTGGTTCAACTGGTCTTAGTGAATCTCAGAGTGTTTTATGTAATACAAGGGGATGTACTCCACATATAGAAAGTACTGAAGGTAATGTAACTTATTCATGTGATAATAATGAAATTTACTCTGCAAGTGATAGAAGATGTAGTCTAAAGTGGTCAGGTACTGCTAAGTTTAATGTTAGTACATATAAATACGCTTCTCAAACTGGAAAATTCTATAAATATATATTTAATTCAAGTACTAATACACTTTTGTGTAACTGGACTAATGATTGTACAGAAAGAATTAATAATGGTAAAATTTATTATACTTATAGATATGATGATGGAACTGGTCAGAGTGGAATATTATATGTTGATGTTACTTATAGTTAAAAATGAAAGGAGAAATACTTATTAGTTTATGAAGAAAAAAATATTAGTTATAATTATTGTTTTAATTTCTCTTATTTTAATATCATTTGGAGTTTATTCATATTTTAATGCTGATACATCAAATAAAGTAGATGATAATACTACTGATAAAGTTGATAATAAAGATAATAGTGGTGATAATGACAGTATAGATAATTCTAATGAAAATATTTCACTTCCTGTAAATGAAGGAGATGTAATAAAAAGTTTTTCTAAAAAGGAAGATGTTATTAAAGCTTATAAAGAATATAATTTAAAGTATGACTCTACAGATAAAGATGGATGTTTTATATTTAATGGAGATAATAATTCAAAATATTTATATTGTAGTGATGAAGGAATACTTAGACAAATAGATACGGTTACTATTAATAATTAAAATAATTTTATTTATAAATTTAGTAATATATTTATTATTAAGACTTGGAATTTTTATATTTATTGGTTATAGTAATATTAGTAGCAATAATATGTAGAATAGAATTTTATATTTATTATTGCTTATTATAAATATTGTATAAATAATGGCACTTTAGTTGTAGAAGAGGAGGATTTATGAAATACAAGAGTGATATTTGTAAAAATATTTTTAGAGGATATGATATTAGAGGAATATATCCTAGTGAGATTGATGAAGATACTGCTTATACTATAGGACTAGGTTTTGGTAGTCATATCAAGAGTATTGGTAAGACTAATTGTGTTGTAGGACATGATAATAGGCTTAGTAGTCCTGTTTTATATGAGGCTTTAATTAAAGGTATTACTGAGACTGGAATTGATGTTATTAGTTTAGGTCTTTGTACTACTCCAATGTATTATTATGCATGTATAAAATTGAAAGTATTTAGTGGTGTTATGGTTACTGCTTCACATAATCCAAAGGATGACAATGGATTTAAGTTTGCTTTTGATGAGGCAGGAAACTGTAAGGGACAAGAAATTCAAGACTTTTTAGAGTTTATTTTAAAAGGAGAGTTTTCAAGTGGAGAAGGCCATGTAAGTAATTATGATATTACAAATGACTATATTGAATTATTTAAGAATAACATTAATTTTGGAAAGAGACGTATAAAAGTAGTTGTTGATCCTGGTAATGGTACTACGGCAATTATTGTTAAAAAGATATATGATTTATTCCCAATGGATATTGTCTATATTAATGATGAGAGTGATGGAACATTCCCTAATCACCACCCAGATCCTTGTGTTGAGGATAATCTAGCCCAATTAAAGGAAAAAGTAAAAGAAGTTGGAGCAGATGTTGGTGTTAGTTTTGATGGAGATGGAGACCGCCTTGGTGTAGTTACTCATAATGGACAATTTATTCCAACTGATATTTATATGATTTTAATAGTTAGAGATATTATTAATAAAGTTAGTAAAAAAGAGTTTTTATGTGATGTAAAATGTTCTAAGAGTTTTTCAGATGAAGTTGAAAAATTAGGTGGAAAGTGTATTACTTATCGTACAGGAAACTCTTATACAAAAGCAGCTGTTAGAGATATGGATTTACCATTCGGTGGTGAATTATCTGGACATGTTTACTTTAGAGATAGATGGCCTGGATTTGATAGTGGATTATATGCTGGTATTAGATTACTTGAAATTCTTTCTTATACAAACAAAGATATAAATCAATTACTTGCTGGAGTAAATGATTATTATTCAACTGAAGAAATTAAATTTAAGAGTCCAGATACTATTAAGTTTGGAGTAATTGATAAAGTTAAAGACTATGTTATTTCTAAAGGATATAAATATTTAGATATTGATGGAGTTAAAGTATTATTTGATGATGGATGGGCTCTTGTTAGAGCAAGTAATACTGGACCAAATATTACTGCTAGGTTTGAGGCAGCAACTGAGGAAAGACTTAATGAATTACAAAATGAATTTGTTAATTTAATTAATGAATTAAATAAAGAATAGATAAGACAGACTGTACTTATGTTTTATAAGTCAGTCTTTTTCTTTTGTAATATTGTGTCAAATTTTATTGTTAATGATTTAAAAATATGCTATATTTTATTTGACGTTTTAAAAAAATATAATAATTGGTTAATCACTACATGGAATTATTGTAGTTTTTTGTGTTTAGTTTTCTTTTATAAAGGAGGGAATTATTATGGCAATTAGTGAAGTTGAATTTGCAAAAGAAGAAAAAATCTTAAAAAAAGTAAAGAAACTTTTAGGAGAAACTCTTGATTCTTTAGGAGAAGATGTCTTATATGATGAGGAGAATTTAGTTGAGTTTAAAAAGATGATGTGGGAGAATGCTAATAGTTTTGATGAAGGAGAAATGCAACAAGTTATGAGTGCGACTTCTGATGAAGAACAAAAAGCATTGCAAAAACAAAATTATTTTAAGAAATTGTGTTCAATTAGAAAGAAGCCTTATTTTGCATCTATTGTTTTTAAAGATGATGAGGGAAGTATTTTTAATATTTATATGTCTCTTACTTATTTAAAAGACAAAGGCTCTAATAATATTCTATATGACTGGAGAAGTCCGATTTGTAGTTTGTTTTATGACTATGAAACTGGTCCTTGTGAGTATGAGGCTCCGGGCGGAATATATAAGGGCGAATTAAAGAGAAAAAGACAATATAAAATTGAAAATGATAAATTAATTGGTGTTTTTGATAATTCATTAAATATAGATGATGAAGTATTACAAGAGGTACTTGCGAACGACTCAAATGAAAAGATGAAGAATGTTGTTAATACTATTCAACAAGAACAAAATAAAGTTATAAGAAACTTGGAAGATAATAATTTAATTGTACAAGGAATTGCTGGTTCTGGTAAGACTACTGTTGCACTTCATAGAATTGCTTTTCTTCTTTATAGATTAAAGAGTTTAAGTAGTAATAATATTCTTATTTTTTCACCTAATAATATATTTACAGAATATATTTCAGATGTACTTCCATCTCTTGGTGAAGATAATACATTACAAACTACTTTTGCAGATTATTTAGCAAGTTTTTTAACCGAGTACAAAGATGTAGAAAACTTTACTGATTTTGTTTCTAGATATTATTCTTATAGTGAAGAGTACCCTGAACTTGTTGAATATAAACAAAGTGATAAGATTATAGATGACTTAGATGCTTTTATTTCTAATTATATAGATAATTGTCGTTTTACTCATGACTTTAAAGAGGGAGATATTAATATCATATATAAGGATGATATTAATGAGATGCTTCACGATAGATATGATAAGTTACCTTTATTTGAAAGAGTAGATGAGATTGCTGAAAAGTTGTGTTCTAATAATTATAAAGGTAGTAGAAAAAAGATTAAGACATATCAGAAGTTATTAAGAGAAAATGCTAATTTTTCAAAAGATTATAAAAAGATATTTATTGAGTTTTTTATGAGTGAATTTTCTCGTATTAAGTTACCTGAAGCTATGGTTAAGAAAATGGTTAATAAAGATGTTATTAATTATGAAGATGCTCTTATAATGGCATATATAAAGGGTAGTCTTGAAGGGTTCTTATATGAGGGTAGTATTAGACAAGTTGTAATAGATGAGGCTCAAGACTATAATAGACTTCAATATATTATAATTAATAAAATATTTAGAAGAGCAGATTTTACAATACTTGGAGATATTAATCAAAATATTAATCCATATTATCACTATAAGTCTTTGAATGATTTACGTGATTTATTTAGAGGGGATACAAAGTACTTAGAACTTTTAAAGACTTATCGTTCATCTCCTGAAATAATAGATTACACTAATAAGATTCTTAATTTAAGTCATGTTAATGCGATTAGACGTGATAATAATAAGCCGGTTGTTATTAGAAAAGGTGTTACTAATTTAAAGGAGAGATTAATAGAAGATATTAATTACTTACAAAAAGAGTATAAGAGTACGGCAATTATTACAAAAGATAATAGAGAAGCTGAAGAAATTTATAAATTAATAAAAGATGATTTAAATTGTAGTTTGGTAGGTGCAAATAGTAAGGCTTTTAAGAAGGACTTAGTAATTATTCCTGCTTATGTTTCTAAAGGACTTGAGTTTGACTCAGTAATTATTTATAATGATCGAAATAATTCGTATAAAAAGAATGAAAGAAATTTATTATATGTTGCTTGTACTAGGTGTCAGCATGAGTTATTTATTTATAATTAGGAGTTATACTCCTTTTTATTTTATGGTATAATTTTTTTAGAGTAGAGTTGAGGTGTGTTTTATGAATAATAATACAGAGTTAAAATGTTTAAAATGTGGTTCTATTATAAAAAGTGATGCTAAGTTTTGTACTAATTGTGGTAGTCAAGTTGATACTAGTTTAAATAATGCCGATAAAGCAATTGTTAAATCAAGTGATTTTCTTCCTATTTATAATAATTCTGATGATAGCGCTCTTGAATATTTCTTATCTTTAGAATTGAAAAAAGCAGGTATTGATGAAAAAACTAGATTAATACCAGAAAATTTATTAAAAAGGAAAAATGTTTTTAATATTATATTTTCTATTTTGTTATTTATTTATATTTCTTTAATATTTTTTCATTTTCCAATTTATACATATATAATAGGTGCAATATTATTAATAATTTTTTATTTTAAAACTAATAACTATAATTTTATGGAATTTTTAAAGAAAGAAGTAAAGGCAAGACCTAGTGAGAAGTTTTCTAATATTGTTATGTCAGCTAAATTATTATTGGTAGAAGATACATCAAAAAAGACAAAACCTCTGATGATTATTGGAGCTGGTGCTATATCAATTCTTATGTTTTTAACTCCTCATGTTATGTATGAGAAGACAGAGAATGGTTATGCTGTTAGATTTTATACTTTTGGTTTAACTAATTATAAAACTGCTGAGATTCCATCTACTTATAGAGGAGAAAATGTTGTTAGTTTAAGAGGTAATACTTTTTCTAATATGCCTTATTTAGAAAAAGTAACACTTCCAGATACAATTGTTGAAATTAGAGGACAAGCTTTTAAACATTGTAAAAAATTGCGTGAAGTAAATATGCCTAAAAAATTAGAATACCTTGGAGGTGGAGCATTTTATAATGCTATATCACTTGAAAGTATTGAACTACCTGACACTTTAACTTATATGGGTGGAGAGACATTCTATAATGCTTATTCTTTAAAAAGTGTAAGATTATCTGAGAATTTAAGTGAGATTAGAGGGGACAGTTTTGAGTATTGTGATGCACTTACTAGTATTACTATTCCAGATAGTGTTACAAGAATTGGAGGACATGCTTTTTATGGAGATAGTAATTTATCTGAAGTTAATATAAGTGAGAATAGTTCTCTTAAAGAAATTGGTTCATCTGCTTTTAGATTATGTGATAATTTATATGAAATTTATATACCTTCAAGTACAGAAGTTAATGAACGTGCATTTAAAGAAAGTCCAACAGAGGTTAAAAGATATGGTGAGACTTTTTCTTCATATTATTAATTTCTTTTAACTAGTATTTCTTTTTATATTTTAACTTGGGAGGTTTATATATGAATAATAAGTTTATACATTTACTATATGTTCCAACAATGGCTTGTAATATGGCGTGTAAGTATTGCTATTTGGAAGATAACACTTATGATGATTGTACAAAATACAAGGCAATAGATACTTTAGATTATGCAGTTTGTAAATTTAGAGATAGTGGGGTTATACCATTTAATATATCTTTGCATGGAGGAGAAGTTACTACTCTTTCTCATGATGATTTTTATAGTTTGATTGAATATATTAGTAATTATTACGTTACTAATAAAGAGTTAATTTCTAGTGCTGGATTTAGGGTAGGAACACCTCATATTAAGACAAATTTATATGGTATAGATAAACATCTAGATACAATAAAAAAATTTAATGTATCAATTTCTGGAAGTTTAGATTTACCATTTTCACTACATAGAAAATATAGAGTTACAAAGGGTGGCAAAGACACGCTAGATAAAATATTAAAAAATATAGAGTTATTCAGAGATATTCCTAATAAGAAAAAAGTTTCAGCAACAATTTTTAGGGAACATTATGAATATATTGATGAGATAATTGAAGATATTAAATTTTTAAACAAAAATACCTGTCTTGATATGAATGACTTTAATTTTATGATAGGATTTGACTATAACTCCAATGGACTTTTGCATCATTTATCTGAAGAAGAACAAGTTGAATTTTATAACAGAATGCATGAAGAGTTTGATGGTACTGACTTAGATAGTGGAGTAAATGGAGCTTGGTTTGATGAATTTGGACCAGAATATTGCTCTAATTGTGATAATTGCGGAGAAAAGTTCTTTTTATTAGAAAAAAACGGAGATATTTACTCATGTGTACGTGGACAGAAAAATAAAGATTATTATTATGGCAATATATATACAAATACTGTTGATGAGATACTTAATAAGGCAGTAGAAAAGATATTTATTAATCATAATAAATTACCTTTTAATGATGAATGTAGGAAATGTGGGTATTTGTATTTATGTAAAACAGGTTGTCCTTTTGTTAAGAATAATTATAATTCTAATAAAAGTTATACTTGTTTGTTACAACAAAAAATGTATAAAGATAGAAATTATTTAAAGGATGAGTTCAATAGTGAGAGTGTATATCAATATGTTAAAAAGATGAGAACATGTAGGATAGATGAATTTATTCCAGATAAAAATAATATAAATAATTATCCAACACTACAAGAAATAATAAAATCTGATAATAAATTAAAATATATTTATGATAAAGAGTCTTTTATATTATCTATTGATGGTAATTTATATAATTTAGAGTCACAAATTATAAAGAAAACAAGAGAAGTTGTTTATTTTACAACTAAGTCAGTTATAAAAATTTATATGAAGAAAAATTTGATTTTAGAAGATTGTGATTATCCTGAAAATAATTCTTTATATATAATTTTATTATCTGGTAATTTAGTTAAGTATGGAGATGAAGGACGTACTAAACAAAGACATATTTCTACTAAACAGATATATAAGGGAGTTTTAGATAATACTATTTCTGATATTGATGATTACTACATGTATGATATTTCTAATTTTATAAAAGAATTTAGTTATGAATATTCAGATATTAATGAGAATAATTTATTTTTTACTACGTCATCTTTAAGAGATTATCATTATTTAAAACAAAAAAATAATGCTTACTATCATATACAAGCTATTAATTTACCTTTTCAAAATATTGAATTTTATTATATAAAAGAGGAGATTTAAAATGAATAAAGAACCAGAAACTTATGAAGAACTTATAAGAAGAAAAAGATGTATTAATTTAACTAAATATTATGAGTTAACTCAGGATGATTTAAATGAGATTTATAACTTTTTAGAAACACATAAAGATGGATACACTAAGTGTGGTAGTAATACTATTTTACTTATGATTAATGGAAATAGTACTCCTATTAAAGTAATAAACACAAAATGTATAGATTCAACTATTGATGGTATTGTTATGAGTGATAGTGTATTTAATATTATTCCACATTATGTTCCTACTTCTTACTCTGGATATAGTGGAGGATCATCCTCTAATAATAACAATAACAATAATAACAACAATAATAACAATAATAGGTAGGTAATTATATGACATTAATATCTGATAAATATCAAAGTGAAAAATTAAGTAAATTAAATATTAATATAAAAACTAAGTTTATTGTTGGTGATAAAATATTAGAAAGAAATAGTAATAATACTTATAATGATAATATTGATAAAGGAATAATTGCTTTAAAAGAATATTATTTAAATAATAAGTTAATCTATACAGAAAGATGTTTTGATTCTAGAATGGAGTATAGTTTTATAAGAGATGATTTAGATAATACTTATATATGTCCTAATTGTTCTGCTACTTATAAAATTAGTGATAATAATTATAACTGTCCATATTGTGGAACATATTATAATATTGATTATGCAGATAAAGAATTAGGTAATAAATATCATTATGATAGAGTATTAAGAAGTAATAAATATAGAATAATTACTTGTATAGTAGATATTATTTTTAGTTTGATCATTTCATTTATATTTATAAAGTATACTTCTAGAACATTTAATATATATGATATTTCAAAAATCTTTATATATGGTGGAATACTTTCACTTATCTTATATTATTTTTTCTATATTATGGATGCTTATGTTATACTTGAACCAATAAAGGCATATAAAGATAAAATTAATGAAAAACAAATTGAGTTTTGGAATAGAGTAAAAATAGATAAAAAGAAGTTTTATAATAATTTAAATTTTGAAATTAGAAAGAAATATTATAGTATGGATGATATTATTGATTATGATATTATAGACTATGATGACTTTAGTGAGTATAGAATGGATAATAATTTATTTGTTAAAGTTAAAATTTACGTTCGAATTATGAAATTTATTAATAATAAGATTATTCCTAGTTATATAGAAGATGAAATAGTACTTAAAAAAGAAAATAAGAATGTTCTTGATAATAGTGATTTAAAGATTATTAAATGTTCTAATTGTGGAGCAAGTATTGATGTCTTAAAAGGGGAATGTGAGTATTGTCATACTAAAATTAATCCTATTCAAGAGTGGGTAATTGTTGATTAATTATTATTTATAATTAGGAGTTATACTCCTTTTTATTTTATGGTATAATTTTTTTAGAGTAGAGTTGAGGCGATAATGTGAATAATAAGAAAGTTTTAAAATTAATAAAGAATGTTTTTATAGTTGGAGTAGTTGTTTTATTTTTTTTATATATAATATTTGTTAGTTATCTAAATGATATTGGATTATATGCTTGTTTTATATCTGCCGTTATTATGATTACTATAATTGTGTATTTTAATGATAGAATTTTAAAATTAGAGTATTTAGAGAAAGTTGAACTTGAAAAAAATATGGAAGAGGATGCTAGTAAAATAAAATGCTCTAAGTGTGGTAGAAAGATAACGCACAATGACATTGTTTGTCCGGGCTGTGGAAGCAATAATATTTATTATGATAAAGCGATTGTTGAGTCTATTGATTTTTAATGAGGTGTATTTATGAAGAAGATAAATAAATATTTTATATTAAGTTTTATATTGTTATTTGTTCCAATTACTGTTTTTGCAAAAACTTTAGTTAATCAAGAATTATTATTCTATTCAATTATTTCAGAGATTATTTCAACTATTATAATTACTTTTTTTGCTTTTAGACCTCTTTATAATTTTATTTATGATGATGATACAAAAACTAGTATTAAATATTTATTCCTTCTTAGAATTTTAATAATTGTTGTTTTAAATTTTGCATCTTCTGTAATTTGTGCTATTGCAGATTTAATTTTTACATTACTTTTAAGTATTGTTGTTTCTATAACAAATTGTCGTGAAAAATTAAAGATAAAGAAATATTTAAAGAAAAATATATTTAATAATCCTTTAGCAAAGAATGTTTTAGATAGTATTTCAAAATATGAAGATATTAAAATAGATAAGTTTTTAGATATTAATATAGAGTGTCCTAAGTGTGGTAAAAATCTCACTATAAAAGATAATTTTTGTACAAGTTGTAGTATGGCTCAATATAGTTTTAAAGTAGGTTATAATAATTCAAATGAGGCTTTTATTAATTATTTTATAAATAGGGAATTAGAAAATAATAATATTAGTAATAAAATGATACTTAGTGAAATGAAAGTTTATAAGAATATTTTATATGTAGTTTTTTCTGTTTTATTATTTATATATGTAAGTTCGATTTTTTTTCATTTACCAATTTTATTTTATTTAATTGGTTTATGTTTTCTTGTTGTTTTTTATATTAAAATATGTAGATATAATTTAATTAATTATTTGAAAAAAGTTTTTAGGATGAGGAGCAGTGAATGTTTTAGTGATTTAATTTTAGAAATTAAAAATAAATTAGTAGAAGATAAGTCTTATATATATAAGTTTAGTGGAGTAGTATGTGCATTTACTTTGTCTTTTATAATATTTTCATCGCCTCATATAATATATGAAAAAGTTAGTGGAGGATATGCTATTAAAAATTATACATTTAGTGTATTTAGTTTTGATAAAGTAACTATTCCAAAGACTTATAGGGGACGTAAAGTTATAAAAATAAGTAAAAATAGTTTTTCTAATATGTATTTTTTAAAGGAAGTAAATATTCCAAATAATGTTTTGAGTATTGATAAGTATGCTTTTAAAAATTGTTTAAGTCTTAAAGATATACATCTTTCTAATAAAATTAAATATATTGGAGAAGGGGTATTTTATAATAATATTTCTCTTAAGACAGTTAGTCTTCCTAGTTCTTTAACCTTTCTTGGTAGTGGTGCATTTCATAATGCAAGGAATTTAGTTTCTATAGAGTTATCACCTAATTTATCAGTAATAAGTGATAGAACTTTTGAATATTGCAAGTCGTTAGAGTTTATTAGTATTCCTGATAAAGTGTCAGTAATAGGTAAATATGCGTTTTATAGAACAAAAAATTTAAGTGAAGTGAACTTTTCTGATAATAGTGAACTAACTTATATTTCTGATTATTCCTTTTCAGATTCTATTGAATTTTATAACGTTTCTTTTCCTGAAGGTATGGATGTAAATCCTTATGCTTTTCAAGATACTTATCCTTTTTTAAATTATTAAGAACTATTAGACGTTAAGCTTAATAGTTTTTCTTTTACAAATGTTTACTTATGTGATATAATATACTCTCGAAAAGAAAGGGGATTTATATATGAAATATTGTGGTTTTTATAAATCATTAAAGAATCCTTTATATGATAATGAAACTTTAGAAAGTATAGTTGATACTTATAGTGATTCTTCTAATTTTAGTGAAGCTGTTTTAAAAGTTAATAGTAAGAATGATCTTAGTATTTTTGGAGAAGATTTAGAAGATAAAAATGTATTTTATACTAGAATATTTGGTTTATGGAGATTAACTCTTAATAATATATTTGCGAGAGGACATTTAACAGATAAAGAAAGACTTGGATTTTTAAAATTTTATTCTTATTTAGATAGTTATAGATTTGATACAGCAGATAATATATTAAAACTTATCAATCCTGACAATGTTCTTGATAGTGATTTAAAAGAGTTGCTTTCTAAATATAGATGGGATTTTAAAAGTGATGATTTATTTAAAGAATATAACTTTAGTGATATAACATGTGCATCAGTAGAGAAAGAAAAAAGAGAACATTCACTATATTTAAATATTGATAGAAGATATATTTATAAATTTATTGATGCTTTTGTCAATGAGTGTTTCAAAAA
Organism: uncultured Bacilli bacterium; assembly: GCA_934131175.1. GTDB lineage: Bacteria > Bacillota_I > Bacilli_A > RF39 > UBA660 > UBA3789. Next base: position 41,621 of record CAKOZD010000006.1, on the reverse strand, counting down.
ACAAAAAACTTTTGATTTTAAATTTAATAATATTTCTAAAAGAGATGATTGTTGTATTATATATGCAAGTAATGAAAATTTTGCTGATATGATTAATATGATAAATTTAGTTTTTGAAAAGAATCCAGAGTTGTTTGAACATGTTAATAAACCTCCTGTTATGACTAGTCCAATTACTGATTATATTGGATATAGTAGTTATTGTGAGGGTAATTCATATAATGATGTTAGAAGCAGTTTGATTTCTAAGAGTATTGATACTACTACAAGAGACTGGATTAGAGAAAATCAAAATAAAAATCTTAGTGTTCAAGATTCTGGTGATATGCTTTATAAAGATTATTTTTTAGGACTTGTTTACTTATATAAAGTAAAAGATTTACAAAGAATGGCTTCTAATAATAAAGATAATCCTAATTATACTTTTATTAGAGAAGAGGAAATTGATACAGAAGAGTATCAAGATGCATTTAAAAGGTCTTTTGATTTATTTGGTGATAAGATAATGAATGCTGCTTGTTTTAATGAAAAAATATCTATTAATGTAAGAGTTGGAAATAATATTATTAATATAAGTAATCGAGATATAGATTTAATTGTTAAACATCAAGCAAAAGTATTATACAGATTTGACGATAATTATAAATATAGGTTACGTGATGAGATATGGGATAATTCTAAAGACTGTGGAATTGATCCTAATAAGTTTTCTTGCGGGGAAGATGCTTTAGCAAGTTTTACAAGTTATGATAACAAAGTTAAAAGAAAATAAAATTAAATTATTATAATAAGGGGAGAGGTGTTAATATGAGTCAAATGTTAACTAATGAAATAAGAGAAAATGTAGCTGGAGTATATAAATGTGAAACTATTAAAAATAGACAAAGAGATATGATGTTAGATGAGAGTATGTCACCATCTATAGATGTTGATCCTTGTTTAGCAAAAAATATATATGATATTTTAAATGGAAAAACAGATGAGGTTTTGACTTATGATGTTATTAAAAGATTAATGGATGAGGCTAAGCACAATATGATTTCAGTTGGATATGGCGTTTCTATAGATAGAAAATTAGGTGCTTATGTTGGTAAAATAGTTTCTAAAGGTGGAGCACTAGAGAGAATTGATTATATTAGTCCTGACGAGTATGAAGCATATGTTGTAATTAGTAGAAAAAGTAGAAGTCGTAATAGTAATAGTACTTATGATTATAGGAAAATTGATTTAAAAAATGATGAGATATACAATATGGAAAGAGTTCGTGCTTTACAAGAATACTTTAGGGGATATTTTTTAGAAGAAGAGAAATCTAAGACAAAAAAGATAGTTAAGTAATTTAACAAATATAATGGATGACTTTTAAGTTATCCTTTTATTTTACTTATTAATAATATAAAACCTCGTTTCTTATATTTAAAACGAGGTTTTGTTTAATTATTTTTATTTGGAATTATAAAATAGAAATTACTTCCATGATCTTTTTTAGTTTTTACTCCATATTCATATTTATGAAGTTCAAAGATATTTTTTACTATTGATAGACCTAGTCCAGTTCCAACTAAATTTCTTTTATGTTTCTTTTTATTTTTATAATATTTATCCCAAATATATGGAATATCTTCATCTTTTATACCTTTTCCAGTATCAATTATTTCAACTAATGTTTCTTTATCATTTTGATTTATATTAATAGTAACTTTATTGTCATCTCCTGTATAGTTAATGGCATTATTTACTAAGTTATAAATTACTTGTTCTATTTTCTTTTTATCAGCATTTATTATTAAGCTATCTATATTATGGTTAAATATAAATTTATAATTTTCTGTTTCTTGGTATAAACTATATTTTTTTAATACGTCTTCTGTTAAATTTATTAAGTCAAATTCTTCTAAGTTTAGAGTATCAAGATTTGTTTGCATTACAGATAGTGTTAATATATCATTTACTAAGACTGTTAGTCTATCTGCTTCTGATATAATTGTTTCCATATCATTTTTTTGTTTTTCTTTATTATCTGAATGTAGGTCCATACTCATTTCAGCATAGGCTTTAATCATTGTAAGTGGTGTTTTTAAGTCATGTGAGACATTGGCCATTAAATCTCTTCTATATTCTTCAGTCTTACTTAATTCATCTTTTGCATAATTTAGTGTTTTTGTTAAATCATTTATTTCAGTTATTTTTGCATCATTTGTAAAATCAATATCAAAGTTTCCTGTTGCGAGATTTTTTGCTTTATTATTAATCTCTTTTATTGGATTAGCAATGTGATTTGAAATGAAGTAGGCCAGTACATAAGATATTATTAAAATAAGTATGGTCATTACTGCAAGTTGTTTTGTAAGTAGAGTAGTAATACCATCTACTGGAACAATTGATGTGTTTACAAAAGCATATCTTTCATTATCTAGTTTTAATGCATAAACTATTGTTGTATCTTGATTTCTATTAGTTAATTCATATTGCTTTTCATCAACATTACTTCTCATAAAGTCAAATTTAAAGTAATCTGTTTTTTGTTTATTAGAAATACAACCTTTTCCAAAGTAGCTAGAATGATATAATGAATCAAAATTATTATCATCAATTTCAATACAAACACTCTTGTCCATAGCAAGAGTGTTTATTATTTCGTTAAATTCATCTGTATTTTGATATTTTGAAACTTTAGATGCAACGGCTTTTACATCGTTTATTTTTTGTTCTTTATAAAAACTTTTAAAAAAAAGAAATTGAAACAACCATAAGAAAGATATTATTGATATAGAAAAAATTACAAAATATTTTAAAATAACATTATTTAGGCTATTCTTCATCTTCCACATACTTATAACCAACTCCTCTTACTGTTATAATGTGGTCTCTGTATTTTCCTAGATTGTTTCTTAACATTTTTATATGAGTATCAACGGTTCTATCATCTCCAAAGAAATCATATCCCCATATATTAGAAAGTAATTGCTCACGTGAAATAGCAATATCTTTATTTTTAATTAAATAGGTTAGGATTTCAAACTCTTTTGGAGTGAGATTAATTATTTTATTATCTATTTTTAAAGTGTGTGCAGAATAATTAATTTCTAAAGAATCTAATTTGTATATTGTAGGCATTTGTTTGGATGTTCTACTTAAAACTGCTTTTATTCTGGCTAATAACTCTTTTGGTGAGAATGGTTTAGTTATATAGTCATCTATTCCAAGGTCGAATCCAGATAGTTTGTCATATTCTTCTCCACGAGCAGAAAGGACGATAGTAGGTATTCTTTTTTCGACAGGTAGTTCTTTAAGCATTGTAAATCCATCCATTTCTGGCATCATTATATCTAACACCATTAAATCATAGTCTTTTGTTTTTAAAAGCTCTAAGGCTTCTTTTCCAGATGAAGCTTCTTCGGTTTCGTAATTACTATTAGAACAGTATTCTTTTATAACTGATCTTATTAAATCTTCATCATCGACTATTAATATTTTCATTGAAATCCCTCCCTAATTACGTATATTATACAATAAATATGAAAATTAAGTGAAAAAAATATATAAAATTAGTGTTATTTTATATATTTGTTTAATTTTATGTAGGAATATATAGTAGTTAGTATAATATTTATAGAAAGTGATATTATAAATGAATAAATTCCTAGTTTAAAGTTTGATAGAATTATTAAAATAATTGTTCTTGATGTAACACTTATAATAGATGCATAGAAGTTTATTTTACTTTTACCTATTGCTTCTATAGAAAATGATATAGGAGACTGGATGTATTCTAGTAAGCAAATAGGAGCAAGTAGACGCATGTAATTAGCACCTTCATTAGTTTTATAAAGTAAATTTAAAAAGAAATTTGGGTAAATTGTAAGAGGTATTGTTATTAATAGACCTAAAATTATAGTAAATGAAAGTGTTACATTTATTTTTTTTCTTATATATTTTTTATTTCCTTTTATATATTCTTTAGATATTACTGGCAGAAGTGCTTGAGATATTGCTAGTGTGAAAAAAGATGGAAGTAGTATTAGAGGGATTACATATCCTGATATAATTCCATATTCATGGGTTATATAGTTAATACTATAGTTTTTACTTAAAAAAGTAATTAAGATAATTGGTTCTAAAAAATAGGCAATACTTCCAATTAATCTTGATAGGGTATTTGGAATAGATATTTTTAATGTATCTTTTATATATACTTTATTTGGATGGAAGTCACTTCTTTTTAAAGTTATGTTTTTTGGTAAAAAGAATATTAAAATAATGGTTGATGTTACTTCACTTATTATATTAGAAAGTATTATAAAACATACTGCATATTTTAGACCGAATTGTAAAAAGTAAGGTATTCCTATAATCATTAAAAGTAATCTTACAACATCTTCTACAATATTACTTATTACGTGAGGAGTCATTTTTTCTTTACCAAAAAAGTAACTTCTACAAATAGCTGATATTGTTGTGAATGGTATTACTAAGGACATTGATAATATACTTATATATAAATCTTTATTTTTTAAAAGAGTTGTACTTATATATTTTGATGTTAATATGACAATAGTAATTAAAGTAATATTTACAATAAATAGAATTGGTAGGGTTGATGCGAAAAGATTTTTATTATTTCTTGTATCTTCTGATATTAATTTAGAAAGAGCAATTGGTATTGAAAATGTTCCTATATTTATTAAAAGAGAAAAAGTTGGGAGTATTAACATGTACATAGCAAGACCTTTTGTTCCAATTAATCTTGACATAGTAATTTTAATTATAAGACCTAGGATTTTTGTTATTAAGCCACCTATTAAGAGAATAATTGTTGATTTAATAAATTTTTCTTTCATAGTAAAATTTATGTTAAATTAGAAAAAATTATATCATTATTGTAATATATATGTTATATTTGATTAGTAGGGTATTTGCCTAGTATAGACTTATATCGAACATAAGTAATAATTTGTAAAGAAAAAGTAAATAATTATCAATTAGTTTAATTTGTACTTTAAGTTAGTGTAAGTGTATGTTAAACTTAAGATAATAGAGGTGGAATCAAGATGAGTGATTTATTAGAGTTTTTAACATCAAAAGAAATAATGATTATATATGTAATAGCAGGCATTGCTTGTTTTATATGTTTTATAATATATTTAGTTAAGGCTAATAGTGCTAAGTATAGAATGAAGAATAACACTAGAGAGTTAAATAAGTTAGTTGAGCAAGTTCAAGAAGAAATGCCAGAAGTTAAGAATACAAAAGAAGAAGCATATCAAAAGCCGGTGTTACAAGTAATTAGTAATGAAAATTATAGTAACACAAATAATGCTAGTAGTGTTAATGAACTTCTTGAGTCAACTGCTGAATTAAAACCTGTAGTTGATTCAGTTAATAAAGAAATTGCACTACCAACTACTTTAGAAGAAAAAGAAGAAGTAAAAGAACGCAGTATAATGGATATTATGCCAGAAGTTAATAAAGAAGAAGCAATTAGTTTTGAGTCAACTGTTTCAAATTATCAAGAAACTCCAGTTTACTCTGAGCCATTAATTATTTCATCAACTAATCCAGAAAATTATGTTTCAAATGATGCAGTTTCATATCATGAACCAATTGTTATTGAAAACCTTGATGAAGAAGTTAGTGTAGATGATGCTGTAAATGAAGTTGTAAATGATGAGGCAGAAGTTAGTACAAGTGTTGTTTCAGAGACACCTGTTAGTGAAAATGTAGTTGATGCATCACTAAATTCTATTAGTGAAGAAAACAAAACTGAAGAGTTACAATATACAAGTATTGAACCTAGTATGGAAGACGCTAAACGTGAATTAGATAGAGTTAGAGAAGAATTAAGAAACAAAGAAAACATGCAAGATGATATGGAAAATATCGCATTAAATAATTATGAAGAAGAACAAGAAGCTAATGCTATCATAAGTCTTGAAGAATTAATTAAGAGAAGTAAAGACATGTATGAAGCAAATGAGGTTACTCAATATGCAGATGAGGGTAATGAACCTATAAGTTTACAAGATTTAGAGAAAAAAGTTGGAGAAAAAGCAAGTAGTTTTGATGAACCATTTATTATTGAAAACGTCGTACCAGCAAGTGAATTACAAGAAGAAATATTAGAAGAAGAACCACAAATAATTGAGTCACAAGTAATTGAGACACCTAAAGTTGTAAGACCTATTTATGAAGCACCTAGTGTTTCTCAAATGGAAAAAGACTTAGAAAGTAAGATTGATAGTTACTTAACTAAAAAAGAAATTACAAAAGATACTGTTAGTGTTAAAGAAACTGAGTCTAAGAAGTTTAAGAGTAGTCCAATTATTTCACCAATATTTGGAATTGAAAAGAGTGAAGAGACTATGTCTCAAACTGAATTAGAACTTGAAAATACTGCAAATTATGAAAAACTTGATGAAGAAATTAAGAAGACAAATGAGTTCTTGATGACACTTAGAGAATTACAAAAGAAACTTGATTAGTTTCTTTTTTTTATGTGTTTAAAATGGTATAATTATTTAGGATGGAGGAGTTATGAAAATATTAGAAAATTATTTTTTATCAAGTGATAGTAACACAAAGATACATATGGTAGAATTTGTACCAGATACACAAGTTATTGGAATAATCCAAGTAATTCATGGTGTTACTGAACATATTATGAGGTATAAAGATTTTGCTGAATACTTTACAGGACTTGGGTATTTGGTTGTAGGTATTGATTTAATTGGACATGGATTATCTACTAATAATGGAAGTATTAAAATGTATTTTGGTAGAGAGGGTAGTTTTAATTATGTTGTTGATGACGTTAATACTTGTTTGAAAATGACTAAAGAAAAGTATTCTAATGTTCCATATTATATATTAGGTTTTTCTCTTGGATCATTTGTACTTCGAGAACATTTAATTAAGTATCCTGGAAGTATTACAGGAGCAATCATTGTAGGTACTGGAATGACTAGTCCATTTCTTTTATCAATGGTTAGAAATATTGCTGTTAGTGAAGGAAAAAAGAATGGAGAAGAAAATACTACTCCAAAGATAAAAGAATTGACATTTGGTACTTATAATAAGAGATTTAAACCTAATAAAACAGATTTTGATTGGTTATTAAAGGATGAGGGAGCGTTAAATAGTTATATACATAATCCTTTAAGAGGAGAAGCATTATCAGCAGGACTTTTTAGAGAAATGCTTAGTGCAATGATTTTTACTGCAAAAAAGAAAAATATTTCTAAGATGAATAAAAATACAAGAATACTTCTTTTATCTGGAGCAGATGATCCTGTAGGTGATTTTAAAAAAGGTGTAATAAAGACATATAATGCTTTTTATAAGGCTGGTATTGTTGATTTAAAATATAAAATATATGATGGCTTAAGACATGATATTTTACATGAATTAGATAGATTAGTAATATATAATGATATAAATAATTGGATTGATAAAAAGGATATTTAAATAAGTAGGCTTAGGTCTACTTTTAATTTAGAAAAATATTGCGATGTCAAAAGATAAATTTTATAATATATAGATAACTAATGGAGTTGATTATATGGTAAAGGACTTATGCTTTGAAGTAATAGAGAAGTGTTTAAATAATTGTAAGTTTTGTTCTTCTAATTCTGATTGTAATAAGAGTAGAATAATTAGTTTTAATGATTTTAGGCGAGTAATTGATTATTTTATGAAAAATGGTGGAATAGAAGAGTTGTCTATTTCTGGAGGAGAACCTTTTTTACATCCTGATATTGTTAATATGGTAAGTTATGCGAAAAGTTTAGGAATTAGAACGGTTATTTTTACAAGTGGAGTTGTTTACAATGAAGGATTAAGTGATACTGAGGTAGAATATTATAAAAATGAAATGAATGAGAGATTAAAAGAAGTTTATGAACATGAAAGTGATAATTTATTTTTAATTAACTGTATAAAAAGGTATTATAATAATTTACTTACTCCAAGAAAATATTCGCCTATTACAAAAGATTTACTTTATAAATTGAAAAATATTGGTCTTGATAAAATTGTTTTTGATTATCAAGGGTATGAAGAAGAAACTGATTGCTTCTTAATGGGAAGAAATAACTCTGCTAGGGAGAGTTTACTAGACTCACTACTTAATGCAGCAATTGTTGGAATGAATGTTGATGTACACTTTGTACCAATGAAAGTTAATTATAAAGAAATTCCAGATATATTAGAAATGTTAGAGATTGCGAAAATAGAAAATATAAGTATACTTAACTTTTTGCCTCAAGGAAGAGGATATCAAAATAAAGAAATACTTGAGCTTAGTAGCGATGAGAAAAAAGAATTCTTTAAAATACTTGATGAGTGTCGAAATAACTATTCTGGAAATATTAGAATAGGAATACCTTTACAAGGAGATACAACTCATAAATGTAATGCTGGACTTGAAAAGTTAGATATAAAGTTTGATGGAAGTGTTTTACCATGTCCTGCTTTTAAAGAAATAACACCTGAAGAGTGTAAAAAGTTTAATATTAAAGTACCGAATATTTATGATGATTTAGAAAGTATTAATATACCAGGAGTTGGTACTAGAGTTAGACCACTATGTAAAGAATATTATGACTATAAAAGAAAAAAATAATATTTATTTCTTAGTTATTTATGCTATAATAAAATACATTTAAGGGGGTGAATACATGGATTGTAAAGATTTAGCACAAAAGATAGTTAGAGGTAATTATAGTAATATTAGCAAGTCATCTGCTTTTCATACTGAGTCATTTATTTATAAAGAAACAAATGAAGAATTAAATAAAATAGATGATTTACTTCTTAATAAAGATAAAGTCTTATCAGTAATTGGTAGTGGTGATCAAATATTAAATACACTTCTTACTAATCCAACACGTGTTGATGCTTTTGATATAAGTTCTTTTCCAAAGTACTTTTTAAAACTTAAAATAGCAGCAATTAAATCTCTTACTAGAGAAGAATATATTAAGTTTTTCTTTGCTACTACAGAAACTACTTTAGATGAGTATTATGATGATTTATTCTTTGATAAGATTAGTAAAGAATTAGATGAAGAAACAAGAGAGTTTTGGGATTATCTATTTCAATATAATGATTGATATGATATATATGAATCAACTTTATTCTCATCAGAAAGTGCAACTGAAGAGTTTGCAGTAAAAAGAAATAAATATCTAGAAGAAGATGAATATTATAAATTAAAAGAAATATTAAAAACTGCAGATATTAATTTTATTGAGAGTAATTTACTTGATTTAAAAGTAGAAGACACTTATGATTTAATTTATCTTTCAAATATTATTGAATATGTTAAGAAAAGTGCATATTTTGATAAGATTGATGAGCTTAGTGAAAAGAGTAAGGGTATAATTGTTACTTATATATTTGGAGAATTAGAAAGAGCATTAAAGATATTCCAAGGAGACTTTACTTATAGAAAGTTCGATACTGGAAGTGGTGTAGTTATTAATAAAGGTAAACAAAATATAAAGAAATAATGGTTGATGTAGATGATTGATTATAAGAAATTATATGGAGTTTCTAAAGTTAAGGGTGAGACTACTTTTATAAGTAACATAAAAAAAGATGATGCTTTATATCAGAAATTAATATATGGATTTAAAAATAACTTAGTAAAATCATTTGATCAAGAAATTATAAGTAAGCTTAGAAAGTGCTATTATGGAGTATTTTCTGGACTTATTTATATTTTTTCTACTGATACTACATTTGCTAATATTGATAGTAAAGCAGAACTACTTGCTTGGATTTTTAAAGATAAGAATATTAAATTAGTTAAAGGAAGTACTAATTCTACAAGAAATATTTTGTTTTATGAATATGGACAAGGTCATTTAGACTATAATTTGTGGCTTGAAGTAGAAGAAGGATATAAGACTTGGGTATATGACTTGTTTTCTTTATTAAAAATAGAAAAAGGTTTTTATTATGAGTTAGAAGAACCTATGATAGAGAAAATTTATTTAAAAGATGCGCTTGATTTAAATAAAGATTTTAGTGTTTTTTCAAATCAATATGATAATATATTGTATGAGATGATTGATAAGTTAAAAAGTAGTTTAGAAGATAGTCCTTACAAAGAATTACTTATACCAGAAATTATTAGATATGAAGATAATATTTCTAAAGAAAAGGTTAAAAGTAAGAAATTTTGGTAAATAAAAATGAGAATATTAATAATATAATTTCTCATTTTTTTGTTTATTTTTATCTTTTTAATACTAAGATTTGTTTTTCATGAGAGTCTCCATCATATGTGCCAACGTTTTTATCTGCTGCAAAATAGCCATATGTTGAATAATTTGGACTTTCCAATAGAGGTGTTTCTTTATTTCCTAGAAGATTTTTTAATTCATTTCTATATTCACCCATATTTACTTGAGTTAATTTTATGTCATTGTTTTCATTGTACTTATCAACAAAAGCATTTACTCCACGTAAAAAGGCATTATATACTTTTTTTAGGTTTTCTTCATCGGAATAGTTTAGATTTATCTCTGAGGTGTTAATCATAGCATAGCCTTTATCTTTATAGACATATATAGTCATTTTAGCAATTATTTTTCCTTCTTCATTTCTTATTACTAGGTTTTGACAATTATCTAAGACCATACTAGCACGCATGATTCCAGCACCAGCTCCAAGTATATGAGCACAGCAATTACAAAGTTTTCCAAGTATTAAATTATTGTAGTCTTGTTTAGGTAACCACTTATACGAAAAGTCATTTGTATTTTCTTCTTTTAAGTCTTCATTCTCATCATATGAATAAATTGGTACTCCATCACTTGTGTAGGTTACTTTAGTAAATATGTTTCTTGGAGCAGATTCGCTTTGTTTTAATATTTTTTCTGCAATTCCTAGTACATAACTTTCTAAATAGAATTTTCTAAGTAGGTTTGCTAGTTCATTATTTTCTTCAGTTACATTATCAAGTTTTTTAGCTAAGAAGTAATCAGTACATTTATCAATTGTTACTTTTAGATGTCTTTGTGATCCTCTATGGGATGTTGATGCTTTAGAGATGTTTTCAAAAGCATTATAAATTCTTGCGATTAGACCAGATGTTTCTTTTTCAAGATTTAAAAGTTCTTTGTAATTAGTAATAAAAAATTCAATAAATTCATAATTAATTTTTTCTCTTGGTACAATTTCATTAAAAATAGTATGAATATTATTACCAGTTACACCATTTTCTACTTGATTATTTATTACTTTTTCATTAAGAAATGTAGTTATTTTTTGACTTAAAACTTTATTATCAGAAAAAACGCCTAAGACTTTACAAAGTTTAAATAAATCTTGTAGATTTACTCCATAAACCTCATCGACTGTATTACTATTTTTTAATAAATGTTTAATATTTTTATTGTAATTTCTAACTAATAATTCTTGATCTTCATAGCTTAAGTTAAGAGCAAATGAATGTTTATATAAAAATCTATCATATATTTGATATTTTTCTAGAATATTACAATATTCAATTAATTTATCTACATTTAGAGTTAGTCTTTCATCTTCTAGAAATTCACTATATTTAAAAAATCTTTTTATAGATAAATTATAGTTTTTAATAAGTTTTATTAAGTCTTCTTTTTTTACTCTTTTAATTATATTAGCGCTAAATAAGAAGTCATCTTCTTTATCATGATTATTTACTATTTCTTTCATAATTTTTGAAAGTTTTTTTTGAGATATTCTTTCAACAACTTTAGATTCAAAAGCAAATTTATTAAATAAGTCTTCTAATTTTTCATTTATCCAGATATTAGAAAGTAATCTATCATATTCTCCGTTCATTCTAAGAAGTTCAATGACATATAAAGCAAGTTCATCTGGGTCTTTTTCTAAATAATGTGAAGTAGGGGATAGGCTTCTTATCTCATCTTCATTTATTTTTATTATGTCATAGTCATTTATCTTTATATAATATGTTCCATCTTTTAATGATAATATTTTTCTTTTTTTATCTGATTGATTTATGTAATATGTTTCATTTGTTTTTGTTTGAAGCATATTTATATCTTTGGCTTTTATTTCACCTAATTCATTAAAAATTATTGTTGCATCATTACAAAAGTTGTTTGGTCCTATTACTTGAATATTTTTTGGCATTCTTAACTCTTTTACTTTTGTTGCTTTATCAAAAACATTATTATTTATTTCAATTAATGATTCTGGTAAATTTATTTCAGTTGCATTTTTAAATATTTCTCCTTGATTTCCACAAAGTGTTATTATTCCATCACCAATATTTATTTTCTCGAAAGGAATGTATGATTCTTCATTAAATGATTTGTTGATATGAAGAAGGAGTTTATCTCCATGTGCTGAGTGAAAGAGATTTAATGTTTTTAGATTTGGACATTCAAAAAATGTTTTCGGTCCAACACTTTCTAGTTCAGCGTTTATGTCTATGGATTTTAAATATTTTGATCCTGCAAAGGCATAGTCTCTAATGTTATATATAAGTGCATAACTATTTATTGGAGTTTCTTCATCAAAGTTTTTATAAGTTCCATAACTTTTAGGATAGTATCCAACAACAACATTTTCTTTAGTATTTGCAATTGCATATTGAAGAATACTTCCATCTTCATTAATTAATATAGTATCATCATCAATAGATTCAAAATTTTCATTATCTTTATCAACAGTTATTTTTTTTAATGAATGCATAAGAGAAAAAGCACCATCTTCGATACAGTTAACATTTTTACTTAAATGTATTTCTTCAATAGAATCACAATTTCTAAAAGCACATGTTCCAAAACTAGAAGTATTCTCTGTAATTGGAAGTTTTTCAAGTTTTTCACAACCAGAGAATGCAAAGTCATCAACATAATTTATACATGATTCAATATTTACTTTTCTAAGATTTTTACAGTTTTTAAAAAGACCTTTGGAAAAATATTGAAGTGATTTAGGAATTGTTATTTCTTCAAGAGATGGACAGTTACAAAAAGAATAGTTTTCAAGGATTCTTAAGTTTTTAGAAAGAGTAACTTTTTTTAATTTATTACATCCTTCAAAAACACATCTTCCTATTTGAATAACTGAATCTGGAATAACTATTTCTTCTAGATTTTTATAATCTTTAAAAGCATAATCCGGTATGAATTCAGTTCCTTCTGGAATGATTATTTTCTTTGCAGTTTTATCATATCCTTCCATATTTTCATCTCCTTACTTTTTTAAAATTAGTCTTTGTCCATACTCCCAATCTCCGTTGTAGCGATAATCTTTTTCAATTGAGTATATTCCAAATTTAAGTGCCTGATAAGTTTTTGTTTTTGGATGTTTCTCATCTGTTAAATATTTACTTAAAGCATTTCTATTTAGTCCAACTGTAATTTCATTAATTTGTTCTTTAGGATTATTTAAGTTGTATGTTTCTAAGAAGGCATTTGTTCCTCTTATAAAAGCATCATATATTTTCTTTAAATTATCTTCATTTTTATATTTTAATGAGACTTCTACATTATTATAGACAGCATAGTTTTGTTCTTTATTTACATAGATAGTTGCTTTAGCAATAATAGTTCCTTCTTCATTTCTTATTACTAAGTTTTGACAACAATTAAGTGCCATACTTGCACGCATTATTCCTTGACCAGCACCTTCTATATGAGCACAGCAATTACAATATTTTCCAAGTACAAAGTTATCAATATCTTGTTTAGGTAACCAATGATAAGAATAGTTTTCATTTAACTCTTCTTTTAAGTCATTTTTTGGATCATTATCATAAATTGTTCTATTATTTTCATCAATATATGTTTTTGTAAAAATATTTCTTGGAGCATTTTCTATTTCTTTTTCTAATTCAACGGCCTTATCAAATGTATTTTTCTTATCATACCAAGCTCCAATTAATTTTGCTAATTCGGCATGTTCTTGTGAAACTTTTCCAAATTTATGAGTTTGAAGATAAAATTTACATTTTTCAAGTGTTACTTTTAGTTTTCTTTGTCTACCTTTATTAGATGTAGAAGTTTTAGAAATTTCATTAAAGTTTTTATAAACTCTTTGTATAAATCCAGATTTATTTTTTTCTTCAGCAATTATAGTTTGATAATTATTTAAAAAGAAATCTGCAAATTCACTATTATATCCAAATTCAGCTTCGAAATTAAAAACTCTATGAATGTCATCACCAATTATTTTATTTGGATTTTTATCTTCATTACTTAGAGTTTCACTAAATATTTTCTCAGTAATAAAAGTTGCGGCGCGCTGTCTTGTTATTGGGTCTTTTTCAAGTGCACCTGTTATTTTCATAAGAGTTAATAAATCATTAAAGTTATCAAATGATGCTTTATTGTTTGTAATAGTTTTACTTGCTTTTAATAGTCTTTTTGTATTTGCATCATATACTTCCAATAATTCTTTAAATAATGGATTTTTTGCACAAGCAATAAATGTTTTATTAAAAATATATTTATCTTTGATGTTTGAGTTTTTAATATTTATAATAAAGTCTTTCAATGTATTTCTAAATAATATTTTTCCTGATAGTCCATCACTTTCTTTAATTTCTAGTAATTCACTTTCAGTAAGTGTTTTTAAAAGAAGGGGATAATCTAAATTTACCAGTTCTTCTAAATCTTTTACTTTATAACTATTGAAGAGTCTTTTATTATATAGAAGTTCTTCTTTAATATTGTAGTTTTTAAAAAAGTTAATATAATCTACTACTTTTTCAAAATTATCATCTTCTAGGATAGATTGTGTAATAGTATCATCTTTATCAAATAATTTTGATTTTTCTAAAACATTAAGGTAGAATGTGTCATCTTTTTTTAGTGTATTAAGAAGAATTACTTTATTTTTTAGACTTATATTTTTTATTAATACGCCATTTAATAATAATGGTATTTCTAAATCAAATTTTTTAAGACATTTTAAAAAGTCTACAACCTTTATTGGTGATTCTTTTATTAGATCACTATTTTTACAAAGTCTTTCAATATCACTTTTTGTTAATTTAATAATTTCACCATTATTTTCTATATAAAAAGTTTCGTTATCATTAATATCATAACGTATATAATCGCCAAAATAATCTTTACCTTTTCCCATATGTAGGAGGTTTGTTAGTGCTAATCCATTATCAAAAAGTACTTTAGTATTTTTATGGAATGCATTTGTACCTATACTTAAAACATTATTTGGTATTTTTACTGATTCTACTTGATTACAATTTTCAAAACAATTATTTGAAATAAAATAACTACAGTCATTACTAAATTCTATTTTTCTTAAGTTTTCAAAGTTTGAGTTAATGTTATTGAACATTAAGAACACTGGATTTCTATTATCTTTATTATCACTTGATATAGTAAACTCTAATTCTTTAAAAGGAAATGGTGATTTATCTTTTTCATCTACTATTATTTTATTGTCACTTGTTGTTTGCAGATTTACTGATGTGAAAAATGGTATAATGATAATTTTTAATTTTTCTAAATTGTTTGCTCCAACAAAAGCATTATTATCTATTTCTGATACAGATGAACATATGTCTAGTTCTTTTAGATTAGGAGCAGTTGAGAAGGCAAATTTTGCAATTGAATTTATTGGAAATATTGTTTCTCCATTTTGATTATTTATTATCGTGAATGGTTCTAATGACAATTTTTCTTCATTTAATCCTCCAGCATATAAAATAATTTTTTGATTTCTATTATCAAATAATATTTTATTATCAAGTGCTTGGTAGAAATTATTTTCAGGATTATTTTCAATTTTTTTTAGAGAAGTGTTGAATGCGAAAGCACTACTATCTAGAGTAGTTAACATTTTTGGTATTCTAAATCTTTCAAGATTTATGCAATTTGCAAATGCAAACTTTTTGATAACTTCAACTGTATCAGGTAAGTCTATGTCATTTAATTCATAACAATTTTCAAAGGCTTTTGTTTCAATCCTTTTTGTATTTTTATTTAATTTTACTTTTTTTAATTTTTTACAATTACTAAATACTTCACTTGGAACATTTAAAACATTTGTAAGAGAAAATTCTTCTATACTTTCACATCCTGAAAAAGCGAATGATTCAATTTCTTCAATTATATCTTGATTAGTAACTTCCTTTATATTTTTACAATTTCTAAAACAAGCGAATGGGATTTTTTTAGAAATTAAATTAATATGTGTTAGAGAGTTACAATTCTCAAAGGCTCTTTCATTGTAATTATTAATAAAGTTTGGAATTTCTTTTAGACTTTTACAATTTCTAAAACATCTTTTTCCAATACTAATTTTATTTGTATTTTCATATTCTATTGAGCTTAAATTAATACAACCATCGAATAGGCCATCAGGTAATTCATGAATATATTTTCTTTTTGTTATATCTTTATTTATAATTGCTGATGTAAGACTACGGCAATTTTTAAATGTATTAATACCATATTTAGTTACGTATTTTGGAAAAGTTGATAATTTGTAGCAGTCTTCAAAAGTGCTTTTTCCAAGTGTTTCGATATCGGGACTAAGTTTTAAATCAAGACTATGGCATCCTTTAAAACATTCATCGGGTAATTCTGTTAAGCCTTTAGGCAGTTCTACATGTTTTAATTTTTTACAATTTAAGAATAATTGTTTACTAATTTTTTTTAAATTTTTATGAAGAATGACTTCTTCTAGATTTTCACATCCGGAGAATGCTCCCCAATCAATTGATTCTACACTGTCTGGAATAACAATTCTTTTTAGTCTTTTACAATCTGCAAATGCTCTATAGTCAATGTGCTTTAAGTTCCTTGGAAGAACTATTTCTTCTAGGTTTTCACAACCAGAAAAGGCACTTGCTTCTATTTTTTCTAGACTATCTGGCAAAATTATTTTTTTTAAGTTTTTACATTTATAGAATGATCTTTCTCCGATAATTTTTATGCCTTCTTTAATTACTACTCTTTCTATGTCTTGATTTTCAAAAAAACGGTAATCTTTAATTTTGTTATTTTGTTTATTTGTACTAATCATAACTGGTCCCTTTCTAATAGTTAGTTATTATAACATTATTTATATAATAAGCAATGAATTTATAGTTTTAACGGTTAGAAAATTTTTCTTTTAATCTTTTCTTGGTTATGCTATTATAAATAATTAATTGGAGGCGTTCTTATGGATGATAATTCTAAAATATTAAATCCAATGTGTATAAGATTAGATAATTATTTTGATATTCTTTTTGAAAATAGTGAAGGCTATAGTAGTTGTTCTTTGATGCCTGGTGTTATGGTTGGAGGAGAACATTATGGTTTTGTTGTAATATCTTCTAAAGGTGGAAAGCAAAAAGAGTCAGTATATCCAACTTCTAATAAAGTAATTTCTATTGGAGTTGAAGATAATAAATTACAAATTTTTGAAGATAAAAAGAAAGTTTCATGGTTATTTGATTTGAATGGTAAATTAATTAGAAAAGCAGAAGGCGATTTTTCAATTAGTTCTAATGATAATAATCATGTTTTTCAAAAAAAGAGATAGTGTAGTAAAGAAAAATGAGATTTTGGAGATTTGAAAAAGGCAATTTAGAAGAAATAGTAGAAAAAGAAACAACTGGAGAAGAAAAAGAAGATTTAGATAATTTGGATTCCAATAATACAGATTTAGTAAACAATATAGATACTGATCAAGATAGTTTTAGTGATGATGATAGTTTAGAAAATACTGATGATAATTTAAATAGTAATGAAGAAAATACTATTCAAGAAAGTGATGAAGATGATTCATTATTTGATAACGGTGATGAGTTAGAAAAAGACTTGGATGAGACTATTGAGAGTAATGATAGTAGTTCTAGTTCAACTTCTAGTAGTGATGATTTTTCAAGTGAAGATAGTAATTTAGACGAACAAGGTGAACAAAGCGATAATTCTGGTAGTATAGATGATAGTCAAGAAAGTGATGCATCTGATGATAGTGATGAGTTAGGAACTAGTTCTAATGAGACTAGTGATAGTAGTAGTTCTGATTCAACTTCTAGTAGTGATGATTCTTTAAGTGAAGAAAATACTTTAGATGAACAAGGCAAACAAAGTGGTAATTCTGGTAATACAGATGATAGCCAAGAAAATGATTCATCCGATAATAGTGATGAGTTAGAAACTAGTTCTAATGATGCTAGTCAAAGTAATGATGACAGTAGTTCTGATTCAACTTCTAGTAGTGAAGATTCTTCAAGTGAAGAAAATACTTTAGATGAAAAAGGCGAACAAAGTGATAATTCTGGTAATGTAGATGATAGTCAAGAAAATGATTCATCCGATAATGATAATGAGTTAGGAACTAGTTCTAATGGGACTAGTGAGAGTAATGATAGTAGTTGTTCTGATTCGACGTCTGGTAGTGATGATTCTTCAAGTGATGAGACTACTTTAGATGAACAAGGTGAACAAAGTGATAATTCTGGCAATGCAGATGATGGCCAAGAAAATGATTCATTCGATAATAGTGATGAGTTAGGAACTAGTTCTAGCGAGAGCAATGATAGTAGTGGTTCAACTTCTGAAAGTGATGATTCTTCAAATGAAGATAGTACTTTAGATGAGAAAAGCGATAGTTCTGGCAATACAAATGATAGTCAGGAAAATAGTGAATCAATAGATGAAAGAAAAGAAAAATTACAAGAATTAAGAGATAAATTAGATGAGTATTCTAAAAAGAAATTAAACTTAGAAAGAGAATCTTTGAAACCAGATGAAGATATATCTGAAGAGTCATCTGAAAAGGATGATTATAGACTTAGTGATCAAAGTAATAAATTCTTAGAAGAATTATCTTCTCTTCCATCTTTTAAAGATAGGGATAGAGGAGATGGATATAGTATTGATACTAGTAAGTATTCTAGTATACCAGATAGTTTAGTTAGAACTTTAATTAGTAAGTTTTTGAATCAAAGATTTTGTAAGAGAGATACTGATTTAAATATTAGAAGTAATTCTTTTTCTAAAACTCATGGTTTTCATAAATGGGAAGTTAAAGATATGATTGTACATTTAGAGACTGAACAACTTAATAAAGTATTAGAAGATAAGTATGGATATCAGTATGCGAATGGATCAAGTGAGAATGTACCATTATCATTTTATTTTGATATGTCTGGTAGTATGAGTGAATATACTAATATGTTAGCAGTAATAGCAATTGAACTTCTTAAAAAGAATGTTAAAGTTTTAATTGGTTTTAATGAAAGAGTTAATGTACAGATAGATAAGATTGATAAAAATATTACAATAGATGAACTTGTTAGTGTATTGGAAAGTACAGGATATAGTGGATATAGTTATGGTAATAGTGATAGGTTTATTAGAAATTCTAAAGTTACTTATAAATTTATAAATAGAGATATTGATGATTATTTATTATCTAAGGAATGTGAAAAGTGTGTTGTATTTTCTGATTTTGATCCTTTGAGTGAAGTTATTGGTTTATCACAAAAAGCTAAAGTTTATTGGTTTTGTTTTGAAAATTGTTTTACTAAATATGATTTGGGTAGATTTAGGGGATTTATTTATCAAACAAATAGTGCAGAAGATATAATAAATGGTTTGATTAAAGTTAATGAAAATAGATTTGAAACTCTTTGTTTTGTTTCTCATGATAAAACATTGCAAAGAAGAAAGTAGGGGAAAAGTATGATTGATTATAATAATATGAAAGATAAAATCGAAGAGATTGGTTATTATGCAAATGAAGAGTTATTGTATGATACTTATAATGCTTTATACATGATAGATGAAGAAGAGAAACAAACAGGTCAAGATATTTATGCAATATGTTTAGAGGGCCCTCCAGGTGCAGGAAAGACTGCTTTTGCAAAAACTTATACTGAGATATGTAAAAAAATGGTTGATGATAAAACTGTAATGATAAGTTATCAATGTGATGTAACTACTGGTAAATCAGAATTATTTGAAGATATAAATGTAAGTGCAGCAATTACAAGAGACGGTCGTAAAGTAAATATACCAGGTAAGTTAGTAGAAGCAATAAAAAAAGCAAATGAAGGACATAGAGTTATTCTATTTATAGATGAATATGATAAAGCAAGAGAAGAAACCGATGCCTTTTTCTTACAATTACTACAAGATGGAAAAATTAATTCTACACAACATGGAGATTTAGAAGTAAAAGATGAATTTAAGTCACATTTACAAGTAATATTTTGTAAAAATGATATGAGAGAAGAAGTATCTGGTCCATTATCTAGAAGACTTAGAATAATAAGACTAGACTATATGACGCCAGAATTGTTTTTTAAACTTGCAAATAGATTGTTGATTGAAGAAAAAGAAAATAAAGTAAATGACGGATTACTTAACTTAGTTACTTTAATGTATGCAGAGGCTTATAACAATCGTGAAATATATAAAAGACTTCCAGCTTGTTCGGAGATGTTAATTGCACTAGAAGATGCTGATAGGTTATTAAAAAGAGCAAATGCTCCTAAACATGTTATTTATAATTCTATTGTTAAAAATATGTTTAAATCTTTAGATGATATTAAGACTTTTGAAAGTGAAGTAAAAAATAATAATAAAGAGTTATATAATCTTATTAATAGTATGAAAAGTAGTAAGAGTGATGAAGATAAAAATGAAGAAAGTATTAATAGTTTAATTGCTAGAAATATATATAAAGATACTTTTGATAAGTTAAATGCTAAGATGGATGAATTAGATAAGGTAACTCATGAATATAAAGAAAGATTTAGTAAGTTAGAAGAAGAAAAGAGAATAGAACTTGAAAATGGAAGACTTGTTTCTCATTTTGAAGAACCTAAATTTATTAGTAATTTTTTTGATGAAGGTGCTTATGTAAAAAGAGGTTATGATATTTTTAAAAGTTCTGATAATGAATGGGTTGATATTGGTAGTATAAGCATGCCAGATTTAGCTCGTTATGATTTAATTGATAATTTAGTTAAGAATGCTTCTAGAGTGGGTATTAAAGTATATGAAAATGGTATTCTTTTAAAAGAAAGAAACGGATTAAAATTAATTGTTGCTAATGATGTAGATAGTGATGGTAATTTTAAATATAGACTTATGTGTAATTATCCAATAGTTCCAAGTGCATTTTTGGGTGACATTAAGTGTTTTATTAATTTCATGATAGCTGTTTATAAGAGTCAAGAAAAGAGTGCTAAACAAGTTAGTGATGATGCTCTAGGACTTAGTTTTGGTTCATTTAATATTAATTGTTTAGTTTATGGAAAAACTGATGATGATAATAATTTTAATGTTTATAATTTAGATGTTTCTAAAAATATTTCTGATGTTTCTTATTTAGATAAAGTTAGTGATAGTGATTATTCTTCTGTAGATGAGGCTATTAATTTATCTTCTGATATTAAAAAAGAAAAGGTTAAAGTGAAAGTAAATGAATAATAATAGTTTAAGTAGTTTAATTGATGATAGAATTAGTATTTTAAAAAAATATGGATTAGATGATGAGAGTATTAAAGAATTTAGAAGTAAAATTAAGAGTGTAAGTGATAGTGAGAAAGAAAGTCTTGGAAGTGAACTTTTAAGTATTATTTCTAAAAAGGGTTTTAATGATGATTTTAATCGTGTTTTAGAACTTATTTATAATGGAGCAGATATAGAATATAAGAATTCTAAAAAAGGTGATTATGCATTGCTTATTTGTGCTAGAAAGAATTATTTAAAAACATTTATTACTTTAATTAAAGCAGGGGCTAATGTTGATCAAGTGAATGATTATTTAACTACTGCGGTTATGGCTAGTGCAAGACATGGAAATAAAGAAATACTTGAAATATTAATACTCTTTGGAGCAGACATAAATAAAAGATGTTTAGATGGAGATAGTGCTTTAATGAGTGCTAAGATGCATAATCAAAGTGAGTGCTTTAATATGCTAGTTCAAGCAGGGGCTTATATTAATAATATTAATTTTTTAAATCAAACATTTTTGGATTCTAGTGGAAGTGTAGAATTTGATAAAAGCATGTTTGAAAGAGATATTGAATTTTCTAAAAAAGAAGAACCAAAAGATTTAATTAATGAAGCAGAAGAGACATTAGAAAGTTATAGAGAAGATATAAAAAAATTAATTTATAAATAGTAAGAATTTTCTTACTATTTTTTTCTTTGTGTTTAAAATTTTTTTGAATAATAAGATAGGAGGGATTACATGGAAAAACAATTTTATACTTGTCGATATGATGCGGCATTTAAAGAAGTATTTATGAAAGAAGAAAATAAGGATTTACTAACCTGTTTACTTGAAAAGATTTTAAACTTAAAAATTGAGAATATTAAATATTTAAATTTAGAGAGAAATGTCTTAAATATTCATGTTAAAAGAAAACATTTTGATTTATTTTTAGATACTAATATTGGAAAGATACAAGTAGAGATTAATTCGTATTATAGTGATTATATTCCTGTTAGAAATACATCTTATATTTGTAATACTTATACAAGTTATACAGCAAGAGGTGATAAGTATGATCCAAATATTAATATTATTCAGATTAATTTTAGTTATGGTTTAAAGAAAGATAAATTATTTAGTAAATATTATATTCAAGATGAAGATGGAAATAAGTATGTAAGTAATTTTTTAATTATTGAATTAAACATGGATAAATATATGGAGTTTTGGTATAATAAGGATGAAAAAGAAATAAATGAATATATTGAATATATAATGCTTGATTTAGGAGTAACTGATTTAGAAAATATATCAAAGGGAAATGGAGTTGTGAAAAAGTATATGGAAGAATTAGTAAAAGTAAATGAAGATGCAGATTTTTTGAATTTCATATCAGCAGAAAAAGATAATATGATGATAGAAAATTCTATAAGAGATGAAGGAATTAGAAAAGGATTAAAAGAAGGATCAGAACAATCTAAAAATGAAATAGCAAAGAATATGTTAAAGGATAATGTAGATATTAATCTTATAAAAAAATATACAAATCTAACAGAAGAAGAAATAATTAATTTAAAGTAGATTTTACTTATTTTTAGAGTGTTGACAAAGTTCAATACTTTTTTGAAAAAACGAAAACCACCGGATATTCCGGTGGTTCTTTTATACTTTAGCGTTGAATTTTTAATAATGAAATTCTCCTTTGTTATAATTAAATTGCAGTTTGCCGCTTACAAAAAACAAAGGAGATGCGTCCTATGCAGGACATAAATAGTTTATCACATACTAAGTGGAATTGTAAGTATAATATAGCATTTGTTCCAAAATATAGAAGAAAAGTTTTTTATGAAGAAAAAAGATTGGAAATAGGAAAAATATTAAGAGAATTATGTAAATGGAAAGATGTAAATATAATTACAGCAGATGTATGCCCAGATCATGTTCATATGTTTTTAGAAATATCGCCAAAGTTAAGTGTATCTTCATTTATGGGATATTTGAAAGGAAAAGAGTAGTGTTATGATATATCAAAAGTAGGGAGATATGAAGTATAAATATAGAAAAAAGTCATTTTGATATAGTGGTTATTATGTTTATACAGTTTGTAAGAATGCAGTAGTAATTGTTAGATATATAGATGAGCACTAAAAGAAGATAAGTCGTTATAATAATTTGCATTAGATAAAATAGAACTGTTTACTTGAAATAAGCGATAGAGTCTGCAAATTATAAACTATTTTAGTACTTTAAGCAAATCAAGAACAAAAGTCTTTATAGGTGTTAAAGAAAAACACTTGCATATTTATAAAGTTTCTAATAGAAATCTACAAAATATAAATTTTGAATTAAGCTATTTTTGATTATTATATTCTTGAAAGAAAACATCATAAATTGTAATTTTTGTATCTTCATCATTATCATCTTTTTTATTCAACATTTCATCAATTTTCAATTCTTCTAATTTTTCTGCAATATAGTCATAATCTATAAAATAAAATTTATCAATTATTATATTAGAAAAATTTATATTATTATAGCAATATTCTCTTATTTCTTTATCAATTTTTTCCTCAATAATTGGAATTAGTTCTTCTGCTATACTTTCACAGGTTTGTTCAATATTAGATATAACATATTCTTCATCAATAACTTTTAATTCCAACATATTTAGGTGTTCTTCTATGCTATTATCTACTTCATACGATATATCTGAATCAATTGCTTCACAGATTTTTTCTTCTATAATATCATAAAAATGATGATTATAGTTGTCACTTATTTCTTTAATGTTTTCTTCATTAAATTCTTCTATATATTCGTTAACAACACTTATGAATTTATTTACATAATAATTTGTTGTTTTTTGAAAAAGTTTTTCTAAAAAATTGTAATCAAATAAATATTCTTCTAAATTATAATAGTTTATCAATTTTTTTGATGATAATAACTCTAGTAATCTTGTATCAATTATTTTTTTTGCACTATATATTTTTTTTACGTAATTTTTCAAATTTTCTGCACAATAAGTATATTCTACTATAAAATTTATTATAGAAATATTTTTATCGTCACTGAGTGACTTATACTCTAGCAATGGTTTATCAATTTTATTTATCATATTATTGTTTAACTTTACAATATTTTTTATTTGTTCTAAGTAGATTGACTCTTTAATCATTTTTTCTAACTCAACAGGATTTCTTTTTAAATCGTTTAACATATAATCGTTTACAGATGGATTTATAACATTTAAAATAATATCTTTGTCATTTAGCTCTTGTTTTATGATACTGTTTGTCATTTTTTCGGAAATTGTAATAAAACTATTCTTTTCTGTGTCATAATTTCTATTTTTTGTAACATTATCATAGCATTCTCGTAAAATATTATTTGATACATTACTACTTGAAATTGAATACATTGTATGTAAATAAGATATTTCTTCTTTTGATAACTTTCCAAATTGAACTTTCCATACTTTTGATGGATTTGTAAGATTATCAATTATATAATCATAATATTTTTCTTTTTTAATCATATTTCGTTGATAATTTAGAACACAATATTCTATAATTCTAGTGCTATAGTTTCTATGATTTATTATATTTTCAAATCTATAATATAATAAATCCTTTTTTCTTAATTCTTCAAAATAACTATAAGGAACATTGTTAAAATAGTGAAGGTTGTACAATATTTTTGTTCTTTCTAATAGGCTGATTTCATCCATATTAATTATATATTTATTTGTTTCTAATGAATCTAAAATTCTAGATATTTTTTCATTTTCATTTTTTGTTTGTGAAATAACATATAATCTAGAATTAAGCAATAAAAATTTTTTGCTATTTTTTAAAACGTAATTTATTATTGATATAATATTGTCAATATCAGATGTTGTTTTTTCTAAATAACTTTGACCTAAAAAATCATCTAATATAATTAATTCTTCTTCATCTTTATTAAGGGATTTTATCAGTTCTTCATAATTTGAACCGGTAATTGTTTTAACTTTTAAATTTTGATTATCTGTCAACATTCTAGCTACCACCATGTTGGAGTTAATTGTTTTACCTACACCTGGTGAGCCTGTGATAATTAGTATTTTTTCTTTTTTTATTTTTTCTAAACATTCTTTAAATATTTTTGTTTCTACAAAATAGTTAATTTCACTTTTTATTTCATTATATATGGATGCTACTTGAAAATCCATAAATTTGTTTTGAAATATTTCTAAAACTCTATAAGAAGTGAGCCATAATTTTGAATTTCTCTTTAGTATTTCTAATTTTTCTTCATTATCTAAGATTGATTCCAATTCTTTTATACTTATTAGTTGTTCACTACTTTTTAAATAATCTTTCATTAATTCTAATATTTCATCTTCATTTTTTGGTGTTAATTCAGTGGAAACCATTAAATAATATTTTTTTAATTCTTTAATTAATTTAATTTTATTTTTTTCTTTTTCTAACGAACTTTTTAGATCAGAATATTTTTTTATATGCTTACATTGACATACAATTCCATTTTCTTTATTTCTTAGATCTATGCCTCCATCTTTACCAATTTTAAAAGTTTTAAATTCCATCTTTAGTTTATCAGAGATTATATCTTTACATAATTCTTCAAATTCAATTGGACTTAATATATTAAAGTTAAATTTCAAACAAATCACCTTTTTTCACTTTTTCTTTTTCCTCTTTGACTAATTATAGCATAAAAGAATTACATTCTGCATATCAGTGTGATTCTTTTTATTTTGATTTTAACTATAATTTATTTCTTTAAGATTATACTTATTGTTTTTGATAAACTACACAATTTTTTAAGTTGCTATGTTTAATAAAAAAAGAATAATAAAAAAATGAAGTGTTCTTTGAAAATTTATAGAAGGAAGACTATGAGAAAAATAATTATAAAAGTAAAGTAATGATAATATTGCAGTTAAAATAATAAGTTATTTTGAAGAAATAAAAAAAATATAGTAAATTTAAAATAATATTTGATAATAAAGTAGAGCTTGTTGATTATAAGAAATATAATTATTTTATTAAAAATGAAATACAAAAGAATATACTAAAAGACAATACAGATATTAATCTTATAAAAAAATATACAAATCTAACAGAAGAAGAAATAAATAATTTAAAGTGGATTTTATCTACTTTTTTTGTGTGCTATAATTAATATGTAAGATATATTAAGTAGGTGTTTTTATGAATAGTTTTTTTAAGATTATAAGTTTAGTATTTGCAATTTTTTATATTCTGACTTTTATAAGTTTACTTTCAATATCTATTACAAGACCACATTCTAATAGTAAATATAATAGTTTACATGAGAAATCTATAACTTACATAATGATAGGATGTTTATTTATGGGAATAGACTCTATAATGAGATATTCTAATTATAAAGATATTATTAGTAATACAATTAGTTATAAAACAATAATGTTATGTAGTTGTTCTATAATACTAATGGTTTCTATTATTATAATTTTTCTATTACATAAAAAGAGATATAATAAAAAGATTGAAAAAGTAGAATATGATTTTTTAGATGAATTTGATGCTGCAGAAATTGGTTATATATATAAGAAGATGAATAATAAAAATTTGACAGTTTCTTTAATAATCGAACTTGCTTGTAAGAAATTTATTAGAATAGATAATAATAAAGATATTATTGTTATTAGTAAAAATATAACTGATTTAGATAAATATATAAATAGAAAAATAGTAGTTAAGAAAGTTAAAGAATTAAAGATAGATTTATTTAATATTAGTCTTAGTACTTATAATTTATATCTTAAGTATTTTAAAGATAATGATTTAGTTACAATAGAAAAAGACTTTGCTGAGTTTTTTGATAAGAGTAAGTCTTTATTAGAACAAGGAGTTATAGAAATAGTTAGTGATACTATTAATGATTACTCTAATGATGAGTTAGATAATATTAGAAATAAAATAAAAGAAGAAGATAGTAAAAATATGAGTAAAATGACTTCTAATGAATTAATTGTATATAAAAAGTTATTTGAAAATAATGATAGTGTTATTCTTGAAAAAGAACATAAGTTTTGTAGAGTTTTTAATGAAGTAGAAGATAATGTTAGTAATTGTTTAGATGATAAAATATATGATTTAGGAACTTATAGATATAGAGTACTTTGTAGTTTGTTATTTATGATTAGTACATTTATTTTTATTATTTCTATTAATGTTATGGATAGTGCAAATATTATTTATATTGTGTCATATTTATCTATATTTATCAGTTTAGTATTTACTTTATTTATGAAGAGTTTAAGTAATTATGGAGAATGTATTAGAAATAAAATTAAGAGTCTTAGAAAATTTATTAAAACAGGAGATAATGATGAAATAGATAAAAGATTAGCAGAAGATAATAATTATTTTTATAATATTCTTGCTTATTCTTATGTACTTGGAGTAAGTTATAAATGGATAAATAATTTTAAGGGTAAGGAACTTATTGTTTATGATGATATGTGTAACTTTAATTATTTAAGTTATTCATCTCTTAGAAAAATTGATAGAAGTATTTATAATCCAAGTGATGATTAAATTAATTAATAAATTTAAAAAAATAATTTACTAAATAAGTAATGTTGTGCTATAATTATGGTGCGTGGTAAAAAGATTTTGTATGTTGTACAATTTGTGTACAGAAAGACAAGATATACTTCTTGTTTTTCTTTGACTTATCGTTTCGTCGATATATATTTAGGAGATAGCACTTGGTGTGCTATTTTTTTGTTTGAATTAAATTTTTATATATAAATAAATTTTATAACAAAAAGTTAAAAAATGTAGGAAAATTTATTGCTAAAAAATTATAAATGTTATAAAATTGTATGCAGTTATGTAAGGAGATGTAAAACTTCTTCTTATTTTTTGAAAGTAGACGTTTATTTATTAGAATTAAAAAAATAGTATTTGGAGTGAGTAGTAGTGATTAAGATGTTAGATAGTACAGCAAGTGCTGTTCTTAATGATTGTGCAGAAAACACAGGTGTTAATGATAAAAGAATAATGTATCATATAACTAAGAGATTATTTGATATTATTTGTTCTTTTATAGGTTGTTTATTTTTAATACCAATTGCAATTATATTAAAGATTGCTTTTATATTAACAGGGGATTTTAAAAGTATAATTTATTCTCAAGATAGAATTGGTAAGAATGGAAAATACTTTAAATTTTATAAATTTAGAAGTATGGTTCCTAATGCAGATGAAGTATTACAAGAAATACTTAGAACTGATAAAGAACTTGCTAAAGAATATAGAAAAATGAAAAAGTTCCATGATGATCCAAGAATAACTAAAGTTGGTAGATTTATTAGAAGAACTAGTATTGATGAATTACCTCAATTAATTAATATCTTTATGGGTGACATGTCTTTTATTGGAAATAGACCATACTTACCAAGAGAGAAAAAAGATATGGGAGAATACTATGATGAAATAGTTAAAACAAAACCAGGGTTAACAGGTTTTTGGCAAGCATCATTAAGAAGTAGAGGAACATTTTTAGATAGATTAAAAATGGAACAATATTATTCAAATAATTATAGTTTAAAATTTGATGTAGCAATATTTTTTAAGACATTAGGAGTTTTATTTAAGAAAGGCTCTGCAATATAGATATGAAATATTATCTATTTTTTTAAATAGTAGTGTTAAAATTAACATCTTTATGATATAATTATGAACGTAAAAAAACGTGAGAAGTATTTTAGAAAGAAAAGATTAGAAGTGGAGTAGTGAAAATTTATGAAAAAGAAAAAAAATATAAGTGATATGAAAGTATGCTTAGTTGGTTCTTCTGGAGGACATCTAACTCATTTGTATATGCTTAAACCTTTCTGGAAAGATAAAAAAAGATTTTGGGTAACATTTGATAAAATGGATGCAAATAGTATTTTAAAAGATGAAAAGGTTTATCATTGCTATTATCCAACAAATAGAAATTTAAAGAATTTAATAAAAAATACTTTTTTAGCGATAAAAGTGTTACATAAGGAAAAACCAGATTTAATCATATCTTCAGGAGCAGCTGTTGCAGTACCATTTTTTTGGCTAGGAAAATTAAGAGGTGCAAAGACAGTTTATATAGAAGTGTTTGATAGAATTGATAAATCAACATTAACTGGAAAATTAGTTTATCCTGTAACAGATAAATTTATTGTTCAATGGGACGAAATGAAGGATGTATATAAGAAATCTATTAATTTAGGAAGTATTTTTTAGGAGGTATATTTATGATATTTGTTACGGTAGGAACACATGAACAACCATTTGATAGATTATTAAAATGTATCGATAAAATGATTGATGATGGAAAAATTAAAGAAGAAGTAATTTGTCAAAAAGGCTTTACTGATTATGTGCCTAAAAATTATGAAGCAAAAAAACTTATTCCTTATGATGAAATGCAAAAAAATATTGAAATGGCAAGAATTGTAGTGACACATGGAGGTCCAGCAAGTTTTCTTGATCCATTAAAATATGGGAAAATTCCTGTTGTTGTTCCAAGAAAAAAAGAGTTTAATGAACATGTTAATAATCATCAGGTTGACTTTTCTAAAGAAGTAGAAAAGAGAATGAAGAATATTATTGTTGCTGAAAGTGATGATGAAATAATTGATTCAATAGTTAATTATGATAAAAAAGTGAAAAAATTAAATAGTAAAAATAATTCTAATAATAAGAATTTTTGTAAGAAATTAGAACAAGAAATAGAAAAATTATTTTAAGAATAGAGGTGACATAATGAAAAAAGTCGGAATTTTATCAATGCAAAGAATCAAAAATTATGGTTCCTTTTTGCAAGCTTATGCTCTAAAAAAAATGATTGAAGGACTTGGATATGATGTTCAATTTGTAGACTATCATGTTGATGAACCTTTGATTAAAGAAGAAAAAGCCAAAAATATATTATTTAAAGGTTTAGATGCATTAAGGGAAGATGCTCCATTAATTCAAAAGATTCAATATATTATTCATAAAAAAAACTTTGGAAAAAAATATTATTCTATGTTAGGTTTAACTGACAGTCCTAATTATAATCCTAAATTGGATACTCTAGTTATAGGAAGTGATGAAGTCTTCAATTGTATTCAATCAAATAAAAATGTCGGCTATTCTATGGAACTATTTGGAAAAGATAATAATGCTCAAAGTTTAATTTCTTATGCTGCTTCATTTGGAAATACAACTTTAGAGAAAATCAAAAAGTATGATAAACAAGAAGAAATAAGTTTACTTTTAAAAAATTTTGATAGTATTTCAGTAAGAGACAAAAACAGTTATGATATTGCCAAAAGATTGTCAGGGAAAAATGTCAATGTTAATCTTGATCCTGTTTTAATCTTTGATTATATGAAAAATATAGAGATACCAAATATAAAAGAAAATGAAAAGTATATGATAGTTTATGCGTATTCAGGAAGAATATCAAGAATGGAATCAGAAAAAATAAAGGAATATGCTAAAAATAAAGGTCTAAAAGTTTATGCAATCGGTGGTGCTCAGTCTTGTGCAGATAAATTTATTGATTGTTCACCATTTGAAGTTTTAGCTTATTTCAAAAATGCTGAATGTATTATTACAGATACTTTTCATGGAAGTATATTTTCAATTATTACAAAGAAAAATTTTATAACTCTAGTTAGAAAAAGTGTTGGTAATTTATATGGAAATGAAGAAAAATTGGTAGATTTATTAGAACGATTAAAATTGACATCTAGAATTATATATAATATAGATGATATTGATAAAATTTCACGTAATAAAATCGATTATATAGAAGTAGATAATATTTTAAAAAAACAGAGAAAATTAACTGAGAAGTATTTGAGGGAGAATTTGTAATATGAGATATCAGGTATATGAACAAAAAAATAATTGTTGTGGTTGTGGGGCTTGCCAAGTTGTTTGCCCTAAAAATGCAATAGATATGGTTGAAGATGAATTTGGATTTCTGTATCCAAAGATTAATGAAAAAAAATGTGTAAATTGCGGTTTATGTAGAAAAATATGTTCATATAAAAGCCCGAGCAAAGTGTATAGTGATAAAAATGTGTATATGTCATATTCTAAAAATAATGATAATTTAAAGAACTCTTCGTCAGGCGGTGTTTTTTTTGAAATTGCTAAAGCTATAATAGATGATGGTGGTATAGTTTATGGATGTAGCATGGAAAAAGAAAATGGAAAATTGTATCCAAAACATATTAGAGTTGATAATGAAAAAAATCTATTTAAACTTCAAGGATCAAAATATGTGCAAAGTGAATGCTATACAATTTATAATTGTGTAAAAAATGACTTACTAGACGGAAAAATTGTGTTATTTTCTGGTACACCATGCCAAATCGAAGGACTAAAAGCAGTTCTTCGTCATAAAAATTATGATAACCTTATTTTAATGGATATTATTTGTCATGGTGTACCAAGCATGAAAATGTTTCAAGATTATATTGCTTATTTTGAAACAATTAATAAATGTAAGGTAATTGATTATTATTTTAGGGATAAAGAGCATGGATGTGGTTTTAATAATAAAATAATATTTAAAAAAAGTGGAATTGTCGGAACTATAATTAAGAAATCCTATGAAAATTCATACTATCAATTATTTTTAGATTCTGTAATTTATAGAGATAATTGTTACACGTGTCCCTATGCTACAAGCACTAGAAATAGCGATATTACTATTGGAGATTATTGGGGAGCAAAAGAAGAACACCCTGACAGTAATATAGATATAAGAAATGGTATTTCTTGCTTTATTTCTAATACTGAAAAAGGCAATATGATCTTAGAAAAATATGGTGCTCAATTATATAAAATAGAGTCTACTTTTGATAAAGTTGCTAAACATAATTTTCAATTGAATACACCTAGTAAAAAAACAAAAGAACATGATAAAGTAATGAATTTATATAAAAATAATGGTTATGAAGCTGTCGATGATTTTTATAAAAAATCAAGAAAAATAAAGAATACATTAAGAAAAATTCGAGATTCAATAAAAGGGTGATTATGATGAAAAAAATTAGAATTGCAATGATTGCGGCTAATCTTGAATTGAATGGTATTAGCTCTGTAATTATGAATTATTGTCGAAATCTTGATAAAAAAAAATTTGAAATAACGATAATTGCTGGTGATATTATAAATGATGAATTTATAAAGGAATGTAATGATTTAAATATTTCAATAATAAAATTACATTCCAAAAGAACTAGTAAAATAAAGTATTATTTTGATTTATATAATAATATTAAAAAAAATAGTTTTGATATTTTTCATGTTCACGGCAATAGTTCTATAATGGCATTCGACTTATTTATAGCTCGTTTAAAAGGAATAAAGATTCGAATTGCTCATTCACACAATACTAAGTGTGACAATAAGATGTTACATAAATTATTAAATCCTATGTTTAAAAAACTTTATACGCATGCTTTTGCATGTGGTGATGCTGCTGGAAATTGGCTTTTTGGCGAAAATAAATTTTATGTAATAAATAATGGCATTAATATTGAAAAGTTTTTATTTGATGAGAAAATAAGAAAAAGTATAAGAAAAGAATTGAATGTAAAGGAAAACGAAATTTTAATAGGACATATTGGTAGAATAAATTATCAAAAAAATCAACAACTATTGTTAGATACTTTTGAAAAAATGTGTGAAAATAATAATAATATAAAACTTCTTTTTGTTGGTACTGGACCAATGTTCAATGAATTAAGAAAAAATATTTGCGAATCTAAATATAAAAAAAATATCATTTTGTATGGAGAATCGAATGAACCAGAAAAATTTTACATGGCTATGGATTTATTTGCATTTCCATCTAGATATGAAGGATTGCCTGTTACACTAGTTGAAGCTCAAGTTTCTGGTTTAAGGTGTTTCATTTCTGATAAAATAACGGATGAGGTAATACTGACATCTTTAGTAAGAAAAATTCCTATTGATTCAAAAGATGCTTGGGTAGACGTTTTAAGTGATAATATAAATATTGATAATAAAATAAAAAATAGAACTATGGATGTCAGAAAATTCAAAAAATTTAATATTAAAGAGAATGCATTAATGTTAGAAAAATATTATAAAAACTTTATTGAAGAGGTGTTACATGTTAACGTATGAGGGATTGAGATTAAAAATTTTGAAAATCAGAAGAATAAGTTTATCAAAATTTAGAAATAAAAATATAATAAATAAAGATTTTACAATCATTTCTAATAATTGTTGGGGAGGAATGATTTATGAAAGTTATAATCTTCCAAAGAATAGTCCAACAGTTGGCTTGTACTTTATGCCATCTGATTATATTAAATTTGTTCAAAACATCAAGCAATATGTAAATTCAGATTTAGAATTCATAAGTTTAGAAAATTCAAAATGGAAAGATTATATTAAAAAAAATGATTCTAAGGCTGGAAAATATCCAATAGGCAGGATTAAAGATATTGAAATTTTCTTTTTGCATTATCATTCAGAAATCGAAGCTTTAGAAAAATGGAAAAGAAGGTGTAAAAGAATAAACTGGAATAAAATAATATATAAATTTAATGACCAAAATGGTTGTACTGAAAATGATGTTGAAGCATTTTCTAAAATTGATAATGAAAATAAAATTTTTTTTACAGTTAGGGATTGGAATATTGATAAAAGTAAGTATATTAAAATAAAACAACATTTTAATTACAATCATATTATGGCTTCATATGAACCGTTTGGTAAAAATAGGTATATTAACTTAGAAAAAATTATTAATAACTTGTAAAGCGAGGATTTATAGTGAAAAAAATTAGTTTTATAATTCCAGTAAAAAATGGAGAAAAATATATTAAAAGATGTTTGAATTCTATTTTGTCACAAGATTGTGATAATTATGAAGTCTTGGTAATAGACAATAATTCAACTGATAATACAAAAAAAATTATATTAAATGAATTTTCCTCTGAAAAAATTAAGTATTTTTATTTAAAGAAATCAGGAGTTAGCTTAGCTAGAAACTATGGCCTAAAAGTTGCAACTGGTGAATATATTATTTTTATTGATGTGGATGATTATATAGAAAAAAATACTATTTCTACCATAAATGACTATTTAGATCAAAATTATGATGTTATAAAGTTTAATTACTATCTTGTAAAAGAAAATAAAATACCATATTTATTATTTAAGAATGATTATGTTTTTTCTTCTGAAAATAAAGACGAGTTGTTTGAATTGATGTTTAGAACTTTTAAGTTTAATCAATTATGGGGACAAGCAATACGAAGAGAATGTTTGAAAGATTTGTTTTTTGATGAAAATTTAAAAATGGCTGAGGATTATTTATTTAATTATTCTTTGTATAAAAATTGCTGTAAAATTATATGTTTGAAAGATGTTTTATATAATTATGAATATAATTTAAATGGGATAAATTATAACGCAACAAAAGAAAAAATTTTTAGTAAGATTAATGATATTATTTATGTAGATAATTTGATATATAAAGATTCCCATAATCAATTGTTAAAAACTAGGATTATTGATGAAGTCATTCCACATATTATAAATTATTATGCATATGCTGTTATTTCTGATGATAAATATGATGTAATAAAAAGTTTAAAAGAAAACGCATTTTTTTGTGAATCAATGAAGGCTTATAAAAAAATGAATATAAATAAGTTTATAATTATATGTATACAATTTAATTTTTATTGGATATTAATTAGAATTTTAAGATTAAAAAGGATAATAAAGAGAAGGTAATTTTATGGAAAAGTTTAATAAATATGAAATGTTACTAGTTATTACGGTAATAAGAAAAATACTTGAGTTAAATGTTACATTTCCTAAAGCATATTTTATAATAGAAATGATTGTGTATTGTTTACTTTTTGCCATGATTATTTTTGATATAAAAAAATCTAAATTTATAGTTGCAAAAAAGGATATACTTTTAATTTTTATTATGCTTGTTGGAGAAATATTTGGGTTGTTGTATACATACTTTTTAAGCAATACAATAAATAAGTTTTTTTATAGAATAATAGAGTTTATAGAGTGTTTTTATTTGATGTATTTATGTATCCCAAAAATAAGAAATTTTAGAAAAAATGATTTTAATAGAATATTAAGACTTGTTATATTGATAGCTTTTATTAGTGCTGTATATGCAATGGTTTTTCAATTTAATGGCAGTTTATTTAAAGTAAGTTCGAACAACAATTTTAGAATGGATAATTTATATCAATCTTTTTTAGGACATCGTAATCAATTTGGAATTACTTTGGTTGCTGGAATTTATGCATGTATGTATTTTATAATAAATAATATTTCGAAGAGAAAGATGACTTTGTTGTTACTTTTATTCTTATTTAATTTAATTTTTACGTATTCTAGAGCTTCATATGTTGCTTTCTTGTGTTTTGCATTTTGGTATTTTATAATGGGAAAGAAAAATTTAAAAGTGAAATTAGTTACTATATTTGCAATTATATTTATTGGTATATCTGGTTATGGATTATATACTTCTAGTTATAATATACATAATTTTGTAGACAAATATATGATTAGAAGTGATTCAGGAATGACTGGTAGAGAAGTTTTATGGGATAAAGCAATGAGTTATCTTGATTTACCTACTTGTATATTTGGTAGGAGTTGGGGTATTAGTAGAATTTTACTTCAAGATGATAATGTTGGCCATGGTGTTGGATTTCATAATATGTATCTTACAGACTTAATTACAGGAGGAGTTATATTATTACTATTTTTCTTAATAATTCTTTCTAATATTTGGAGAATGATAAATTCAAGTAGTGTTAATATTTCAATGAAAAATTATTTTCACGCATGTATGTTTGCTTTTTTGGTTTATAGTTTTTTTGAAGTAACGGATTTCTTTAAAATTGGTATTCAACAGATGTTTCAAACATTGTTTTGTATAACCTTACCGATGTTATATTTGAAAATTAATAAGGGGGATTATGATGAAAAATAGGAGAAAACATGCTTATTTAATTATTGCTCATAATGAAGAAGAAATTTTGAAATATTTATTGAAAAGTATTGATGATTATAGAAATGATATTTATATAAATATTGATAAAAAGTCTCATGAATTGCATGAGGCTGAATTAAAAAAATGTATAAGAAAATCAAACATATATTTTTTGCATGAAGATGTTAGATGGGGTGATGAATCACAAGTTCATTGCGAAATGTTGTTAATGAAAACTGCTAATAAGAGGTTCTCATACGAATATTATCATATACTTTCAGGTGTTGACTGTATAATAAAATCTCAAGATTATATTTATAATTTTTTTGAGAAACATAAAGGCAAAGAATTTATTCATTTCGATTCTAGTAACGTTACTAATACGGAAGTTATTAATAGAGTCAAGTATTATCACTTTTTTAGTAAAAAATTTAAATCATCGAAAAATAAATATGTCAATTATTTCTTCGTAAAATTAGATAAGTTTGTTGTAACTTTACAAAGAATCACAAATTGTACTAGAAAAATCGGATTTAATAAAATTCAAAAAGGATGTAATTGGTGCAGTATTACTAATGAACTTGTTGTATATTTGCTGTCTCAAGAGCAAAATATAAATGATATGGTAAAGAATAGTAAATGTGCTGATGAGTTATTTATTCAAACAGTTGTTATAAATAGTAAGTTTAAAAATAAAATTTTTGGAAAAGGATTTAATAATGATTATCATGATTGTTTGAGGAAGATTATTTGGGATGTTAATAATATAAAGAGTCCTAAGCTGTTAGACATGAGTGATTATGATACACTTTTAAATTGTGATGATATTTTTGCAAGAAAGGTATCTAGTAAAAATTTGTCTAGTATGGAATTAGTAAAGAAAATTTATAAAAATATTGGAGGAGAGAAATAATGAAAGTTGGTATAATAACATTTCATAATTCTTATAATTGTGGTTCTATGTTAGAATCGTATGCAATTTATAAGTATATAGAAAATAAAGGTATTGATTGTGAAATTGTGAATTTTTCAAATGAAGGTCAAAAAGAATTGTATAAAATTTTCAAAAAAAATAATTCTATAAAGAATATAATAAGAAATAGTATTTTATTACCTCATTTAAAAAAATTGAATTTTTCTAATTATAAATATGAGGAGTTCAAAAAAAATAATTTTAAATTATCAAAAGAATATAATAAAAGTGATGAAATTGTTGATTATTATGATGTTGTTGTTGCGGGAAGTGATCAAATTTGGAATATTACAATTAAAGACTTTGATGATGCATATTTTTTAAATTGGGCAAAGAATTCAAAAAAAGTTGCTTATTCTCCAAGCTTTGGTGCAAGAAAACTTTCTAATTATACAAAAAATATTAAAAAGTATTGTGACTATTTAAAAAATTTTGATGCAATTTCGATAAGAGAAAATAATGGAAAAAAATGGATTAATGAAATGATAGGGATTGATGTACCTGTTTTAATTGACCCAACTTTATTATTTGATAGTGATGAATACGATAAAATAATAGACAGAGATTATAAGGTTCCTGAACAAGATTACATATTTTTTTATTGCCCACAATTCAATGTGGAAATTTGCAAATTTGTAAAACAAGTTTCTAAAAAATATAATTTACCTGTTATTGCTTGGAGTGCAAAAAGTTATTATCTAAAAGGCGTAAATAGATATAATTTTCAACTTCCTAAATATGAATCGCCAGCAGTTTATTTAAAATTGATAAAATATGCTAAATTAGTTTTTACTACATCTTTTCACGGGACAATATTTTCTACCATTTATAGAAAAAAATTTTATACTATAAAAAATGGTGAAATGTATGGAGATGATGATAGGGTAAAAACTTTATTGGATAATATAAAACTAAGTGATAGATTAATTCCTTTTAAATATGATGAAAATTACGATTATATGGCAGATATTAATTATGATGATTATGATAAAAATTTAGTATTATTGCGAAGTATGGCAGATTCTTATATAGAAGAAAATATATGCCATAGTAGTAAGGTGTAAAAATGGAATCTTTGAAAAAAAATTTTATATATAACATTATATATCAAATTCTAACTATTATTTTGCCATTAATTACTGCTCCATATATTGCTAGAGTTTTAGGTGCTGAAAATGTTGGAATATATTCTTACACCTATTCTATAGCTTACTATTTTTTGATTTTTGCTATGTTAGGTATAAGTAATCATGGAAATCGTATGATTGCCGCTACTAGAAAAGATAAAGATAAAATGAGTGTTACGTTTTGGAGTATTTATTCAATTCAATTTATCACATTCTTTATCAGCATTATAGCATATATTATTTATTTAATTGGCTTTGCAAGAGATAATAAAATTATTTTTATTATCCAAACTTTTTATATTTTTTCAGGTATGTTTGATATTAGTTGGCTTTTTTTTGGTCTTGAAAAATTTAAAATTACAGTAACTAGAAATATTATAATTAAATTGTTAACTGTAGTTAGTATTTTTTTATTTGTAAGAGACTCCAATGATTTAATCGCGTATACA
This sequence comes from uncultured Bacilli bacterium, assembly GCA_934131175.1. Classification (GTDB taxonomy): domain Bacteria; phylum Bacillota_I; class Bacilli_A; order RF39; family UBA660; genus UBA3789. The sequence goes on along the minus strand of CAKOZD010000006.1, from coordinate 2,577 downwards.
ATTATAATGGTATTTGGTACATTATTTAGTCAGGTATATTTATGGAGATATATAAAAAAAGAAGTAAACAAAATACAAATAGATAAAAAAATAATTAAAGAGAATATTAGACCCATTTTGATTTTGTTTATTCCTGTTTTATCTTTTAGTATTTATAAAGTTATGGATAAGATTATGTTAGGAAATATGTGCAATTATACACAAGTTGGATATTATAATAATGCAGAAAAAATTATAAATATTCCAATGGGAATTATTACTGCTCTTGGAACTGTTATGTTACCTAGAATGTCTAATTTAATTGCCAGTGGTGATACAAAAACGTCCAAAAAATACATAAATTTATCATTGAAATTAGTGACATTATTGGCTTCTGCTATTGCTTTTGGATTGATGGGAGTTAGCAAAGTTTTCACTCCAATATTTTTTGGAAAAGAGTTTTCTGCTTGTTCGCCAATAATTACAATGCTTTCTATTACTGTGTTTTTTGTTTCATGGGCTAATGTTGTAAGAACACAATACTTAATTCCAAATCATTATGATAAGGTGTATATATCATCAACAATTTGTGGTGCACTAATTAATTTAATACTAAATATTATTTTTATTCCAAAATACCAAGCAGTTGGCGCTTCTATAGGTACGATAGCTGCAGAATTTACTTTGATGTTTATTCAGATAATGGCAATAAGAAAAAAAATTAATGTTTTTAAAGTAATATTTGAATATTTTAGTTTTATTTTATTAGGTTTATTAATGATGATTTTTGTACAAATGCTTGGAAATTATATGGGAATAAGTGTTACAACTCTTATTTTACAGATTTTATTAGGTGGTTGTATATATTGTGTTGGCAGTTTGATTTTACTTAAAATAAAAAATGATGAAATTTATAAAATTTTAAGTGATACTTTTTTTAAAATAACTAGTATTAGAATATGAAAAATAACTATATCTATAAAAATAAATTTATATTAAAATAAAATTAAAAAATATTCTTTTAATGTGAGAATGAAAATCATCAAATAATTTGATGATTTTTTTGTCTTATTTATAATTTTTAGTAATGGATATTATTATTATTATGTTTTATAATTTTATTTAGTTATACTGATGTTTTTGCAATATAATGTGTAATGATGGTACTAGAAGTCCTTCATGTAGTGATTGCCATAGAGGGTGTTACTCACATCATGGTGGATGTGCAGCAGGTGGTAGCTCAAATAATTATTCTTATACAAGATCATATGCATATGGATGTACTAATAGAAATGCTGTAAACTATAATAGTAGTGCCAATACTGATGATGGAAGTTGCGTTGCTAAAGTATTAGGATGTATGGACAAAAAAGCAGATAATTATTCTAAGAAAGCTAATACAAGTGATGGAACGTGTTTATATTCAACTACAAAGAAAGTAACTAAAAAAATTAAATATAAAACTAAATATAAATTTAGTTTATTTAAAAATGGTAAAGTCTATAGAAAAGGTAAGAATAGTAAGAAAGAAGTTACTTATAAAGTAACTAAAAATGAAAAGAACAAGACTGTTTCTAAAGAAAAGATAAGTGAAGAGATAATGACTAAAAAAGTAGATAAAATTGTATATACAAATAAACTTAATTAATTTTTATTAAAGTGTGAAAAATTCACACTTTTTAGATGCTTTTTAAATTTAAATTTATTTTACTATTGTATTTTAACCTTATTATAATTATAGTATTATGAGAGAGATAATATTTGTAAGAGTGGTGAGAACATGACTAATAAATTAAATGTAAAATTACGTGGAAAAGGTTCTTATGGATATGTTAATAGAGTTATTGATAGGAATAGAAAGTTTACTTATGCAGAAAAACATTTATATGTAGATGATACAGCTTCTAAAGAAAAAAGAGATTTATAAAAGAATTTAATATTATGAAAAAATATACACATGAAAATCTTGTTAAAGCATATTCAATCGATAAAACTAACTATATCTATACTATGGAGTATTGTGATTCTGCTTTATTTTACTATATAAGGGCAAATAATAATAAATTAAAAATGGAACAAAGAATATCTATGGCTAAACAATTTTTAAATGGTATTAATTTTTTACATAAAAACAATATTTTACATAGAGATTTGAGTTTTAATAATGTACTTGTAAAAAAGAATAATGGCACTGTAGTTATTAAAATTGCTGATTTTGGTTTAGAAAAAGATTTAAATGATTCTATTACTTGCACTAAAACAAATAATAATAGGGTACTATTATTGATCCTTTATTAGAAAATTTTAACAAGTATTCTATTCAAAATGAGATGTATTCGGTTGGCTATATTCTTTACTATATTTTTAGAGGAAGAACTAAAGTTAATTTAGATAATGAAGATAATGTTGATATTAAAAATATAATAAAAAAATGTCCAAATATTAATTCTATAAAAAGTAGATATAATTGTGTTGATGATTTACTAGACGATATTAACAATATAAAATTTTAATTAAAAGAATTAGGAGTCTAACTATTAAAAGTCAATGAAAAAATTTGAAATTTTAATAGTTTGATATAAATTGGAATTCATCCCA
>CAKOZD010000005.1 GCA_934131175.1 uncultured Bacilli bacterium | reverse complement strand
ATTTATATAACAGAGTAGAAGAATTAACTCCTAAATTAACTGATGAAGAAAAATTATTAGAGTACTTACAAGCAATGAAGGATAATGGCAATAAAATAATACCTTGGAGTAGTCCGTTATTGTTCAGTAATGGAACAAAAATGGGATATTATTGGAGTGCTCATAATAATAAAGATAAAATATATAAAATGATAACAGAAAAAGGTAATCAATTTATTATAAAATATAAAGACCAATGCGAAGTACTAATTAAAGAATATAATAAAAAGCAATTAAGTGAAGAAGAAAAATTATTTGAATACTTAAAAGCAATGCAAGATAATGGCAACAAAATAATTCCTAAAAGAAGTTCATTATTGTTTAGTGATGGAACACAAAAGGGATATTATTGGAGTAATTCTAATAATAAAGACAAAATATATAGAATGATAACAGAAGAAGGTAACCCTTTTGTTATACAATACAAAGACCAATGTGAAGTAATAATTAAAGAATATAATAATTATCAAGAAAAGCAAGAGGCAAAGATTACAGAAGAAGAAAAATTATTTGAATACTTACAGGCAATGAAAGCAAATGACAACAAAATAATACCTCAAAGGAGTCCAGCATTGTTTAGTGACGGAAAAAAAATGAGCGGATATTGGAATAAAAATAAAGATAAAATATATAGAATGATAACAAAAGAAGGTAATCAATTTATTGTACAATATAAAGACCAATGTGAAGTACTAATTAAAGAATATAATAGTTATCAAGAAAATCCAGAGGTAAAGATAACTGAAGAAGAAAAATTATTAGAGTACTTACAAGCAATGAAAAATAATGGCAATAAAATAATAACTTATAATAGTCCGTTATTGTTTAGTGACGGAACAAAAATGGCAAATTATTGGAAAGAAAAAAAAGATAAAATATATAAAATGATAATAGAAGAAAATAATCCATTTATTTTAAAATATAAAGCCCAATGTGAAGTACTAATTAAAGAATATAATAAAAAGCAATTAATTGAAGAAGAAAAATTATTAGAGTACTTACAAGCGATGAAAAATAATGGCAATAAAATAATAACTTATAATAGTCCGCTATTGTTTAGCGACGGAACAAAAATGGCAAATTATTGGAAAGATAAAAAAGATAAAATATATAAAATGATAGCAGAAAAAAGTAATCAATTTATTATAAAATATAAAGACCAATGTGAAGTACTAATTAAAGAATATAATAAAAAGCAATTAAGTGAAGAAGAAAAATTATTTGAATACTTAAAAGCAACGAAAGAAAATGGCAACAAAATAATGCCTAAAAGAAGTTCATTATTGTTTAGTGATGGAACACAAATGAGAAATTATTGGCCACAAAATAAAGATAAAATATATAAAATGATAACTGAAGAATGTAATTCATTTGTTATACAATATAAAGAACAATGTGAAGTGCTAATTAAAGAATATAATAATTATCAAGAAAAGCAAGATACAAAGATTACAGAAGAAGAAAAATTATTTGAATACTTACAGGCAATGAAAGTAAATGACAACAAAATAACGCCTCGAAGCAGTTCATTATTATTTAGCGATGGAACACAAATAAGTAGTTATTGGAAGTTGAATAAAGACAAAATATACAAAATGATAACAGAATATGGAAACCAATTTATTATGCAATATAAAGACCAATGTGAAGTACTAATTAAAGAATATAATAAAAAGCAATTAAGTGAAGAAGAAAGATTATTAGAGTACTTACAAGCAACGAAAGAAAATGGCAACAAAATAATGCCTAAAAGAAGTTTATTATTATTTAGTGATGGAACACAAATGGGATATTATTGGAGCAATAAAAAAGATAAAATATATAAGATGATAACAGAAGAAGACAATCCATTTATTATAAAATATAAAGAACAATGTGAAGTACTAATAAGTGAATATATCAAATTTCAAGAAAAGTCAGAGACAAAGATAACCGAAGAAAAAAAATTATTAGAGCACTTACAAGCAGTGAAAGATAATGGCAATAGAATAATATCTAAAAGCAGTCCATTATTGTTTAGTGATGGAACACAAATGGGATATTATTGGAGTAATTCTAATAATAAAGATAAAATATATAGAATGATAACAGAAGAAGGCAATCCATTTGTTGTAAAATATAAAGAACAATGTGAAGTACTAATAAATGAATATATCAAATCTCAAGAAAGAAAGAAAAAGAAACAAGAAAAATATAAGAAATCTGAAAGTGATTTTAGAGAAGAATCATCATTTAATAAAACTATTAGTAGTGAAAAAGAGAAAAGCTTTAATGAAGAAAAAAAAGTATTATGATTTAGTATCTTCTTTCAGTGAATTAGTAATCACCATTATATTGTAATTTTTTAAAATAAAAATTATAATAAAAATATAAAATTACTTAAAAGGAGTATTTCTATGTACTTAAATATAATCTGCGATAACTATAGTCTAATATACATTATTCAAATAATAATGAAACTATTTAATATCTTATGTATAATTATTCCAATAATACTAATAGTAATGGCAACATATGAATTAATTAATTTAGTAATAAAAGGCGACGATAAAAATAATAAAATCTTAAAGAAAATTTCTAATAAGTTTTTCGCAACAGCTATAATATTTATGTTGCCAACTGTTATGAGTGTTGTAATTAATATGGTATCTAATACAAATTATGATTACAAGTCCTGCATAACTACCATTAAGAATTATAATCCAAGACATAATTATAAATATTATGATTTTGATGATGATAAGAAAAGTATTTATGGTAACGATACATATGAAAATGGTAGAAAAGAAGAAGATACTACAGAAGAAACTAATACATCACCTACAAAGAATGGCTCTATTGTATTAAATAAATCTAGTATAACTTTAGGTGAGAGAGCAAATGTTAAAAGTAGAGGTAAAACTTATCAAAATAATAAAATGAATCTTACTGCAAATAAAGATGTTACTTGGAGTATTACATCAGGAAAAAATATAGTAAAAGTATCATCAAATGGTGATGTAACAGGACTAAGTGGAGGAGAAGCAATCATAAGAGCCACTTCAACTACAAATAAAAATGAATATACTGAAGCAAAAGTAACAGTAGTTCATCCATTATATATAAATGCAACAATAAAACAAAACATCCAGGTAAAAGCAAAATATGAAGACAAAACAGTTTATTTAAACAAAGGAGATAGTGTTGTCGTATTAAGTCAAATAAGACACAAATATAATAGAAATTATGATGTAAGAACTAAATCTGGAGATATAGTAAATATAAATGGAAAATATTTTAAAGGAACAAGTTATCATATAGACAATGGCTATGACAATGAAGTATATGAAAATTATGTAAATGGGAATGGATTTACAAGTAAAACAAAATATTTAATTTGGGTAAATCAAGGTACTCAAAGACTATTACTATTTGAAAATACAAGTGGTAAATGGAAAGTTGTAGAAAATTTTAAAACATCAACTGGAGATACAGAAGGATTTAACACAAATGATAGTGGAGGATCAACTACAATTAAATTCAATCTTGAAGTAAGAGACTTTGCAAGTGAATCTAATGTTGGTCGAGCAATTCATATGCAAAAAGAAGATACTGGAGCATACTTTGGAAATACAATCCATGTAGGAAGTCTTCCTAAAAATACAAAAGGTGGAAACAGCAATGAAAATGCTCCATCATCTCATGGATGCCCACATGTATCAAAAGCATTTAGAGATAAATTATATAACACTTATAATAAAGGTAGTAAAAATGAATTAAAAGGAACAAAGGTAATTTACTATTAAAAAGGAAAAGGTGCAAAATAAATTTGTGTCTTTTTTCATTCATGATATAATAAATGTGGTGATAATATGAAAACATGTTTAGTCTTAGAAGGTGGAGCACTTCGTGGAATATATACTATGGGAGTACTCGACACTTTCTTAGAAGAAAATATAGAAGTTGACTGTGTAATTGGAGTATCTGCTGGTACTTTATTTGGAATAAATTATGTATCAAAACAACCTAAAAGAGTTTTAAACTATAACTTAGAGTATGCTGGCAATAAAGATTATATGTCTTTAAAATCATTTATTAAAACAGGTAACATTATAAATGAAAAATTCTGTTTTCACGATCTTCCAGATAAATTATATCCATTTGATTATGATACCTTTGATAAATCTAAAACTAAATTTTATTCAGTAGTTACAAATATTGAAACCGGTCTTCCTGAATATATTGAAATTAAAAATTCAAGAAAACAAATAAATGTTATGAGAGCAAGTGGTGCCATGCCAATAATTTCTGAAATCGTAGAGATAAATGGTAATAAATATCTAGATGGAGGAATAGGAGACTCAATCCCAGTACAAAAAGCAATTGATATGGGATATGATAAGATAATTGTTATTCCAACACGTCCAATTGATTATAGAAAACATAAAACTAAAATGCTTCCATATAAATTGAAATATAAAAAGTATAAGAACTTTTTAAAAACAGTAGAAAATAGACCTAATATGTATAATAACGAAGTAGAGAAAGTTATTAATCTTGAAAAAGACAATAAAATATTTGTAATAAGACCAAGCGAGCATATTAAAATTAAACATATGGAAACTAATAAAGATAAAATACAAGCTATGTATGATTTAGGAGTTGAAGATACTAAGAAAAAATTAAATGATTTAAAAAAGTATCTAGAAAAGTAAAAAATAAAGTATAATATATATAGTGATTAATTAAAGATAATTTTTAATATAATGACATAAATTTAATAGGAGGAATAAAATGCTTGAACTAAAAAATATAACTAAAATTTATGCAACTGATGACTTTAAACAGACTGCTCTTGATAATATTAGTATTGTCTTTCGTAAGTGTGAGTTTGTCTCTATTTTAGGACCTAGTGGTAGTGGTAAGACTACTTTATTAAATATAATTGGAGGGCTAGATGACTATACAGATGGAGACTTAATAATAAATGGAACTAGTACTAAAAAGTATACTGATAGAGACTGGGATACTTACAGAAATCATAAAGTAGGATTTGTCTTTCAAAGTTATAATCTAATAACACATCAGTCAATACTATCAAATGTTGAACTTGCACTTACTTTATCAGGTGTCGGTAAAAAAGAAAGAAGAAAAAGAGCAATTGAAGCACTTGAAAAAGTTGGCTTAAAAGATCATATAAATAAAAGACCAAATCAATTGTCTGGTGGTCAGATGCAACGTGTTGCAATTGCAAGAGCCTTAGTAAATAACCCGGATATATTACTTGCAGATGAACCAACTGGGGCACTTGATTCTGCAACTAGTGAACAAATAATGGACTTATTAAAAGAAGTTGCGAAAGATAGACTAGTAATCATGGTTACGCATAATGCAGAACTTGCTCATGAATATTCTACAAGAATAATTGAAGTAAAAGATGGAGTTATTTTAAATGATTCAAATAAAGTTTCTAAGAATGAGACTGAATCAAAAAGAAATAAACGTGATAAAAAGACAAATATGTCTATAAAAACAGCTTTATCACTTTCTTTGAATAACTTAATGACTAAAAAAGGAAGAACTGTATTAACAGCCTTTGCAGGATCAATTGGAATTATTGGAATTGCTTTAATACTTTCTTTATCAAATGGAATAAATTCATATATTGCTAAAACTGAAGAAGAAACATTAAGCAGTTATCCATTAACAATACAAAAACAAAATGTAGATATGGCATCATTATTATCAGCATTTACTGGTAGTAAGAAAGACGATGAAAAATCTAAGAAAGATGAAATAACATCTACTAATATAATGGGAGATGTATTTACAACGCTTTCTAAAGACACAAAGACAAATGATATGAAAAAGTTTATGTCATATGTAGAAAAAAATAATGATATAAAGAAGTATACATCAGATATTAAATATTCATATGAAGTACAATTAAATTTATATAAAGATACAACAGAGAAGATAGTCAAAGTAAACCCAACAACTGTTTATGACTCCATTGGAATGGGTACAAGTAATATTTCAAGTGCATATTCTTCAATGATGTCAAATAATAATGTCTTTACTGAAATGTTAGATAACGAGTCATTAAATAAACAACAATATGATTTAGTTGCTGGTAAATGGCCCAAAAAATATAACGAATTGGTTCTTATAGTTGATAAGAATAATCATATTTCAGATTATACTTTATATAGTATTGGATTACTTGATCAAGATGATTTAAAAGAACAATTTAATAAGATGGTTTCTGGCGAAGAAGTAAGTTTTAAAACAACCAGTTATAAGACAAGCGACATCTTAAATTTAAAATTTAGACTTGTTAAAAATTCTGACTATTATCAAAAAGAAAATGGAATGTGGCTTGATAAGAGTGATGATGAAGAGTATATGAAAAACTTAATTAGTAATGCTGAAGAGTTAAAAATAGTAGGTATTATTAAGCCAAATGAAGAAGCAGTTAATGGAGCAAGTACTTATGGACTTGTTGGATATCAACATTCGTTAATGACACATTTAATTAAAGAAAATGAGGCAAGTGATATTGTAAAAGAACAAATTGAAAATAAAGATAAGAATATATTCACCGGAAGCGATTTCCAAACAAATAAAAGATTTGATATGAATAGTTTATCTGATGAACAAAAAGCAGCATTTGCTTCAATGTCTCAAGAAGAAATGGCAACATACATTGAAACATATACAGAAAATATGAGTGCAACTTATGAAGATAATTTAAAAAAACTCGGTTCAGTGTCCTTAGACAATCCAGATTATATTTATTTATATCCAAAAGACTTTGATTCAAAAGAAAGTATTGTAAAAATAATAGATAAATATAATGACGGAAAAGAAGAAAAAGACCAAATCCAATATACAGATGTTGTTGGAGTAATGATGAGTAGTGTAACAACAATAGTAAATGTAATAAGTAGTGTCTTAATTGCATTTGTTGCAATTAGTTTAGTAGTTTCAAGTATCATGATAGCAATAATTACTTATATTTCTGTAATTGAGCGAACTAAAGAAATTGGAATACTTAGAGCAATAGGTGCTAGTAAGAAAGATATTTCACGAGTATTTAATGCAGAAACTCTAATAGAAGGACTAAGTGCTGGAATACTTGGAATAGTAGTAACACTTCTTTTAAATATACCAATAAACATTATTATAAAGAATGTAGTAGGTATTAGTAATATTGCATCTCTTCCAGTAGTCGGTGCTATAGTATTAATTATAATTAGTGTATTACTAACAGTAATAGCCGGATTCATTCCTGCAAAAATAGCAAGTAAAAAAGACCCAGTAGAAGCATTAAGAAGTGAATAAAAAATTAAATTTATACATAAAATAAAATAGTTAGTTAAGTACTTGACTATTTTATTTTTTTGTTTTATTATTAACTAGCGGATAGAAAAAAGAAGGTGATAGATTGCAAAGAAATGTTATTAGTGAAATTAAAAGTTTAAATAATTGTATGGTAAAAAAACTTTTTACTTTAGGCAAAAAAGAAGATGAAAAATTTCATCCAAGACCATTACAAGTAGAAATAATAACATATTTAATTGAAAATAAAGATAAAACAATTTATCAAAAAGACATCGAAGAAAAATTAAATATAAGTAAAGCCGCTGTTTCAGATGTTTTAAATAGTATGGAAGGAAGAGGTATTATTACTAAGGAAGCAGATGCGTGTGATGCAAGACGAAAAAAAATAATAATATCTAAGAGGGCAATTGAAACACATAATGTGATGATGAAGCGTCTTGATGGTTTAAATGATAGTATACTAAATGGAATATCTGAAGAAGAACTTAATACTTTTTATAAAGTAATAGAAAAGTTAAAAGAAAATATGAAGAAAGAAGGAGTTTAATGTTTAAATTATTTAAGAATTTATCTACAAAAGACAAAATATATGTAGTAATTTGTATAGTCTTAATAGTTTTTCAAGTATGGTTAGAGTTAAAGATGCCAGACTACATGAGTGCAATAACTAAACTTGTTCAAACTGAAGGTAGTAAAATGTCTGATATATTAGAACAAGGTGCCTACATGTTAGCATGTGCTGGTGGATCATTAATATCAGCAATTATCGTTGGATATTTTGCATCTTTAGTTGCATCATCATTCTCTGCTACATTAAGATTAAAAATATTCAAAAAAATTCAAGACTTTGGAATTCAAGAAATTAAAAAATTTCAAACAAGTAGTTTAATTACTCGTACAACAAATGATGTAATGCAAGTAGAAATGCTAATCGGTATGGGACTTCAAATGATGGCTAAAGCACCAATTATGGCTGTTTGGGCAATCATGAAGATACTAAATAAAGGATTAGAATGGAGTATTTTAACAGCAGTATGTGTTGCAATACTTTTAACAACTGTCGCAACACTAATGATTATTGTTATGCCTAGATTCCAAATTGTTCAAAAATTAATTGATAAAATAAATGGAGTAACAGGTGAAAACTTATCAGGTATTAGAGTAATTAGAGCATTTAATGCTGAAAAATTCCAATCTAATAGATTTGAAGAAGTAAATGATAAGTTAACTAAAACACAAATGTTTAATCAAAGATGTTTTGCAGTAATGATGCCTATAATGAACCTTGTCATGCATGGCTTAACTCTTGGTATTTATATCATTGGAGCAATATTAATTAATAAAGCAGGCATGCTTAATAAGATTACACTATTCAGTAATATGGTAGTATTCTCAAGTTATGGAATGCAAGTAATTATGTCATTCTTAATGTTAGCCCTAATATTTATGATGTGGCCAAGAGCAGAAATATCTGCTAAAAGAATTAATGAAGTACTTGATGAAGAAATTTCAATTAAAAATGGAACATTTAAAGGAGATACTAAAGAAACAGGAACAGTTGAATTTAAGAATGTTTCATTCAAATATCCTGATGCAGATGAATATTTATTAAAAGATATATCATTTACTGCTAAAAAAGGTGAGACAGTAGCATTCATAGGATCTACTGGTAGTGGTAAATCTACTCTTATAAATTTAATTCCTAGATTTTATGATGCAACTGATGGAGAAGTATTAGTAGATGGAGTAGATGTAAAAGAATACGATGAGACATATCTTCATAATAAGATTGGCTACATTTCTCAAAAAGCAGTAATGTTTACTGGAACAGTAAGTGAAAATGTGGCTTACGGAGACAATGGTCGTGAAAAACCAACTAAAGAGAAAATCAAAAAAGCAATTGAAGTAGCACAAGGAACAGACTTTGTAGAAAAAATGGATAAAAAGTATGACGCTCATATTGCAAGAGGTGGAACTAACGTGTCTGGTGGTCAAAAACAAAGATTATCAATTGCAAGAGCTATTGCAAGAGACCCAGAAATATATATTTTTGATGATTCTTTTAGTGCACTAGATTATAAAACTGATGCAACGCTTAGAAAAGAATTAAAAGAATATACAAAAGATGCTACTAGTATGATTGTTGCTCAAAGAATTGGAACAATTATTAATGCAGATAAAATTATTGTATTAGATAAAGGAAAATGTGTTGGACAAGGAACACATAAAGAATTATTAAAAAATTGTGAAGTCTATAAAGAAATTGCACTTTCACAATTAAGTGAGGAGGAGTTAGCAAGTGCCTAGACCAGGAGGACCAAGAGGTGGAGCTCAAGAAAAGCCTAAAAACTTTTGGGGCTCTATGAAAAGATTACTTAAGAATTTAAATAGTTGGAAATTCTTACTTATATTTGGACTAATTCTTGCTTGTGCAAGTTCAGTACTAGCACTAATTGCTCCAAATAAACTATCTGATTTTACAGATGAAATATCAAAAGGTTTAGTACCAAATACAGAAGTACTAACAAAAATATCAAAAAAGATGACTTCAAACTTTAATGAAGAAAATTTTGCTAAAACATCAACTGAGATTATGACATCAGATAAATTAACATCAAGTGAAAAAAATGCATATAAAGAAGTAGTCAGCAAAATGACAACTTTAGAAAGTAAAGAAGATGCATCTAAGTTATTATTAACACTTCCAGACAATGTATTAAAGTTTTATTTAACAGACTTTAAAATAGATGGACAAACAATCACAGTAAAAGATCAATTAGAATTAATGAAATTAACATCAAAAATGAAAGGTGAAACATCAACAGAAAACGCCTTAAAACTAATTGATGAAATGCCTAAATCAGTAAAAAAATTAGTTGAACCAACAATTGATATGAAAGAAATTAAAAATATCGGATTTGGTTTAGGACTAATTTACTTTATAAGTGCATTATTTAGTTATATGCAATCATTCTCAATGACAACTGTATCAAATAACTTTGCTAAAAGATTAAGAAGAAATATTAGTAATAAAATTAATAAATTACCATTAAGATACTTCGATACACATGAAAATGGAGATGTATTATCTCGTGTTACAAACGATGTAGATACAATATCAATGAACTTAAATAACAGTTTAGCAACACTTGTATCTAGTACAACATTATTTGTAGGATCAATTATCATGATGTTTGTAACTAACTGGTTAATGGCAATAACTGCAATATTATCAAGTTTAATAGGTTTTGCTTTAATGTTCCTAATACTTGGAAAAAGTCAAAAATACTTTGAAAAACGTCAAAAAGAGTTAGGTGACTTAAATGGTTACATTGAAGAAATTTACTCAGGACATACTGTTGTAAAAGCATATAATGGAACAGGAAAAGCAATAGAAGAGTTCCAAGAATTAAATACAAGACTATATGACGCAAATAGAAAGAGTACTTTCTTATCAGGATTAATGCAACCAATCATGGGATTTGTTGGAAACTTAGGATATGTTGCAGTATGTATTGTTGGAGCATTACTTGTTATTAATGGAAATATTTCATTCGGAGTAATTGTTGCATTCATGATTTATGTTAGATTATTCACTAATCCATTATCACAAATTGCTCAAGCAACAACAAACTTACAATCAACTGCAGCAGCAAGTGAACGTGTATTTGAATTTATGGATGAAAAGGAAATGTCTGATGAGTCAAACATTAAAAAACATCTTCATAGACATAAAGTAAAAGGTGAAATTGAATTTAAAAATGTTAAATTTGGTTATGATGATACAAGAACGATAATTAATAACTTCTCAGCAAAAGCACAACCAGGACAAAAGATTGCAATTGTTGGACCAACTGGTGCTGGAAAAACAACAATGGTTAACTTGCTTATGAAATTCTACGAAATTAATTCAGGAGATATTTTAATAGACGGAGTATCAACAAAAGAATTAACTCGTGAAAATGTTCATAAATTATTTGTTATGGTTTTACAAGATACATGGTTATTTGATGGAACTATAAGAGAAAATATTAAATTTAATCAAGAAAACATTACTGATGAAGATATTTGGAACGCTTGTAAAACAGTTGGAATTGATCACTTCATTAAGACTTTACCTGGAGGACTAGATGCTCGTCTTGGTGATAATGAAGCAATAAGTAGTGGAGAAAAACAATTATTAACTATTGCTCGTGGTATGGTAGAAGATGCTCCATTCTTAATTCTAGATGAAGCAACTTCAAATGTAGATACAAGAACTGAAGAATTAGTTCAAAAAGCAATGGATAAGTTAACAGAAGGAAAAACATCATTCATTATTGCCCATAGATTATCAACTATTAAAAATGCAGATTTAATTTTAGTAATGAAAGACGGAAATATAATAGAACAAGGAAATCATGATGAATTAATAAAGAAAAATGGTTTCTATGCAGACTTATATAATTCACAATTCCAAAAATAATATTAAGATTGTCAATTTGACAATCTTTTTTGTTGTAAACAAAATGTCAAAGAAAATTAAAAAAATAAATTCGACAAATTTCCTTGTTAATAATTTAATCATAATATATAATTAAATAAGATAGGAGGATGAGATGTATAACGAGAGGTAAGGTTAAAGTTGCAATTGTCGTTTTAGCATTCTTCCTAATTGTAGGGTATGCGTCAATTACAACAATTATGAGTTTAAGCGGAATTATTCGAATTAATAGTGATCCAAATGATTTTACAAACAACATAATCTTTAAAGAAGCAGATATGGATCAAATTAGTAAATCGGATGGGGCTGCCGCAATAATATCTGCAGATGGAAAAACAATATCTTTTTCAACTCAAACATTAGATGTCTTGAATGAAACATCAACATTAAGTTATAAAATTCAAAATAATAGTCAATATAATGCTTTAATAGGAAAGATAAATTGTGTTTCTAGTGATACAAAATATATTGAAATAGCACCTGCAGGAACACTTGATAATCAAATTGTAAAAAAAGACAACATATCAGATAAAGATACTGTTTCAATTATATTGAAGCATCCCTATGAAGAAAAAGTCCCAAAAACAATAACTGTAAGTTGCACACTAAATGCAACTGCACAACCAGCATCATAATGATGCAAATACTTAAGAATGAGAGGTAAAATAATGAATAAACAAATGAAAATAGCAATATTTACAATAATATTTTTAGGAGCTATCGGATTTGCTGCTATCACAATAACATTAAGACAAAATGGTACAGCAACAATAAAAGGAATTGAATCAAACTTTACAAACAACATTCAATTTGAAACAGTTTATGTAGATGATGATTCAAAAAATGCTGGAGCAACAGTTACAGTTGCACAAGACAGAAAATCTTTTACATTTACAACTCAGACATTAACAAGTACTGGTGAATCAGTTCAAATAAATTACAACATTAGAAATAAAAGTCAATACGGAGCAAAAATGGGTGAACTTACTTGTAAAGTAGAAGGAACTGCAAAAGATTATGTAACAGCTCAAGAAAGTAATGATATCAAAGATTCAGTTATTAAACCAAATGGAATATCATGTTTAGATTCAGTTCTTGTATTTCTTAATAAAACATATGCAGATACTACTGGACAAACATTAAAAGTTACATGTTCATTACAAGCAACAGCAACAGATTATGATCCTAACGATCAAACATTAGAAACATGTGACAATAACTAAAAAATATTAAAAGAAGAGGTAAAAATATGAATAAACAAATTAAAGTATCAATTATAGTTTTATTAGTGTTAGTGGCAGTTGGTTTTGCAGCAATATCACTTACACTTAATTTTACTGGAAACATTAACATTAATGGTTCTTATGACAACTTTGCAAATGGAGTAGTATTTTCCGAAGCTGCAATGGATACAACTAGTACAAATGATGGTGCAACAGCATCAATAACAGATGGTGGAAAATCAATTACTTTTACAACACAAACACTAGATACATTAAATGAACAAGCAGTCTTAACATATAAAATTAAAAATGACAGTCAATATAATGCACTACTTGGAGAAATGACTTGTACATCAGATGACACTAGTTACATTCAAATAACTCGTGGAGGAGTATTAAACAATAAAACTCTTACAAAAGGTGAAACATCTGCTGCTGATACAGTAACAGTAAAACTAGTAAAAACATATTCAGAAACAACAGCAAAGAAAGTAACAATTACTTGTGATTTAAACGCAACAGCACAATCTGCATCTGGAAATTAATAAGAAAGAGAGTAAAGATATATAATGAAACAATTAAATAAAACTATTTTATTGCTGATTATAAATATTTTACTCCTTTTATCATTTATATATTTAAAAGACAAAAGTCTAATTATAACAACAATAGTATTATTACTAACAACAATATATTTAATAAAAAAATATAAGTTAAAAAAAGAATCATTTAATAAAGAAAAAAATTATTTTTACTTAGTACTAGCAAGTTCCCTTGCTTTCTTAATTCTATTCTATTTAATAAGTCTAAGAACAGGCTATTCCATAAATTATAGTGTATTTTATAAGAATTATTTAAGAAAAATAACAATAATTTTAACAATCTCCATAATAGTACTAACAGAAATAATAAGATATATAAACTCTTATATATTAACAGATAAAGAAAAGAAAACTAAAGCATTATTACTAATTCTATTTATACTAATAGATATAATTATAAGTAATAAAGCCTATGGATATTATTCATTCAGTCAAATATACACATTTATTACAGTAGTCTTACTACAAAGTATTATGAAAAATACTTTTCTAAATTACTTAGTAAAAGAGTCAGGTATTAAATCATGTTTATTATATAGAGTGATAATAGATATGTATATATTTATAGTACCAATACTACCAAGTATAAATAGCTTCTTAGAAGGCGTATTATTTATGCTATATCCATATTTCTTATATGAATTAATAGAAATATTAATAGTAAAAAAACTTCCTAAGATGAGTGAATATAAAAAAAGTAAAAGAAAATTAAGTGATTACGCAATAGTTATAATATTTATTGGATTAGTATATTTAATATCATGTCAATTTACTTATAATATGATTGCAATAGGTACAGAATCAATGACTGGAACTATTAATAAAGGAGATGCAATTATATATAAGAAATATAAGAATCAAAAATTATCTAAAGGAGATATAATTGTATTTAAAAAGAATGGTACATTAATAATACATAGAATAATAAAAATAAATTATGGAGAGTTTGAAAATACATATATAACTAAAGGAGATTACAACAAAGAAAAAGATGATTGGGTTGTATATGAAGAAGATATTGAAGGAGTACAAAAACTTACTATTAAATATATTGGTATGCCTTCAGTTCTTTTAAGTGAGTTAATGCAGTGAGGTGAGTCATATGGTAATAGATAAAAATAATTATAAAAAATATATAATTATAGGAATCTTCATATTAATAGTATTAGGACTTATAGGATGGTTTAATTCATCATTTCATAATACTTATAAACTACATTACAGTGAAACTAGTGATTTAGACTACAAAGTATATTTAGATGATAATAATTATTTTGATGAAGATTATTTAGGAAAAAATAAAGTATATGTATCATCTCTAATTAATAAAATAAATACAGAGTTTAAATATAGTTTTAAAACAGATACAAAACTAGATTTAACATACTCTTATTATATAGATGCTAAAGTACAAATAAATACAGCAGAAGGAAAGAATATTTTAGAAAAGAAATATAAAATATTAGATAATAAAGAAATTAAAGATGTAAATAATTCTTTCACTATAGATGAAAAAGATATTTCAATTGATTATAAAAAGTATAATGAACTTGCATCTTCTTTCTTAGATAGATATAGTGTAGATGGAGAAGCATTATTAAAAGTAGGTTTATATGTAAATGTTCAAGGTAATAATGAAAAGTTTGAACAAGGCTTATCAGATAATGCAGTAGTAAGTATAACGATACCACTTACAAAGAAAACAACAGATATAAGTTTAAAATATGATTTATCTAATAATAAAGATGCAGTATTACAATATAAAAAAGGTAGTAATAAAGCTATTGTATTAATAGTAATAGTTATATTATCAGCAATTGATATAGCATTTATGGTATATGTATACTTAGTACAAAGAAATTTAAAAACTCCTGAAGAATTATTTGAAGAAAGATTAAAAAATATATTAACTGATTATAGTAGATATATATCTGAAACAAAAGTAGTTGAATCAATTCAAAGTTTAGTAGAAACTAGAAGTTTAAGAATAGTATTATTAAAAACATTTGATGGATTAATTGCTGTAAGAGATAATGTAAATAAACCAATTCTATATCAAAATGAAAAAACAAGAGCTGTATTTTATATAATCTCTGATAATATAGGTTATATTTATATTATGAAAGTAAGTGACTTTGAAAGCAGTAAAAAATTATTAATTGAAGATGAAATTGAAGTATTATAAAGAAGGTGTAGTATGAAGAAGCGTAGTTATATATTTATTGTATTAATTGTTACTATGGCAATAGGCTATGCTTCTTTAAATACTAATATGCAACTTGCTGGAACTGCTCTTTTAAGAGCAAACATAGATCTTATGGTAACGGGTGTAGAAGTAAGTAATGTAGTTGGAAATGCAGAAGAAATAGAGAAGGCAGATTATGGTACAGAAAGAATTATATTGTATAATAAACTGCCTACATTGTCATCAAAAATTACTTATAAATTAACAATTAGAAATAGAACAAATAAACCATATATAATCTCATCGACCCAAGACTTATACGCAAGTAATAATACAAATATAGTTTATGAAATAAGTAATAATGAAACAGATAAAGTAATAAGTGCTAACTCAGTAAAAACAATATATGTAACAATTAAATATAAATCTGGTTTAACTACACTTCCAGCAAATACATCAAAAAGAACAACAGTCCAATTAGTATTAAAAAATGCTCAAGCCTTAATGGTTTCATATGATAATTCAAAAACAAATCTTAATTGTAGTGATGTACAATGTGCATTAGATGAAATATCTAAGATGGTAGGTGATTAAGTTGAAAGTATTAAAAAACTTAAAAGAAAAGATCATAAAAAACAAAAAATATATTCTAGGTATCATAACAGGTATATTAATATCAGGAACAACAGTATATGCTGCAACTATCATATCTGCAGTAAATGTATCTTACTCAAACACATCGAGTAAATTATCATCTACAAATGTACAAGATGCAATTGATGAGCTATATACAAAAGCAAATTCTAGTAAATTAGGAAAATATGTTTCTATGACACCAACAGTTTCTTCTTATACAACAGATAAAACAAAAACAGGTGCTTCATCAACACAAACTATAAATCCTAAAGAATTAAATTTATGGAGAATAATTAGTGTGAATGATGATGGAACTATAGACATGATTTCAGAATATACATCTAGCGTAGCAATATCATTTTATGGAACAACCGGTTATAAGTACTATGTAGGGTATTTAAATACATTAGCATCTCAATATGAAAATTCCACTTATACAAACTCATCTAGAATGATAGGAGGTTCTGATAAAATCTTGACGTATACATTAAGTGATAATGCAATAAAATATTTGACAACAAATCAAGAATGTAGTACATATTTAAATGCAATTTATGGAGAAAATTATTATGGTGGTGAAAATCATACAACAGATTTTTTTGTCGACTTTGCATATCAAGAAGATATAAGTCTTGTCAGAAATTCCATTGGAACACTAAAAGCATATAAACTAAATTCTACAACAGCCGTAAAATATTACTTAGCATCAAGAGGATTTTATCAAGACATAGATTATGGAGGATGCATGGAATATAATTTATATCCACGTTATATAGAAACAAATGGAAAAGTAGAAGGAATTGATGTTACTTCAGGTGAAGAATTATATTATACATATACTGGCGTGTATAATTCTGCAAGTGGTAATAGAACAGTAAGCATGTACCTAAGACCAATTGTTACATTAAAATCTAACGTAACATTAAATGGGTATGGAACAAAATCAAGTCCATATACTTTATCTACATAATAAATATATAAAATACTTTATTTATTAAATAATGTAGATTATACATTGTATCTATTGAAAAATCACATAAAATATGCTATAATGAAATCATGAAGAGAGATTTTAATAGGTTAAAATTAATTATTTCTCAACTTGGAATACTTTAATAGGTTAAGATTAATTGTATTCCTTTTTTTATACTTAAATAAGAGGGTAATATTATGAATGAATTATTAGATAAGTTATTTAAATGGGACATTAAAGATTTAACAAAAGCAATTATTGGATGTTTTCTATTTGCATTTGCAGTAAACATATTTTTAGTACCTAATTCACTATATAACGGAGGAATACTAGGTATAGCTCAATTAATAAGAAGTTTATTTATAAATGTATTACATATAAAAACATCATTTGATGTATCAGGTATTATCAATTTACTTCTTAATTTACCATTATTTGTACTTGCTTATAAATTTATTAGTAAAACTTTCTTTAGAAGAAGCCTAGTATGTGTAATATTTCAAACAATATTTTTAACTATTATTCCAATACCAGATAAAGCTATTGTAAATGATTTATTAACTTGTGTCTTAATTGGAGGAATAATTGCCGGATATGGAAGTGGAATGACTCTATCAGCAAGTGGATCAGGTGGAGGAACAGATATAATAGGAATACTTATTAGTATGCGAAATAGAAACCTATCAGTTGGAAAAATTGGAGGAGCAATAAATATCGTAATCTATGCAATATGTGGCCTATTATACGGACTACCTACAATGATATATTCAATCATTTATACAGTAATCGCAAGTATAGTAGTAGACAACACTCATGAACAAAATATTTGCAGTTATGTAATGATATTTACAAAAGATAAAACTAAAACAATAATTAACTTTATAAAAGAAGAACTGCAAAGAGACGCAACATACTGGGATGCAGTAGGTGGCTATAATCATGAAAAAGTAAATATAATTTATTCAGCACTATCAAAATATGAAATGCAACGTCTAGAAAGACATTTAAAAGAACTAGATAAAAATGCTTTTATGATAAAAAGTGAAGGAATAGGAATAGAAGGAAACTTCAAAAAGTCCCTTACAAAGTAATATTAAAATTAAAAATTTGTTAAAAGAAAATAAAAAAACTGAAAGAATAAGTCGAATAAATAGTAAAATCCAGAGTTTTACATATAATAAAATATATGATAAAACAACTAAACGAGGTGATTATTATTAAAACATTCATACTTATTTTATTCAGTTTTTTTGTATCAATTATACTTTTGTTTATTTATAGTTCTCTAAAAGTAGCAAGCATGGTTGATGAAGACAATTTACATTAATTTGTAAACTTATAAATATAGAAATTAATATTAAATTAAAATATGTTAAAATAATCTTGGTGAGTTTATGTATAAATTTATTAAAAAATATATTTTAATATTAGTTTTTATTCTTTTATTATGTCCATTTAATACAAAAGCATTAGTAACTCAGTCATCTGATATATACGTAACAGATAATGCTAATGTATTAAAAGATGAAACTAAAGACTATATAGTAACATATTCGGACTTTCTAAAAGATAAAGAAAAAATAGACTACTATGTCGTAACATTAAAATCTCTTGAAGGAATAAATCTAGAAGAATATACAGACTATATTTATGATTCATTTAACATGAATGAAAAAGGCTTATTAATAGTCTTTTCTAAGAGTGATAGACAACTAAGAATTAAAACAGGAACAAAACTTTCTAAAATAATACCAGATGATGTAATTGAAGAATACATTAACTCCTACTTTATGCCATACTTAAAAGATGAAGACTGGAACGCTGGAATTAAAAATGGTTACTCATCATTTTATAAATTATTATGTAACTATTATGAAATAGATTCATCTCCAATGACGGTATATAATGGACTAAGTTTTATAAATAAATATAAATACCCAATATTCATGATTATATTGTTTATTTGTTCATTTCTATCGAATAAATTAGGAAATTATTATTTTAATACTAAAAAAGGAAAAATTACTCCAACATTTAAAACAGACTTTATCTCAATACTAGGAATATTATTAAACATATATTTATTATTAATAATATATTATTTACTACCTTTAGGAGTAATAGTAGTAATAGGATTTGAAGTAATTAATATTATTGGTTTAAAAGAAAATTTTCAAGAAGAAAAACTGCTAAAAAGAAAAAGCAATAAAAAATTAAGAAGAAAAAATAGAAAAAAAGTTAAATAAATTGACATAAATATAAATTATTTATGTTTTTTTATGAAAAAATCTTGATAGTTTGCTATAATATTAAAAGTGGTGAAGAAGTATGAAAAGAAGCGAAGTAGATAGAACTAAGCTAAGTCCAATGATGCAACAATATATGGAAATAAAAGATAAGTATGAAGATACCATTATCTTTTTTAGACTAGGGGACTTTTATGAAATGTTTTTTGAAGATGCAATACTAGCATCACGTACCCTAGAATTAACTTTAACAGGAAAACAAGCAGGTTTAGAAGAGAGAGTTCCAATGTGTGGAATTCCACATCACGCTTATGCAAACTATGTTGAAGAATTAGTAGATAAAGGTTACAAAGTTGCAATCGTTGAACAATTAGAAGATCCAAAACTTACAAAAGGGATGGTTAAAAGAGATGTCGTTCAAGTAATAACAAAAGGTACAAGAATTGACTCATCAATTGACTCAAAATCAAATAACTTTATAGCAAACATCTATGACTTTTCATATTGCTTTGGTATAAGTTATATCGACGTATCAACAGGTGAAGTTTTTGCAGAACTAGTTGAAGGAGAAAGCGACAAAGTAATAAAAGAAATTATAAAACATGGATTTAAAGAAGTAATAGTAAACGACACAATAGATAGAGAAATAGTAGAAAGATTAAGAACAAATCACGATGTTTTAGTAACTATTACAAAAGAGTGTTTATCATCAAATGATTACTCATATATTTATAAGAAAATAGAAGACCAAAGAATAATAACAACTCTTAAACATTTATTAAACTATGTTATAGAAACAAAAAAAGGAGACTTACATCATTTACAAGAATGCAAAATTATTAAGTCATCTGAATACCTTGAATTTGATTCAAATACAGAAAGAAACTTAGAACTTGTAGAAACACTAAGAAATAGAGAAAGACAATATAGTCTTTTATGGTTACTTGATAAATGTAAAACTGCTATGGGAAGTAGATATTTAAAATCAAGTATTTTAAACCCATTAACAAATAAAGAAGAAATTGAAAGAAGATATGATATTGTTTCAAAACTAAGTACAGAGTTTATTCTAAGAGATGATTTAATCAAATGTTTAGAAGAAGTATATGACCTTGAAAGATTAGTTGGAAGAATCACTTACGGTAATTTAAATGCTAAAGACTTATTACAATTAAAGTCATCTGTAAAAGAACTTCCAAGAATTAAAGAAATATTAGCAGAATTAAAATTTGATAAAAAAATAGATACATTCGAAGAAGTATATAGTCTACTTGATAGAACAATACTAGAAGATGCACCATTTACTCTACATGAAGGTCATTTAATAAAAGAAGGATATAATGCTGAACTAGATGAATTAAAAAAGATTAGTAGTGGTTCAAAAGACTTCATTCTAGAAATGGAAAAAGAAGAAAAAGAACGTACTGGTATTAAAAATTTAAAAGTAGGTTACAATAAAGTATTTGGTTATTACATAGAAGTATCTAAAGGACAAAAAGATTTAATTAAAGATGAATACGGTTATGAAAGAAAGCAAACTCTAGCAAACGCTGAAAGATATATCACTCCTGTCTTAAAAGAAAAAGAAAACATCATATTAGGAGCCGAAGAAAAAATTATTTCATTAGAATATAAATTATTCATGGATATTCGAGAAGTAATAAAAAGATATGTAAAACAACTTCAAAAAACAGCAAGAGTTATTAGTGAAGTAGATATGCTACAATCATTCTCAGTTGTAACAGATGCTTATAAGTTTGTAAGACCAGAACTAGTAGATGATAAGACATTAAGACTGATAGAATGTCGTCATCCAGTAGTTGAACAAGTAATGAAAGACAAATACATTCCAAATGATATAGTAATGGATAAAACAACAGATATATTACTAATAACAGGTCCAAATATGGCAGGTAAATCAACTTATATGCGTCAATGTGCAATTACCATTATTATGGCTCAAATGGGTTGTTTTGTACCTTGTAAATCTGCTACAATGCCAATATTTGATAAGATATTTACACGTATTGGAGCAAGTGATGATTTAGTAAGTGGAGAATCAACTTTCATGGTTGAAATGAAAGAGGCAAATAACGCTATTCAAGAAGCAACAGAAAACAGTCTAATACTTTTTGATGAATTAGGAAGAGGAACTGCAACATATGATGGAATGAGTCTTGCTCAAGCAATTCTTGAATATATTCATGATAAAATAAAAGCAAAAACAATGTTTTCAACTCACTATCATGAATTAACTGTTTTAGAAAAAGACTTAAAACATTTAAAAAATGTCCATGTATCAGCAGTAGAAGAACATGGTACAATAACATTCTTACATAAAGTAAAACAAGGAGCAGTTGATAAAAGTTATGGTATCCATGTAGCAGGACTTGCTCATTTACCAGAATCATTAATTAAAAGAGCAGATGAAATATTAAATGTCTACGAACATAAAAATAGAAAAAAAGAAACATTTACTCAAACATCTCTTTTTGAATTAACAGAAGAAGAAATAGAACCAAAGAAAAATGAAGTAGAAGAAAAAATAAAAGAAATAAATCCATTAGAAATGACTCCAATGGAAGCATTAAATTTCTTATATGATTTAAAAAAACATATAAAAGAAAAAAAATAAAACTTATTTTAATATAAGTTTTTATATGATAAAATTAAGTAGGTGATTTAAATGAAAAATAGAAATGAATTAAGAGAAATTATTATGAAAGTAATATATCAAGTAAGTATTCTTGAAGAAACTGACTTAGACTATGATATAAATGCTTTAATTAAAGAACAATTAGAAATAGAAAATGACTTTGTAAATACTTGTGTTAATGGAATAATCGAACATAAAAAAGAAATAGTAAATCTTGCTAATAAATATTTAAAAGATTGGACAATTGATAGATTAAATAAAGTAGATCAAGCAATTCTAGAACTTGGAATATTTGAATTAATGTATACAACAACTCCATCAATCGTATCTATAAATGAAGCTATCGAATTATCTAAAAAATATTCTGAAGAAGCTGTTACTAAGATGATTAATGGTGTATTAGATAAAATCTATCACGAAGAGACAAAAGAATCTGAGTAGGTGATACTTTGAACGATAAATACATATCAGTATCACAATTAACAAGATACATAAAGTATAAAATCGACAATGATGTAAATTTAAATGAAGTGTTCTTAAAAGGAGAAATATCTAACTTTAAAGCTCATAGTAGAGGACACTTTTATTTTACATTAAAAGATGAAGGTAGTAGAATTAATGCTATTATGTTTGCCTCTCAAACAAAAAAAATTAAATTTATGCCTCAAGATGGTATGAAAGTATTAGTAACTGGAAAAATAAGTGTTTTTGAAGCAAATGGTGGTTATCAAATATATGTAAATGAAATGTTAGAAGATGGAGTAGGTAACTTATATATCGCTTATGAACAATTAAAAAAGAAATTAGAAAGTGAAGGCTTATTTAATAAAGAACATAAAAAAGAAATTCCTCATATCCCAAAAAGAGTAGGAGTAGTAACAGCCCCAACTGGCGCTGCTATAAAAGATATAATATCTACTATAAAAAGAAGATGGCCTCTAACAGAAATTTATTTATTTCCATCTCTTGTTCAAGGAGAAGATGCCAAAGAAGACATTGTAAAGCAAATAAAAAAAGCAGAAAACTTCTATCTACCACTTGATACATTAATAGTTGGTCGTGGAGGTGGCTCTATCGAAGATTTATGGCCATTTAACGAAGAAATAGTAGCACGTGCTATATATGAATGCAAGATTCCAACAATAAGTGCTGTAGGGCATGAGATTGACTTTACAATAGCCGACTTTGTCGCAGACTTAAGAGCCCCAACTCCAACAGGAGCAGCAGAAATGGCAGTACCACAACTATCTGACATGAAAAACTATTTAAATCAAGTAAACATAAGATTAAATAATACAATAAACAATAAAATAAATAATAATAAAAGAAAATTAAATGATATTATGGCAAGAAATATCTTTAAAAACCCAATGATAATATATGAAAAAAAAGAATTACAATTTGATAGTATCTTAGAAAGATTAAAATTCAGTCTAAAAAGTCTAACAAGTGCTAAAGAAAAAGAATTAATCAAAGTAAAAAACTCATATATATTAAAAAATCCACATCAATTATTAGAAAAAAAAGGTAATAAATATCTTCAATTAGTATCTAAATTAGAAACACTAAGTCCATTACTTACATTACAAAGAGGATATACAATGACTAAAAAAGAAGGTAAAGTAATAACAAAAAGTACAGACTTAAAGAAAAAAGATATTATTGAAATAGCTTTTAGTGATGGATCAGTTAATGCAGAAATAAAGTAGGAAAGGAAATAAGTATCATGGCAAAAGAAGAAAAAGAATTAAGTTTTGAAGAAAGTCTAAATAATTTAGAAGAAATAGTAAAAAAATTAGAAACTGGTGAAGTACCATTAGATGATGCTATAAACGAATTCAATAAAGCAATGAAACTAGCAAAGTCATGTGATGATAAATTAAAGAATGCTGAAGAAGCAATTACTAAATTAGTATCAGACACAGGTGAAATAAAAGATTTTAAAGTAGAAGACTAAAAAAGACCAATTAAAGGTCTTTTTATTTGAATAAAAGTAGACAAGCAAGTTCAAACTCTTTATCACCATCTAGAGGAACATAATCTTCATCATTTACACTTTTTCTAATCATCATATCTTCACTATTAGCAACATTTGATAAGAAAACATAAGTAGTACCAACATTTTTAACTTCTTTTAAAATAGCATAATCAACGCCATCAATAGTCATAATTTCTAATTCTTTATCCATATTATTTTCCTCCTTGTAAGTTATATGATGTATCATTATCAACTAAATATTGTGAATTTTCATGTTCATTTTGCATTGCTTGTAATTCTTCTTTTTTATCATTTAATTCATTATTTAAAACTATACGTTTTTCTATGTGATTTTCAAAATCTTTAGTATCCTTATATCCATTTTTCTCTAAGAATTCTTGATATCCACCATATTCATGATTATATGCCATAACTTTATCTGTTTGATGCTCACCAATAGTTCTTTCACAATAATATACTGCCTCGTCATAATTATCATAATTTTCTTTCATCTTGTTCTGAATACTTGAATAATCATACCAATAATGTTCATGGTCATCAGTTGGATGTGTATCTTTATTAATTACATTTGTTCTAAATTCTCCAACCATTCCACCAACAACTAATTTGTCTTGATAAGCACTAACTAAATTACTTCCAGCGCCAAGAACAACACCTGCAGTTATTGCTCCCGCAACAAATAATGCTTTCATTCTATTATGATAAACTCTTTTACTCATTACAACTTTATTCTTTTTAGTTCTTTTTGTACTACTTCCACTAGTAGAATTCTTGCGTAATCTTTCAGTTGAAAGTTCTCTATCATTATCTCTCATATATCCACCTCTATTATAAATATATATAAATTATATCATAAAGTCAAAAGAAAAAGAATAATTATAATATATTAGGTAATAATATAGATGAGGTGTATAAAATGAAAAAGAATTATTTAAAATTTCTATTTTTACTCCTAGTATTATTTCCAATAAATATATATGCTTATTCGAATAGATTAATAATAGGTGGAGAAACTATTGGTATTGAAGCATATTCAAAAGGTATATATGTCGTTGGATTCTATGATGTAGATAATAAAGCAATTGCAAAAGACGCTGGCTTTAAAATAGGAGATGTTATTGAAAAAATAGACAATATTGATGTGGGAGACATAAATGATATTAATAAAATAATAAAAGATGATAAATCCTACTCATTTAAAGTATTAAGAAATAATAAATATGAAGAAATAAACATTTACTTATCAAGTAAAAATAATATTATAAAAACAGGTTTATACGTAAAAGATAAAATTAATGGAATTGGAACACTTTCATATATTGACCCAGAAACAAAAATATTTGCATCTCTTGGTCATGAAATTTTAGAAAGTAATTCTATGTCAAAATTTAATATTAGTACAGGAACTATTTATAAAGCAGAAGTAACAAATATAAAAAAAAGTAAACCATCTCTTCCAGGAGAAAAAAATGCAAATATTGAATATGAAAAAAATATAGGTGAAATAAATAAAAATGAAATAAATGGAATATATGGCAAATATAATGACATAATAGATAATGAAACTACAGTAGAAGTTGGTAAAAAAGAAGAGATAAGACAAGGAGACGCTATTATTAAAACAGTAATAGAAGAAGATAAAAAAGAAGATTTTAAAATAAATATCTTAAGTATTGATGAAAAAGATTCAGTAAAAAATATTTTCTTTGAAATTACTGATGACAAATTATTAAATAAAACAAATGGAATAGTTCAAGGCATGAGTGGTTCTCCTATAATTCAAAACAATAAAATCATAGGTGTTGTAAACTATGTTGTCTTAAATGATACTAAAAAAGGTTATGGAATATTTATTGAAACAATGTTAAAAGAAGGAGACAAACTAAATTAATTTGTCTTTTTCTTTTATAATTTTATATTTTAAGACCTATTGAAAAAAGTATTAAAAAGATGTTAAAATAATAATGGTGAGAATATGAGTTCCTGGATAAAGAGTATAAAAGAGGTTTTAAAGAAAAATAAGTATGATAAGGAAAATAATATCACAAGAAGAAACAGTATATTAGATGAAATGAGTTTAGATAACTTTGATGAAGAAAAATACAAAGACCTAATAAAACAACAAGTAATAAAAGAGTCAATTGATGAATTTAAAACTCTAGGTCTAATAAATGGAATATTCTTTGCACTAATATTAATTCCTATTATAATTGCAATTGTAAATAGAGATGTTATAAGTAAACACCTAGCAACATTCATTGATACTACCAAAAAGTATGCAAATGTTGAAACGAATAATGGTAATAGTACAAATACTACTAATATATCTTGTCAAAATACTTTAGAAAATAAATATTCAACAAATATATTAGAAAATAATAAACAACAAACTCTAGAATATTTCTTTTTTAATGATTTATCTTATAATGTTTTAAAATCTGGAAATGTCATTGCATCAGGTACCTATTTAATAGAAGGAACAACAATAAAATTAAGTGAAATAACATCATTTTCAGAATCCCCAAAAGACTTTTATGGAACCATATCATCTGACTGTAAAACAATAAGTATAAATAAAAATAATACATCGTATAAACTAGTAATAGAATAATAAGGAGTAGGGTAGTATGTATATAGATTTAATAGTTTTAGTAGTTTTAATTTTTATAGTAGTAATGTTTTTTAAAAGATTTTCATCATTTGTATTCTTCATGGCAATAGTAGATATTTTCCTAAGAATAC
This sequence comes from uncultured Bacilli bacterium, assembly GCA_934131175.1. GTDB lineage: Bacteria > Bacillota_I > Bacilli_A > RF39 > UBA660 > UBA3789. The sequence continues at coordinate 69,751 of CAKOZD010000005.1, read as the reverse complement.
TAACATTTGTAAAAAATAACATTGGCCTTCCAGATGTAGCAGCCTTAATTAATAAATATATACCAGAAAGCATAATCGCAATAATTGATAAGTATACATCAACAATACCTATATTAAATGGCATACTTAGATGGGCCTTTGTAATTATAATGATGATATTCTTATCATACATAGTAAAAATATTTATTAATAAAAAGAAATTATAAAATATTCATAAAGCGACAAATTAGTCGTTTTTTTATTTATATAATAATCTTGGTGATAAAATGAAAATCTATATAGAACTAGTATTTATAGTAAATTTTTTACTAGATTTCATAATTTTATATGGTACTAAAAGATTATTAAAGTTAAATAAGAGCAATAAAAGACTACTTCTTGCAAGCATCATTGGTTCACTATCAACTATAATTGTATTTTTAAAAATTACTAATATTATACTCATAATATTAAAAATATTATTAAGTCTCATACTAATAATAGTAAGTTTTGGTAAAAATAATATACTTATAAATACATTTTACTTTTATTTAATAAGTATCATAGTAGGTGGAACAATATATTTATTTGATTTAAATAAAAGTCTTTATTTTAACTATTTAATTTTAATAATATTAAGTCCAATAATTATATATTTACTTATAAAAGAATTAAATAAACATAGATTAAATATTAATGATAAATATTTAGTAGAAATAACCATTTCCAAAAAGAAATATAAATTAGAGGGCTTTATTGATACTGGAAACAGACTATCTTCTCCAATAAAGAAAGAACCAGTAATATTAGTTAATTTAAAAATAAATTATAATAAAGTAATATATATTCCATATAAAGCCTTAAATACTGAAGGAATTATTCCATGTATAAAGCCAGACAAAATTATGATTAATAATAAACAAATAAAAAACTATCTAGTAGGTCTTGCTACTGACAAATTTACTATAGATAATGTTAACTGCATATTACCAAATAAATTAAAGGAGGATTTATGAAAAATTTCTTAAAATTAATTAAAAAACTATTTATTAAAGTAGAATCAGTATTTTATGTAGGAGCAACTGATATTTTAAAAGAGCCCTTAACAAAAGAACAAGAAGAGTATTATATAAAGAAAAAAGAAGAAGGAGATTTAAAAGCTAAAGAAAAACTTATAGAACATAATTTAAGGCTAGTTGTCTTTCTTGCAAAGAAATATGAAAATACAGGAGTTGATTTAGAAGACTTAGTAAGCATTGGAAATATTGGTCTTATAAAAGGTATTAATACATTCTCAAGTGATAAAAACATAAAACTTGCCACTTATTGTTCAAGATGTATTGATAATGAAATATTAATGTATTTAAGAAAAAATAAAAAATTAAAATTAGAAGTTAGTATAGACTGTCCATTATCATTAGATAGTGATGGTAATGAACTGCATCTTGAAGATATAATAGGAACAGATAAAGATATAGTTCCAAATAATATAGAAGAGAAAAACAATCGTGAAATAATGCTTAAATGTATAAATAATTTAAAACAAAGAGACAAAGAAATTATGGTCTTAAGATATGGTCTTTTAGGTAGTGATGAATATACACAAAAAGAAGTTGCTGAAAAACTAGGAATTTCTCAGTCATATATATCAAGAATAGAAAAAAAAGTTATAAAGAAATTGCAAGCTATGATTAACATATAAAAAATTATTATATAAAATTTTCATCTAACTTTAAAATAATATGTTATAGTTTTATTAAAGGTATGGTGAAGATAAATGGCAAAATTATATTTTAGATATGGCGCAATGAATTGTGGTAAGACTGCTCTTTTATTACAAGCAGTTCATAATTATGAAGCAAGAGGAATGAAAGTACTTGTCCTAAAACCAATTGTAGATTCTAAAGGGGGAAAAACTATTGTCTCAAGAATTGGTTTAAAAAGAGAAGTCGATCATCTAATTAAAAATACAGAAGATATGTTTAAATATTTATCAAAGAATATTATTAATATTAGTTGTATTTTTATAGATGAAGCACAGTTCTTAAAGAAAAGACAAGTAGATGATTTATTAAGAGTAGTAGTAACGTATGATATACCAATAATTTGTTATGGATTAAGAACAGACTTTAAAACAAATGGTTTTGAAGGAAGTACAAGACTATTAGAACTTGCTCATTCAGTAGAAGAAATGAAAACAATATGTCACTGTGGAAGAAAAGCAACATTTAATGCTAGATTTATTAATGATAAATTCACAATAGAAGGGGACCAAGTCGCAATAGATGGCAAAAATAAAGTAACTTATGATTCTGTATGTCCAAAATGTTACTATAAAATGTTAGATGAATATAACAAAGAAAAAAGTTTAGCTAAAAACTAAACTTTTTCTATATATAATTTTTCTAATATTTCTAAATCATAATTATTTAATTTTTCAAGGACTTTATCATTAATAAGAACAGTATAAACCACATTTTCTAAAAACTCTTTATTTAACACTTTAGAATTGTTTAATATATAATTAATTTGTTTTTCTTGACTATATTGAAAGGTAAGTCTTACTTTATAGCCAATCTCTAACTCTATAAATTCAGCTCTTTTTAAGGCCTCTGTAACACTTTTAGTATATGCTCTAACAAGTCCACCTGCACCTAATTTAATACCACCAAAATATCTAATAACAACACAACATATATTGTTAAGATTTTCTTTTTTCAAAACATTTAAAATTGGTGCACCAGCTGTACCACCAGGCTCTCCATCATCGCTAAAGTGTTCAATATTACTACAAATATATCCATAACAATAATGTGTTGCCTTGGGATATTTTGTTTTTAACTCTTCAATATAGGCATTAAACTCTTCTATAGACTGAATATTTTTAATAATAGAAATAAAACTAGATTTTTTAATTTCTATCTCATTTTCAATTGTATTTTTTAAAGTTCGCATCAAATCACCAAAATAATTATACATTAATTTTTTATATAATAAAATAGTTATACGTGATATAATAATTATCAAGGAGGATTTAAATGTTTAGAAATAAAAAGGAAAAAGAAATTGATGTAACTAGTCTTAATCATATATTAAGAACTGGTAAAAAACTAATAAATATTGGTTATTTTATGGCAATTCTTGCTCTTATAATACTAGGTACTTTCTTAATAAAAGAATGGAAAATACTTGGAATATTAAAAGAATTTATTATTGTCATTTCACCTATCTTTATAGGGTTCTTAGTTGCCTGGTTATTTGAACCACTTGTAAAAAAATTACAAGAGAAAAAAGTTCCAAGATTACTAGGATGTATCTTATCTTATTTAATAATTCTTGGAGTTATATTTCTAATTGCCTACATGTTTATCCCATCACTTGTAACGCAAATAAAAGATTTTGTAGCAGCAGCACCAGAAATATTTAAAGAACTAACTAAATTTGCAACTAATATAATTGAAAGATTTGATACAAATCACTTAGTAAATATTAAAAATGTCAAAAAAGAAATAACAAGTATAATTTCAAATTTTGGTACAGGTCTTGTTGCTAACTTACCAGAATATGCATTATCTATTGGTAAATCAATAATAAATGGAGGATTAAACTTTGTTTTAGGATTAATGATTGGATTCTACTTATTATTCGACTTTGATAAAGTAAATGAAACCATTGATAAAATGTTACCAAAAACTTGGAAAGAAAACTTCAGAGAATTAACAAAAAGAATAAATACATCTCTAAGAAGTTATGTTCAAGGAGTTCTTCTTGTTATGTTCTTAGTATTCTTAACTCAAAGTATAGGTCTAACGCTTGCTGGAATGGAAGCTCCATTATTATTCGCACTTTTCTGTGCAGTAACTGATGTTATTCCATATTTTGGACCATATATTGGAGGAATTCCTGCTGTAATAGTTGGTTTTACAATTTCTCCAATAACTGGAATATGTGTATTAATTTCCATATTAGTAGTTCAATTACTAGAAAATAATTTCTATCAACCACTAATCATGGGACACACAATGCAACTACATCCAGTAACAATAATGTTAGGTTTACTAATATTTGAACATTTCTTTGGAATTCTAGGTATGGTAATCGCAACACCAGTAATTGCTTGTATTAAGGTTTTACTAATATTTATAAATGAAAAAACTGGATTTATTAAATCAATCACTGGAGAAGAAATAGATGATTTAAAAGAAATAGAAGAAAATTAAACAAAAAAATATTGTATTAATTTTATAATATGTTAAAATAATACATGAACAAAAAAGATTATTTATATAAAACATTGATTAGAGATGAGTATAATAAGTAATTATTTAAAGAGAGTTAACGTTTGGTGTAAGTTAATAATAATCTTATTAGAAGCTACTCTAGGAGTTTTATCGGTAATACCGTTATCTAAATTAAGACCAATATAGGATGGTACCGGACATTGTCCTCCTATAGTGGTCTTTTATTTGTTTTAAAGGAGATTTTTATGAAAATATATGTAATTGGTGGAAAAGCAAAATCAGGGAAAAATACGTTCGGAGAATATTTAAGAGAAGAATTAAAAGAATATAGTTATAAACCTTGTGTAATGCATATAACAGAACCATTATATGGGTATGCTAGAAACTACTTTGAATGGAATGGCAATGATAGAGATAAGCCAAGAGAATTTCTTCAAAAAATGGGAATTGAAATAATAAAAGAAAAAATGGGTAAAAAAGACTTCTTATTAAACAGATTATATGAAGATATAGAAATATTAAGTAACTTTTTTGATACATTTATAATAACTGATGCTAGATTAGTACATGAATTTGAAAGCATAAAAGAACACTTTTCTGATGTAGTAACAATCAAATTAGAAAGAAATAATTATAATGATTATTTAACAGAAGAAGAAAAAAATCATATAACAGAAAAAGAAATATCTGAATATAATAATTTTGATTATATTATAGAAAATAGAGGCTTTCAAGATTTAAGAAATAGTGCAGTAGAAGTAGTTAGAAATGAAGAAAATTATGGAGGTTAATATGAATAAATTAGTAGCAATTGTTGGAATGAGTGGTACTGGAAAAAGTGTAGTAACAGACTATTTAGAAGAACAAAATTGGAAAAAATTATATTTTGGTGGAATAACATATAAACTAATGAAAGAAGCAGGAATAGAACGTACAGAAGATGGAAAAAGTGAAAAAGAATTCCGTGAAAAATTAAGAAAAGACTACGGTCCAGAGTGCTATGCAAAATTCCTAGAGCCAGAAATAAAAGAAGCTTTAAAAGAAGGTAACGTTGTATTAGATGGACTATATTCATGGTATGAGTATAAATATCTAATAGATAAGTTTGAAGACTTAATATTAATTTGTGTAGTAACAGATAAAAAGTTAAGATATCAAAGAGTAGCTGAACGAAAAGAAAGAGCATTCGATAAAGAAGCAATTATCTATAGAGATTTATCAGAAATAGAAAACCTAGCCAAAGGTGGGCCAATAGCCTACGCCGACTATTTCATTTTAAATAACGGTAATATGGATGATGAAATAAATAGACTTAAAGAAATATTAAAAGAGATAGGAGAATAAAATATGAAGTACATGACACACGATGAGATAAGAAATACATGGTTTAGATTTTTTGAAAATAAAAAACATAAGAAAGTAGAAAGTGCACCATTAATACCAATAAATGATGACAGTCTTTTATGGATTAATGCAGGTGTTACACCATTAAAAAAATATTTTGATGGAACAGAAGTACCAGAAAGTAGAAGACTAGTAAATATTCAAAAATGTATTAGAACTAATGATATAGAAAATGTTGGAGTAACAAAAAGACATCAAACTTTCTTTGAAATGATGGGAAACTTTAGTATTGGAGATTACTTTAAAAATGAAGCAATTGAATTTGCTTATGAATTACTTACAAGTGAAGAATATTTTGGAATAGATAAAAACTTACTATATGTAACAGTATATACAGAAGATGAAGAAGCAAAAAACAAATGGATAAAAGAAGGACTTGATGAATCACATATTATTCCATTAGAAGAAAACTTCTGGGAAATAGGAGAAGGACCATGTGGACCAGACTCAGAAATATTCTTTGATAGAGGAGAAAAATATGATCCTAATGGAGATGCCTTAGAATTATTCAAAAAAGACGAAGAACAAGAAAGATATGTAGAAATTTGGAATAATGTATTTAGTCAGTTTAATTCAAAACCAGGAGTTGCAAGACATGACTATAAAGAATTACCAAGCAAAAATATCGATACAGGAGCAGGTCTTGAAAGATGGTGTACACTATTCCAACAAGTAGATTCAAACTTTGAAACAGACTTATTTGTACCAATCATAAAACATATCGAAGAATTAGCAGAATTTGACTACGTTGGACAAAAAGGATTCAAAGTAATTGCAGATCATATTCGTGCTATTACATTTGCACTATCAGATGGAGCAACATTTGAAAATGTTGGACGAGGATACGTATTAAGAAGACTTTTAAGAAGAAGCGTTAGATTTGGTAAAAATTTAGGAATAGAATGTCCATTCATGTATAAAATTGTCTCAGATGTAGTAGATGTTATGCAAGAAGCATACCCATATCTAAAAGAAAAAAGAGCAGAAGTAGAAGCAGCAGTATTAGAAGAAGAAAAATTATTCTTAAAAACTCTTGAATCAGGAGAAAGAAGATTAAAAGAATTAGTAGAAAATTCAAGAGATGGCTATATAAGTGGAGAAGATGCATTTAAACTTTATGATACATATGGTTTCCCATTTGAACTTACTGAAGAATATCTAGAAGAATTAGGTTACAAAGTATCAAAAGAAGAATTTGATAAATATATGCAAGCTCAAAAAGATCTAGCAAAGAAAAATGCTAAAAACAAATCATCAATGGCAAGTCAAAAGAAAGTACTATTAGACTTTAAAGATGAATCTGAATTTGTTTATGGAATATATAGACAAAGAAGTAACATAATCGCAATATTTAGTAAAGATGAACAATTAGAATCAGTTAATCATGACACATACTTAGCAATCAAGAGAACTTGTTTCTATGCAGAGTCAGGTGGACAAGTTGCTGATACTGGTATGATTTTAGGAAAAAATTTCAAAGCTAGAGTAGTGGACGTATTTAAAGGACCAAATGGTCAAAACATTCATAAAGTAAGACTATTAGATGGAAAAATCACAGTAGGGGATGAAGTAGAACTAGTAGTTGATAAAGATAGAAGAAGAAGAATTGAAAAGAATCACTCAAGTGTACACATGTTACAATATGCACTACAACAAACAGTATCAAATACAATTAAACAAGCAGGAAGTTATGTAGATGATGAAAGATTAAGATTCGATTTTAACTATTCTGGTAAAATGACTGATGAAAAATTATTAGAAGTTGAAAAATTTGTTAACGAAATGATTAACGAAAATATAATTGTCTCAACAGAAATAATGCCATTAGATAAAGCAAAGAAATTAGGAGCAATGGCTTTATTCAGTGAAAAATATGGAAAAACTGTAAGAGTTGTAAAAATAGGTAAATCAATAGAATTATGTGGAGGAACTCACGCAACTAATACAAAAGAAATAGAAAAGTTTGCTATATTTAATTGTGAATCTAAAGGAAGTAACATCTATAGAATAGAAGCCGCAACAGGAAACAAAATTGAAAGTATTATATATGACACAATAAAGCCATATACAGACGAAAAAGTAAAATTACTAATAAAAGCACGTGAAATACTAGAAGAAGCTAGAAACAACGGAATAAAGCTAGAATTTGACGTAGATATAAATAACGATAAACCAGAGTCATATAAAGACATAATATTTAATAGAAATGAATTACAATATGTTCATCAAGAAGTAAAAGATTTAGAAAAGAAATACTTCGAAATAAAAGAAAAACAAACACTACAAAACTTAGACATCTATAGAGAACATATAAAAGTAATGAATAACGTAGAAACATTAATCATGAAATTAGATAATAAAGACACTAACTTATTAAAAAGTATTGCAGATGAATTAATTAATGAAATGAATAATGCATTTATCTTCTTCATCAATATAAAAGAAGACAATAGCGTAAACTTTATCGCAAAATCAACATCATTTGTAAATGCTGGATTAATAGTAAAAGATGCATCAATTTCATCTAATGGAAATGGAGGAGGTTCTCCTAAATTCGCTCAAGGTGGAGGAAAAACATCTGAAAATGTAGATGAAATAATCAAACATATTGAAAAGGTAATAAACAATGAATAATTTTCTAATAGAAACAGAAGATACATTACTAATTCAAAAAAAAGAAGAAGAGTTAATCAAGAAAAATAAGTTTCAAGATGCTGAAATATCAAGTTTTGATATAGAAGAAACGCCTCTAGAAAATGCTCTAGAGACCCTTGATACTTATGGATTTCTAAGTAGTCAAAAAGTTATAATAATTAAAAATATTGAAGTATTAAACTATAATGATAATAAAAAAGACTTAGACCATCTATTTAAATATTTAGATAATTCTTCACCTGATAATTTATTAGTATTTGAATCAAAGAAGTTAGATAATAAAACAAAAACCGCCAAAGAATTAAAAAAGAAATGTCAAACAATAAACTTAGAAGTAAATACTAAAGCTTTTATAAAAAATGAATTAAAAGATTTTGATATTTCTCAAGATACAATTAATTTATTAGACGAATATTGTTTAGGAGATATTTCTAAAATAGCAAACGAATGTGAAAAGCTAAAAAATTATAAATGTGATGAGAAAAAAATAACTAAAGAAGATATATTAGAACTTGTTGTAAAAAAACAAGGTGATATGAAAGAAACTACATTTCAATTCTCACGCGCATTAGCAGAAAAAAACAAAAAAGAAGCACTTAAATTATATAATGTACTTCTAGAAGAAAATAATGATTCAATAGCAATACTTGGACTACTTGCTAGTCAGTTAAGAATAATATATCAAGTAAAAATATTAGAAAATAGAAGAATGTCTGATAAAGAAATAGCAAGTGTATTAGAAGAAAAAGAATTTAGAATAAAAAAGACAAGAGAACTTACAAGATATTATAGTGAAAAAGAAATAAGAGAATTAATAATATCATTGGAAGATATTGATTTAAAGATGAAAACTACAGACATCGATTCAAAAAATCTATTAGAATTATTTATAACTAATATGTAAGAAAAAGGTAAAAGAAAAAATCTTTTACCTTTTAATTTGACTTATTCTTTATATTTTCAAGTCTTTCATAAATCTCTTTTAATTGTTTTTCATATCCAATATCTTTTGGTACATAATATTTCTTATTCTTCAATTTATTTGGAAGATATTGTTGAACTACATATGCTCCTTTATAATCATGAGGATACTTATAATCAGGAGAATCTGCTTTTATATGATTTGGTATAGTTCCAACATCTCCTTTTTCAATATCTTCAAGCGCAGCATCAAAAGCAATATGTCCTGTATTACTTTTAGGAGATAAAGCCATCTCCGCAACTATTGTTCCAATAGGAATTCTGCCTTCTGGTAAGCCAACTCTTAAAGTAGCATTGATTGCTGCATCAAGTCTTGGTCCAATTGCTGGATTTGCAAGTCCAATATCTTCATAAGCAATAACAGAAAGTCTTCTAAATAATGAATCTAAATCTTCTTCATAAACTAGTCTTGCCGCATAATGTAGTGCAGCATCAACATCACTTCCACGAATTGACTTTTGAAGTCCACTAAGAACATCATAATGCCCATCACCATTTTTATCAGAAAAGAAAACTGGTTTATTATTAATCATTCTAATCTTTTTTTCATCTACAACTTTATCATCAGTCGCATAATAAGATATTTCAAGTAAGTTATAAGCATATCTTAAGTCATTTCCAGACAGTTTTGCAATTAAGTCAATACTTTTATCATCAATTACAATATCAGGCAAAAAACCACTATTAACAGCCTTTTTAAGGCCAATAACAATATCATCATATTCAAGAGGTTCAAGTTCAAATAATTGACATCTACTCCTAATAGCCGGATTAATAGCATGATAAGGATTAGAAGTAGTCATACCAATTAAAGTAATAAGACCAGACTCAAGTTGAGGAAGTAAAATATCTTGCTTATCTTTATTAAGTCTATGAATCTCATCCATAATAAGAACAATACCATCATACATTTTAGCCTCTTCAATAACAACATCCAAATCCTTCTTAGTATTAATAGTAGCATTTAAAAATCTATATCTAACACCCAAGTCATTAACAATAGCATTCGCAATAGAAGTCTTACCAATACCAGGTTTACCATACAAAATCATAGAAAAAATCTTCTTATTCTTAACTAAATTAGTTAAAATCTTTCCTGCTCCAATTAAATGTCTTTGTCCAATAATATCATTAATACTTTTAGGAGCAAGTTTTAAAGCTAAAGGTTTATCCATAAAAATCACCACCAATATAATAACAAAAAATACATATTTTTTAAAGTTATAACTTTAATAAAAAGACAAAAAAACAATACTATGTTATAATAATCAAGAGGTAAAGAAAATGAAAGCAGTATTATTCTTAGAGACAACATGTCAATCACCAATATTGCAAGTAGCAATAAAACTAACAAAAAACGTTTTAACTTTATTACAAATAATAGGTCCAATTATTTTAATTGGTTCTTTAGTGTATTCTTTTATTCAAATGACTATTAATCCAGATGATAAAAAAATGCCTAAAAAAATAATTAATAAATTTATAGCAGCAGTAGTTTTATTCTTCTTACCAACAATTATGAATGCTACTATGGGATTATTGGGTTCAACTTTTATCATAAGTGATTGTTGGAATGCAAAAATTGAAGTTAGTTATAATCCAGATTATATTAAAACAACTGATAATGATAAATTAAAAAAATCCATTTTAACAGACCCTAGTGAATATGAACATGGAAGTAAGAAAGAGGACACATCATCTAGTGATGGGACAACAACTACTGCAACTGGTAAGGGAAACTTTGTAAAATATAGTATGTCAGACCAACAACTAAAACAAATAACAGCCCTTGCTCTTCATGAACAAGGAACAACTAAAGGAGCTGCAGCAGAAGCATCACTTATGGCTAATAGATTTGAAATGTATGGTTCAAAATACGGAACAGGTTCTGCTGGTCTAGTTAACTATGTAAGATCATCTGGTTGGTTTGCTAATGCAGCAACTCATATGGCTGACTCTGGTGTTGTTACATCAGCTGCTTATAATGCAGTTAAACAGGTCCTTGTAGAAGGTAAAAGAACTCTACCAAAATATGTAGACGAACATGACTGTTTCAGCGATTTATCAAGTGTTACAAATAATGGCTCAGCAATTTCTATAACAAATAGAAGTGCATATAAGAAAAATGTCTCCAAAATTCATAATAGATATGGAGCAACTTACACATTCTATTCTTTCCCAGCAAGTGGAAGTGATCCATTTGGATACACTAGTGAAAGTAATAGACAAAAGTATGGAGATGATTGTTATAGTATCGACTAAAAGTATAGAACAAACAATAAATGATTTTATTAATTACTGTGTGTTTGAAAAAGGCTTATCAGATAAAACCAAAGAATCATATTATAATGACTTAAATATTTATAAGGAATATTTAAATAATAAAAGTATATATAATGTAGATGACATTAAAGCAAGTAATATAAAAGATTTCATAAAAGAAAGAAACAACGAAGAAACTACAACAATAGCTCATAATCTTACAGTAATAAAAAATTATCATGCTTACTTGCTTAAAGAAAAAATTGTAAATGAAAATGTATCTGAATTTATTGAACGACCTAAATTAAAAAAATCGCTTCCTAAAGCATTAAGTCTTGAAGAAGTAGATAAACTATTAGATATCAAACTATCTACACCATTTGACTATCGTAATAAAGCTATGCTAGAATTGATGTATGGCTGTGGCCTTAGAGTAAGTGAACTAGTCTCTTTAGAAACAACAGATATTGATACAACTAATTGCATTGTTAAGATATCTGGTAAAGGTAATAAAGAAAGAGAAGTTCCAATAGGTGAATATTCAATTTACTATTTAAATGAATATTTAAAAGTAAGAAAAAGTCTATTAAAAAAGAAACCATGTAATAAGCTATTTTTAAATAACCATGGTTTAGGAATGACTAGACAAGGTTTTTTTAAAAATTTAAAACAAATATTAAAAGAAAAAGGTTTAAATCAGAATATATCGCCACATACACTAAGGCATTCATTCGCAACTCATCTTATAAATAGAGGAGCAGATTTACGCAGTATTCAAGAAATGTTAGGTCACTCAGATATTTCAACAACAAGAATATATACTAAAGTAAGTGATGAAAAAGTAATAGATGATTATAATAAATTTCATCCAAGAAGTCATAAAGAAGGAGATAATTAAAATGAAATTTAAAAGAATTTTTCTAATGGTACTTGATTCATTAGGAGTAGGGGAGACAACTGATGCAATTAACTTTGATGATGTAGGTGCAAATACTCTAGGACATATTAATGAACAATGTGATTTATTTATACCAAATTTAAAAAAAATAGGATTCTTAGATACATTAACTTTGTCAGATAATCAAAATGTTGATGCATACTATACAATTGCTAAACCAAATAATGCTGGAAAAGATACTCTAAATGGGCATTACGAAATTGTAGGAATTAAAAATGATATTCCATTTAAAACATTTAATCAAGGTTTTGTATATGATATTCTAAATGGAATAGAAGAAATAACTGGTAGAAGAGTAATAGGAAACAAATGTTGTCATGATAATTCAATTATAAATGAATTAGGAGAAAGACAATACAATTATGGTTCATTAATTATATACACATCTGCTGATTCAGACTTACAAGTAGCTGCACATGAAGATTCAATTCCAATATCTACATTATATGAGTATTGTGAAAGAATTAGAGCCTTAACTTTAAAAGATGATTATAGGATTGCCAGAATAATCGCAAGACCATTTACTGGTACTCCAGGGCACTATAAGTTAATTAATTCCGGAAGAAGAGATTATGCTGTAAAGCCACCTAGAAAAACAATTTTGGATAGTTTATGTGAAAGTAATTATAATGTAATTGGAATTGGTAAAATTAATGATATATTTGATGGTCAAGGAATAAACAAACAAATAAAAGCAACTAATAATACTGAAGCAATTAATAAATTTACTGATATTATAGATAAGAATTTCACAGGTTTATGTATGGTTAATCTAAGTGATTTTGATAGTTTATATGGTCATACAAGAGATGTAGAAGGGTATGCTAAAGCAATAGAAGAATTAGATGTAGATATTCCAATAATTATTAATAAACTTGATTTAGATGACTTATTAATAATAACAGCAGACCATGGAAACGACCCAACATTTAAAGGAAATGATCATACTAGAGAAAATTTACCAGTAATAATTTATAGTAGAAACTTTAAAAATCCTAAAAGATTACCTCAATTCGAAACACTAGCAAATATTGGAGCAACAATAGCAGATAACTTTGATTTAGAAAAAACAGAAATAGGTACAAGCATTTTAGATGAATTAGAATAAAAATAAGTGATTTTTTTCACTTATTTTTTTTACAATATAGTACATAATCCCATTAAAAAAGCTAAGTTAAACTTAGCTTTTTATTAAATACTTTTTCTATAATTTTTTATACCAACAAAAGTTAATCCAATTAATGATATTCCAAGAACTGTATAAACAAGTCCATCAGTACTTCCTGTATCAGGAACTGGAACTATAGTCTTTTCACATTGGCTCTTATATGTTGCTTCATCAGTTTTATTACCACTAGCATCAAAATAATTGCCATTAACTATTTCACATGTATGCTTATTGCATTCTAAATCATATTGATCAGCTGTAATTGTTGAACCATCTTTTCCAAAATAGTTTCCATTAACTATCTCACATGTGTGTTTATTACATTCAGAGTCATATTGTTCTTCACTAACAACTGTACCATTTTTACCAAAGAATTTATCTCCAACTTTTTCACATGTATGTCTATTACATTCAGAATCATATTCTTCTTCAGTAACAATTGTACCTTCTTTTCCAAAGAACTTGTCTCCAACTTTTTCACATGTATGTTTGTTACATTCAGAGTCATATTGTTCTTCACTAACAACTGTACCATTTTTACCATAGAACTTATCTCCAACTTTTTCACATGTATGTTTATTACATTCAGAGTCATATTGTTCAGCACTAACTATAGTACCATTCTTTCCAAAATACTTATCTCCAACTTTTTCACATGTATGTTTTTCACATTGAATAGAGTAGTTTTCTTTTGTTGTTTCTTTACCATCTTTATCATAATATTTACCATTAACATATTGGCATTTACGAACAACTGGAGTAATAGTTCCAGAAAGACTAGCGCTTATAGTTTTTGGAGTTTTAACAAGTACTATTAAATCTTGCCATTTTCCTCCAGAATATCTTTCATAAGATAATTTAGTACCAGTAGCTTTAACAGATACATTTACTGTAGTCTTAGAACTAACATTACTTGCAGGTACTTTAATAATTAATTTACTTGTTTTAGATAGAGTAGTGGAAGAACCACTATCTTTACCATTAACATTAATTATTGCACCTTTAGCACCAGAAACACTAACAGTAGTTTTTGATACACTAGCAATTGTAACAGTAACTGCATTTGAAGTATAATATTTACCATCACTTGATTCAGTAAATGTTAGTTTAGTAGTACTAACTTTCATACTTGGTGATGATGAATATTTAGATTGTTTTTTAGCCTCATTTGCAAGACTAGTTGCTTTATTTACTATACTTGAATTTTTATTATAAGCAGCAGGTATAAAGTTATTATTTAATTTCCAAATAGCAAGTTGTGTTATTAAGTAAGAATCATTTGATGAACCAGCTTTTTGTAATAAGTATAGAGTAGAGCCTGATGTAACTGAATTAGTGTAAGTTAATGTTGTACCTTTAGGTCCACCAGTTTTGCTTGGTGTAATACAATAAGCAGTACCTTTGTTTGTACCAAATTTAGCTTCTTTTCTATAAGTTCCATCACTAAATTTTGTTTGGACATAAGTTTTACTTGTAATTGTCATATTACTAGCAGCATAAACATCTGATAAACCTAATACAGATATTAATGTAACAAATACAAATGTAAAACAAATTTTTAAAACTTTTTTCATAATTTAATTCCCCCTCACAGCCATATATTATAGCAGGATTTATACTCTTTTTCAATATTATATGAAATTTATGTGAAAATTTTACACATTTACCCTATCAAATTAAAAAATAGGGGAGATTACCCTATTTTAGTTATAAAAAAAATTATTAGTTATTATATAGCGTTATAGTACTCAAAACATAACTTAATAAGAAAATAAGAATAAAAGTAGAATGCAATATAAGAAATCCAGATGAATAGTTATCCATCTTTAATATAATAAATTCACGAGAATTAACTTGAGTTTTTTATAAATTAAATTATTAAGGAGTATTTCTATATCATTAATATAGTATAGTGTAGATAAATTAAATGTAAAATGATATGTAGTAAAAAATAAAGGAATAAAAGGAATAATTTAATTAGTAATAAGATATCTCATAATTATATGATAAATTAAAATAAAAAATCATATTATTATATATAATATAAATACATAATGCATTTAAAGTAAATAAAGTATAATTTACTATAAACATAGTTAAAATAAATTTATAAAAATAAATAATAGTGCAGTAATAATTAATTTATTTAATTAACAATAATTCAATAAACTAAAATTATAGAAGTTAACATAATATCAATTATAGGAAGTTACAATTATACATAAAAGAGTAATAAAAGTAGTATATTTCTAATATAAATGTATTATTTTAGTTACATAATAAATTTATAAATAATTAATATAATAATTAAAGCTTAATTACTAAATAATTAAAAAATCCAAAAATATTTATACTTCAAATATATTTTATATTAAAACATTAACACCAATAATAATATAATAATTTATTTAAGAATAAATATTAAAGAAATCAATTTTAATTATAAATATATTTCTGATAATAGATTAGTAATTAATAATTCAACTACATCTAAAATTACATTTACTCCCCTACACTACCCCAAAATTATAATAGCAAAATAAAAAAGTATAACAATATATTATACTTTTCTAGATTGAATTTCAGCTATTTTTTCAAATACTTCTTTAGCATTATCCTCATTTATTTCCATATAACCAAGCTCTTTTAATGCTTGAATTTTAACAGTATTTAACTCCTGTGTACGAGAAAGTTTTTCTTCTTTCTTTTGTTCAATACTTTGAACAAATCTCTTATGAGACTCCCCTAGTTTATTCTTAGAAGCACCACCATTATTATATAAAGTCATAGCACTAAATAAAATACTTTCAAAAATAAATTGTTTATCTCTATTAAAATTAAACTCCATAGGATTAGTAAATCCTAAAGATTTAGACATATATGCTAAAATAAACTTTAATTCTTCATTAGAATCCATTGATTGTAAGAACTGTTGTAAATAAATATAAGCATTATATGTATCTTTTGTTTTATCATTAGCAAGTTTTTCTTTAAGTAAATTAATAATACTTGATAATAATTCTTGCTCTTTCTTATTAAATCCCTTAAGATCAGCTATAATCTCTTTATTAGGAGAATCTTTTAACCCCTCATTTAATCTATTTTCAACTTCAATGATATACTCACCAGTTATCTTTAAATTTGTTAAATCTTTAATACTTTCAATATTTAAAAGACTTAGTAATTTAGCAGCTTTTTCTTTAGGCCAATTATTTAAATCATCAATAGCTAAATAATTATAAAGCATTTGTCTAGAAACACCTAAATACTTTGCAAGTCTTACCTTACTAATACCTAATTCTGTTAATACTACATTTAACTCTTTCATCTTTTAACCTCCTAATATAATTATATGTCTTTGACTGTAAAATATCAAGTGTAAATTGACACTTTTAAATTAAAAAAATTAGAATTTTAGGTATAATAAATATTTCAATAATTGAAGATAAAAAACTAAATAATAAAGAAACCCCTAATATTTTTATATATTTCTTAGTAATATCAGAAAGATTGTAATTCTTTTTTAAAAAAAGTATTTTAAATAAAGAAATAGAATAACTTATACTAAATAAAGTTAATATAAAATAAATAACTAAATTAAATAAACTAGGTAGCATATAAATAATAATAAAAATTATACGTCCTATATTTAAATTTACAAGTAACGAAACAAGTTCAAATCCAAATATAAACACTTTAAATAAGAATAAAAATAATACAATAATACATCCAATAATAGAAATACCAAATATCCATATTAAAAGGTCTAAAAATAAAGATGAGGTAAATGTAGGAATAAAAGACTTTATTAAATTAGATTGACTATTATAATTAGTAATTAAACTATTAATATTATTAGTTATATCTTTTTTTGTATTAGTATCAATTAAAGTATTAAATAGTATTCCAGAAATTAATGAAATAAGTGTAAAAACAATTAGTATAAATAGTAATTTATTATTTTTTATAAATTTAAGCATTATATCACCCAGTTAATCTTATTTATATAATAATAAAATAATTACTTAAATAATTTTACAAAATTCATCATTTATTTTATAATATATTTAGTAATTAGTGAGGTGAAGATAATGAGCGATAAAGTAATAAAAGTAGTTACAATAATAATGTTGATTGCTATGATATTAGGATTCTTCAGTGTACTAATATATATTTAATAAGTAATATAAAAAGAAATATGTAACTCATATTTCTTTTATTTTTCTATATAGCCTTCTATTTCTGGAATTATTTCACTTATTCTAGATGTTTCTATATTATATTTATTTGCTATATCATTTATACGTTTATAATCTTTTGATAAATAAAGTAGTAACAACCCAGCAATTCTATTAGAAACATATTTATCTAATGCTTTCTTGTCATCTAAAGATACCCCATATTTACGGAAAATATTAAGAATAGGCCCATAGGTATATAAATAGTTAGTAAATGCCTTAGAGATTAGTTCTACTTGCTTATTCTTATCTTTTATATGTACCTTAGTCCATACTTTCATCCCCATCAACTCCTTGGCTCAATATAATAACACAAAAGTTGATAAAAATAAAGATTAACTTTTTTAGGTGTGTCAACTAAATGTTTACAAATAGAACAAAAAAATTCGTATGAAACGAATTTAATTTAAAAATGGATTATTAAGTTTCTCATCACCTAAAGTAGTATCTTGATAATGTCCAGGATATAACTTAATATCATCAGGATATTCTAGTATTTTCTTTATACTTTGCTTCATTTCAGCTTCACTTCCACCAGGTAAATCACATCTACCAATGCTTTCTTTAAATATGAAGTCTCCAATAAACATTATCTTTTCCTCTTCAAAATAGAATGTAACTGAGTCTTTTGAATGACCAGGAGTATAAATACACTTAAATTTAAAATCTCCTATAGTATATTCTTTTTCTTCTAAATTGCTTTTCTTAAATATTTTAATACTTCTTTTAGTTAAAAAGTTTCTTAAAGCACCAATATGATCTGCATGAGAATGTGTAATAAGGACTCCTAAAACTTTATTATCACCAATTTCATCTTTTATCTTATGAAAGTCATCTCCAGGATCTACTACTAAACACTTTCCATCTTTTATAAGTAAATAACAATTTTCATCAAGAAAACCAGTAACAACACATTTAATTTCCATATTAACCACCTTTCTAATATTTAGATTGATATGTCTTACTAACTAAAACATAATTATAATTCATATCTAATCTAAAAGTATAATAGTAAGTTCCATTCTTTAAGTACTCAGGAACATCTCCATTTCCTGCTTGAGAATAATTAACTTCTTCTTTTAAAATAATTGTATTACCATTACTTGTTGCTTCTAATAATTTCTTAGTAGCTTTTACTGATATAGCCTTATTAGATTCACAATATCCTTGTACATATTCTTCTCTATCAGCTATATATTGATATCCACCTATACAATCATAATCTAATTTAATATTATTAAAAGTAATAGGAGTTTTCTCACCAAATAATTTTTTCCATTCAAGTTCCAAATCACTTTGCTTAAATGCTTTAGGAACAAAAGAAGTACTAACAGCACATGTATAAGAGTTCATTGCTTGTTGATTAAACAAATTACAATTAGAATCATATTTTTTATCATCTGTAAGCTGTCTATAAGCAAGATATAACTTCATTGTATCATTCCATTCAGGTTGAGCAACATCTTCACGAACATTAGTATAAACTTTACTATATAAGTCTTTAACAAGAGTTGAATCTAAATCAAGTTTTTTCTCATCACTTGCAGAACTAATTGGCGTACAATTATAAGTTAAATTCTGAACTAACGATTTATTATTAAGTGATGAGTATAAAATATAACCAATCAAAATTAAAACTATCATAAATAGTACTGGTGTTACTTTAGATTTTTTTGTAATAAATTGTACATTTGGTGCCTCTTTTGACTCTGGCTCTATAACAGCAGTAATAACTGGTGTATCATTGCCATTTGGTGTTGTACTATTATTTGCTTGAGACGTCTGATTCGATTGCGTTTGTGGCATAGAAAGCACCGTTGGTGTAACACTAGGCGTAGGACTAGGACTAGAAACAGTTGAAGTTGTATTGACAACAGTATTAGTCGTAGTAGCACCTTGTCCATTTATTACTGGAGGTGCAATTTTAACATTAGCACCATAACTCATTTGATTAGTAGTACCTAAAGTTGGTTGCGTAGTTGGCACTACTGTAGTATTTGAAGTATTTCCACTAACACCAATATTATTCCCATTATTTATATTATTAACCCCATTATTATTCATATAATTCACCTATCTTACAATAAAAATTTTAATATATTTTTAATATTTTTTCAATAGAAAAAGAAGTTTTCACTTCTTAAATATTTATTTCACTAATAATACGTTCAAGTTCTTTAACATCCATACCATCATCATAAGATATATTAGGATTAATCTTTTTAAATTTATCAAGAATTTTTATAAGTTCTTGTTTTTTTCTACTAACCTTTATTTTATTATTTTGTTCATTTGCTTTAGAACTAATCATTTCATTAACATTATCACTATCAACTATATCTATGTCATCAAGCTCTTCTAATCTTTCATTAATTAAATCTTCAATATCATCTCTCATAATTATTCTCCTATTTTATATTTATTTTCTTAGTAACATCATCTAATTTTTTTCTACTTTTCTCTTCTAAATTCTTTATTTCTCCACTAACTTTATTCATTAAAACAACAAGTCTTTCTTTAGTTCCAATCATTGTAGGGAAAGCCTTAATAAGACGTCTTGAGAAATATCCTTTCTTCATGAATACTTCTTTTACTTTTTTAGTTATCTCCTCAGTCGCATCTTTTTCAAAATTACTAATTGTATTTCTAAAATTAAATATTATACAAGTAGACACTACATAATCGACTATTAAAATTATAAATATAATAATACTAATTATAATTAATATATCTTTACTGAATAGTTTTAAAAAACTAAACACAATAGGATTAAGAACAAGTATCATTACACATCCAAGTATACCAAATGGAATCATTGTCTCTAAACAAATTCTACCATTAAGATTAAACTTACGTCTTGTATAATCCCACCATCTTGTTTTAAATATTTTCTCCATAAAATAACTTGTAAAATACTCTAAAACAGAACAAACAAATATAGAAGCTACGAATAAAATAAATACATTATTACTATATCTATTAAGTAAAAAATAAATAATTATACAACCAAATCCATATATTGGACATAGTGGGCCAATTAAAAACCCTCTATTGATAAATTTATGTTTTTCAATTAATTTACCAATTACTTCCATACTCCATCCTAAAAAAGAATAAATAATAAATACTAAAAAGTAAAAACATATTTTATATAACATAGATATTCTCCTACAAAAAAAGTCCCTTAGGGACTTAACTTACTTATTTGGTAGCCTGTACGGAATTCGAATCCGTGAATGCTGCCTTGAGAGGGCAGTGTGTTAAGCCACTTCACCAACAGGCCATTTCACTATCAAAAGCAAATTAATTGTATCATTAATAAAATATTTTGACAATATTTTTTATAAAAAAAGAAGATATTTTTTACATTTCTTCTTTCTCTTCTTGTGAAATCTTGTCTTCTAATTCTCCTAAAGCTCTAACTAATCCATCAATATATGCACAACTCATAAAGCAAATTACTGAATCAAGTTCTGGAACTAATTTATCAATTGTCTCTTCTGAAATTAATTCACCATCTCTTAATCCATCAATTATAATTTGAGAACTTACTCCTGGATAGTCTTCTTGTTTTTCTCTATTACAATCTATTTCTGTTAAGAATGCCTTATCAGCAACATTTAAAGCATCAATAAAGTCATCTTTAAAGTCAAGTGTTCTAGAATATGTATTTGGTTTAAACACAACAACAATTCTTTTATCAGGAAATCTTTGACGAACCGCTTCTAATGTACTTTTAATTTCTGTTGGATGATGTGCATAGTCATCTACAATAATTGTTCTTCCAACTCTTGAAATAGCAAATCTTCTCTTAGCATTTTTAAAAGTTTTTAAAGCATTATAAATAACTTCTTTTTCTATTCCAATATGACGACATATAAGAATAGCAGCAACTGCATCACTTACCATATGTTTTCCAAATAGTGGTACTTCAAAACTTCCATATAATTCTTCTTTAATATATAAATCAAAACGAGATGCATCTGAGTCTAACTTCATATTTTTAATTACTGCATCATTATTAAATCCAAATCCATAAAACATAACTTTTGGTTTATAATTTATTTTACGTACTTCTGCATTATCACCATTTGCTACAATAAACTTAGATGTATTATTAGCAAATATTTCAAAAGTATTTCTAATATCATCTATATCTTTATAACACTCCATATGTTCTCTTTCAATATTTGTAATAATAGCATAAGTTGGATGATATGCCGTAAAATGTCTATTAAATTCATCACTTTCAACTACAAAATAATCATTATCAAGTGATGCATAACCATCTCCTGCTCCTATAAAGTAATTGCAACCAACACTTTCTTCTAATATATGTTTAACAATAGAACTAGTTGTTGTTTTACCATGAGTTCCTGAAACACCAATAGTCTTAAACATATTAATAACGTCACCCATTAACTCATTATATTTTTTTACTTTTAATCCTAAATTTCTAACTCTAACAAGTTCTGGATGGTCTTCACTAAAGGCAACACTATAAGTAACAATAGTATCACTATCAATTGGATGTTCATGATCATAAAATATCTCAATACCACGTTCTTCTAAACCTTTTTGTGTAAACTTATATGCTTGTGCATCATCATACCCAGAAACATCATTTCCTAAATCAAACAATATTTGTGCAAGAGTTGACATACCTGTACCCTTAATACCTATACAATAATACTTCAATTTAATCACTTCCCTTTAATACAAATTATAATACATATAACCCAATCAAGTAAAGGAAACCTCCCCTACTTTACATTATTATATTCATCTTTTTTAATTTTATCTCTAAGTGAATAAATGCATCCACAATAATCTTGCCTATAAAGATCATAAATATTAGATAATTCTATACTTCTTTTATAACCATTTTTCTTCTTAAAATCACTATATAAATAATTAGCACTAAACTCACTATCAAGCCTTTCTCCAATTTCGTTTAACCATTTACTATTCTTATAAGGAGAAAGGGTAAGTGTTGTACAAAAATTATGAAAACCATGACTACTAGCAACTCTTGCAGTTTCTCTAAGTCTTAATTCATAACACAAATAACATCTTTTTCCACGTTCTGGTTCATTCTCAAGACCACGAGCAATATCAAAAAA
This sequence comes from uncultured Bacilli bacterium, assembly GCA_934131175.1. Taxonomy (GTDB): domain Bacteria; phylum Bacillota_I; class Bacilli_A; order RF39; family UBA660; genus UBA3789. The sequence goes on along the minus strand of CAKOZD010000005.1, from coordinate 46,742 downwards.
ACTTTCTGGATCATATTTTCCTTCAATTAAAGAAATCGGATATTTTGTCTTAAATTCACTAATAAACTTCTTTATTTCATCAACTCTTTTTTGGTATTCCATCTTATCAGTAATATTTGGATTATAATAAAAAATCGTAATATTAAAAAAGTTTCCTAAACGCTCTAAAACAGCTGATGAACAAGGTGCACAACAAGCATGTAATAATAAACTATCTCCCTCTTTTAAATTACTCATTTGCTTAGACATTTCTAAATCATAATTCATAATACCACTTCACTTTCGCCCTAAATTATATCATAAATTAATAACTTTTTAAATAAAATATACCATGATACCATTATTAATAACAACAATTTCAGGATTATCTACCATGCTCGGTATAATTCCAACATTTATTAGTGATAAATATAAAAATAAAATAATTAACTTTTCTCTATCTTTTTCTGCTGGTACTATGATAACTTTATCTATTTTTTCACTTCTAATAGAGTCCTATTCGTCCATCAAAAATATACTACTAGTATTAATATTTATAAATCTAGGTATAATAATTTCTATTATAATTGATAAACTAATAAGTAAAAAAACAAATAATACTCTCTACAAAGTAGGTATAACTTCATTAATTGCTTTAATACTTCATAACATCCCAGAAGGAATTATTACTTTTATTTCATCTAACAATAACTTTAAATTAGGAATAACCCTATCTCTTGGTATTGCTCTTCATAACATACCAGAAGGCATATCAATTGCTGTACCAATATTTCATGCAACAAATAGCAGAAAAAAAGCATTTTTTCTAACCTCAATCTCTGCTGTATCGGAGCTATTTGGTGGATTACTATCTCTTATATTTTTCAAAAACATAATTGGAAGATCACACTTAGGAATACTTTACGCAATAACTGCAGGTATAATGTTACAAATATCATTTGGTGAATTAATAAAAGAATCTCTTACTTATAACAACAAAAAAATAACATTACAAGGAATAATAATTGGTTCCATTATAATGTTACTATGCATATTTTATTTTAAATTATAAATTAAACTCCCATATATTTAATTTCCCCTTAGCAGGAATTTTACACTCAAGTGGAACAACATCTTCAAGTATCCAAGCATATCTTCCAAGAGAATAATACCCACATACATATTCTTGATGATTTTCTTTAATACTATTTAAAAACTCCTCATCCATATAAACACAATCAACTAAACGACATTTACAAATAATCATTCCATAATTTAATGAGTCATCATCTAATACTTTCATAACTTCTTCATTATTTAATACATCCTTTGTAATCTTACTTAGTGAAGCATGAATATATAATTCACCTCTATAATTAGTTTTCCAACTACGTGTTTCAATTAACTTTTTACCATTACAAATCAAAGTAGCATAAGGCTCTTTAATACTAAGTACTTTCATAAACTCAACTCCTAATAATAATTAAAATAATTCTTCTCTAATGCCAGCAAATATTTTTTTATTTCTAAATCACTTTTAAGTAAAATAACTTTTCTAAAATATTTCATATGAAGTTTATTCATTCTCTCATAATCATAACACTCCATCCAACCATACATCTTATTAAGCATATCCTTATTAACTACATAAGTTACTTTATCAAGGCCCATCTTTTGCTTTAAATATCTCTTCTTTATTCTTTTCTTTAATATCTTTTTATCTATATCAAGAATTATTATAGTATCAACTAAATTACATAAAAACTCTAAGTTTTCTCTTAAAACACCTTCTATTATGTAATCTTTATTTTCTCTATTTATTTTATTTATAATATCTATTTGTTCCTGATTATTTCTTTTAACTCCTCTTGTATCATCATGAACAATATTATCTATTGAGAAGAAAGGTATTTCATACATTTTACTTATCTTTTCTGCAAGAGTTGTTTTTCCACTTCCTAAATTTCCAATTATAAGTGTTTTCATACATTATAGAAAAAAGAGGATTACTTTTCCTTATTTTCTTCCTCTTTTTCTAATTCCTTATAATTAATTTTACCATATAGTGTCTTTGGTAATTCTTCTCTAAATTCATAATATTTTGGAAGTGAATAAACTGATAAGCTATCCTTACATAAATCTACAATTTCTTTCTTTATTTTAGGAGTTGGTGTTATACCATTTTTTAAAACTATAAATGCTTTTGGAACATGCATCTTATATTTATGTGGTATTCCAATTACACATACTTTATCTACTAAATTATGTTTTGCAATTACTTCTTCTATTTGGCTTGGATATACGTTAAATCCTGAAACAATAATCATTCTCTTTAATCTTTGAGTATAGAAAACTATTCCATTAGGAGCAATATACCCAACATCTCCTGTGTGTAAATATTTCTTACCATCTTTATGTTTTATTAATACTTTTTTAGTTTCTTCTTTATTATTTAAATATCCAAGCATAACAGTTGGACCATTAACACAGATTTCTCCTTCTTCACCAATTGGTAGCTCTTCATGAGTCTCAGGATCACATATCTTATAAGTATTACCAACCATTGGAATACCAATACTTCCAGCCTCATTTGTACCTGGGAATGTATAACAAGTAGCAGCAACTGACTCAGTCATACCATAACCCTTACCAATATTTATATGAGCACCATGTTTATGTAAAAATTCATTTATTCTTTCTTCTTGAGAAATAGTTAAATAATCCCCTCCAGAAATAATGTATTTTAATTGGCTCATATCAATATCATTAAACTTCTTATTACTCATCATTCCCTCCCAAAGAGTTGGAACTCCAAGTATTACATGAGGTTTATCATTCTTCCAAATCTTGTAGAATCTATTACCGTCATATTCAGGCATTAAAATTGTCTCAACTCTCAAACAAATTGGAGTGTGAACACAAACACATAAACCAAAACCATGAAATATTGGAAGAATAGTTACTATCTTATCTTTTGGTCTAACATCAATTACATTAACTGCTGCTTGTTGTGACTCAGCATTAAAATTATAATTTGATAGCACTATTCCTTTAGGTGTACCTGTTGTACCTCCACTATGAAGTATAACCGCAGGATCATCTTTTTTCATATTAGCATGATAGTTTTCATGATTTCTAAGGCCTCTTGCCATAAATTCTTTCCAAGTTATGTATCTGCTATCTCCTACTTTAGGTCTTTTCATAGTAAGACTTCTAGTAAGTGTATATCCAACAGTAAGTCCAAGAGGCATAGACTCTTTAGGACTAACTAATATTGTTTTATATACTTTTGTATTTGGAATAACATCGCAAAATTTTTCATAATCAAAATCAACCAATATTAAAATTCTTGATTTAGAGTTATTTAAATAATTTTCAATTTGATCATCACTTGATAGAGGATGAACCATATCAGCAATTGCTCCAATTTTATTACATGCATAAAAAGCATAAATTGCTTCTGGCATATTAGGACAACATATAGTCACAATATCTCCAGGACGTACACCATACTCTCTAAGACTTCTTGCACATAAATCTATATTTGAAAAGAATTCATTATAACTAAATCTATTACCAAAATAATTTAGTGCAATAAAATCTCTATCTCCACCAACACTATCAATCATAAAATCATAAATTGATTTATCAGTAAATTTAATACTTTTCTCTTCTCTTGAATAGTATTCAAGCCAAGGTTTATCTTTATCAGTTTTCTTAAACAATTTTGTAAAGAAATCTTTTATAGGCATCATAATAATCCCTCCATAACCTACTTTAACTATATTATAGTTTACTATTATATTAGAAAAATATCAAATAAAAAAAGAAAGTATCCCTTTCTTTTAATAATTTTGTTGTTTTTATAAAATTTATTCTTTATCGGTTACAGTAATATCTCCTGATTGATGTGAAACAACTCCAGTAGAAAATGTACCAGTGTTAGTATGATTTGAACTAGTAATCTTATACCAATCAAAACTTCTACCCGTTTTATTAACCACTTTTTTAAAATTAACATTATTATTGTTTGATTTACCTAATACTCCGTTACCAATAGTCGTAACATATTTTGGAATAACTATAGTTGAATATGATTGCCATTGAAATGTAGCATAAATATGCGTTAAATTTACATCATGTGACTTTTCTGGAATTGAAAGTGTGCCTCCTGGTTTAACTCCTGCATAACTATCAAGTATACTATAATTATATTTTCCATTTTGTACCCTATAAACCCATCTAGAATCACTGCTTAATGGTATAGAATTGTGTGAAAAGGCATTTGTCTCAATTGTTAGTCCATCTGTTTCCGATAAGTTTGGAAGAGTAATAGATGTATATCCCGAACAAGAAAAGGCATAACTCTTTATAAGTTTTAATTTAACTCCATTTTTACTAGCAGGAATTACAAGTGATCTATTAGACTTTGAACCACTGCATCCAGAAACAATTGTAGAATAGTCAACTGAGCCATCACTTTTTCTAGCATATATTATATCTTCACCTTTAGGGCAAGCATTATCTACAAAAGCACTTGGACTAATAGTTGTCACTGACTTTGGAATATCAATTTTCTTTAATCTGTTCCCTCTAAATGAATCTCCTCCTAAATAATTTAAGTTTTTAGGAAGTTTTATTTCAGAAAGAGAATTACTATAAAATGCAGCTCCTCCAATAGATGTAACAGAGTCAGGTATCACAACACTTTGTAAACCACATGAAGCAAAAGCATTTGCCGCGATAGTCGTAACTTTAACACCATTTACTTCTTCTGGAATAACTACATTCTTATCTTCTCCACCATAACCTATTATTGTAGAATAATCAGTCTTTCCTAAACTAGAATCATACTTATAGATTAATGCTTCACTTGCACTCATCTTATTATTTGAAAAAGCAGCCCCTCCAACAGTTGGACTAGAATTCAAATCGATTGAAGATAATAAATTGCCATAAAAAGCATAGTAACCAATATAAGTTAATGACTTAGAAAAACTAATATCAACTAATTTATTATAAGAAAAAGCCCATTGATTAATACTTTTCAACCCCTCTGGAAAGACAACTGTTTTTAATTGATTACTTTGAAAAGCAAAATCTCCTATTGTATGAATTGATTTTGTAAGTCTAAGATTAGTAATCTTATTATTTTGAAAAGCACCATTTTTTATTTCTGTAATACCATTATATAATGATACATCAGTAATTCCTTTGTTTCTAAAAGCATTCTCATCAATTATAGTAACTATTTTTCCGTCGATACTTGATGGAATATTTACAACTGTTCCACATGATGAATCATAATCAGTAATAGAGTATTCACTACCTCCATTTATTTTTTTAAATTTAAAACACTTTTTTGCCTCATCCGATGTAACATCATTAGAAACTTCATCAACTATTTCATCTTTTCCATCTTCATAAATAACTGTTTGATCTCGACCACCAATACTATTTCCAGGTCTTATACTTTTTGAACTAGAGTGATATATATCTTTTATAGTTAATTTACTAACTTGCTTTTTCAAATCAATTCTCCAACCAGCCTCATCTACTCCTGTCCAATAATAGTAATATTTATCTCCATCAAAAACAACTGCAACATAAGCATCACTCCATTTTCCAAAAGGACTTTGCATACTTTTATCATCATCAAAAATCTTGTAATCAAAATAATACACTGTATTATCATCATCTGCATAATAGTCTCCTGCATTAACTAACTTTGATGCTTCTTTTGCCTGAAGTTTAACAACATCTAAATAAGCCTCTAATTTTGATTTAGTAACAATTCTAGAATAAGCACCTATTCCAACACCAGATAAAACTCCTAAAATAACAACAACTGCTAATAACTCTATTAGAGAAAAGCCCTTACTTCCTACTCTCTTCATTTCTATCCTCCAATTAATTATAATAAGATAATAGCACGAATTTTTACTAAAAAAAATAAAAATACAGAAAAAATCTGTATTTTTACAATTAAATATCTGTTCTACTTAATATTTCACTAGGTCTTTTTCTAATAGTATTAAATACTGGAAGAAGTCCTATTACTAAATTAAATACAAATACAGCAATAATAGCAGATATAACAAGCATAGGGTTAACAATAAACGTTCCTTCTAAATAACTTATTTTACTTAAAATATTCATAATATATGCACTAAATAAGATACCAGGTATCGAAGTTAATAATGTGATTGCTATTACTTCTCCACTAAACATTACATAAATATCTAACTTTTTAACACCAATTGCTCGAAGTATTCCAACTTCTTTAACACGAGATAAGAAACTTGACCTCATCATTAAAAACATCTCTATTAATGAAATAATAATTATAATTGAAGAACTTATAACAGAACTTTTAATACTATCTTTCTTACTAGATATATATTGGTCCTTACTATACTTATAACTATCTTTAATATTTAAATTATACACATCAACTGCTTTATTTAATATTTCATCTTTATCAGAAGAATATATAGAAATATTTGATGTTTTAGAAATAAGATAATACTTTATTGTATTACTATTAACAAGCATAGAATCTAAATTATCAGCTGATGTATAATATCCAACTACACGTAACTTCGTTCCATTTATTGATTTATTTATTTCTTTATTAAGAGGCATATCATCTTTATTAGAAATATTTACAATCACCTCATAATCATTACTTGGAACTCTTCCTTCTTTCATAGTAATATTACTATATAAAGTATAGTCATCATATGGATAATTATTAGTACTTTCGGTATCATCTGACACAACACTTGCTTCAATTGATGTATCACGAGCACCAGTAGAGTGATATAAAACATTTATAAAAGATGCTCTATCCATATAGAAAGATGGACTATCATTATCAACTATTCCAACTATTTTTTTATCACCTACTTGATTAATTGTAATATCTCTATCTAAGTATTTTTTATAACTAGTAAGTCCAAGCATCTTTGTATGCTCGCCTTTCATAATCTTATCAAGAACCATCTTATCAACAACAAATTCTTGATTATTCTCAGGCATTCTACCAAGAATTAAACTAGACTCATCTATTGTACTTATATCAGTTAAACTTCCCTCTAACATTAATTTATAATTAGAAGTTTGATAAAAGTCATCTACTTTTAAGGCTAAACTAACAACACTATCTCCAGGAATTATATAGTCAGCTCCTAAATTATTTTCTATATTAAGATACTCCCCTACATTAACCTTCTTTTGATTAACTATTAAATAATTTCTATTGCATTTAATAAAATTCTTATCACTAATAGTAATACTACCAAGAATACTACTACATGCATACATTATAAATATTCCAGATAAGAAAAATCCTAAAAGTAATATTTTCTTTAATATTGAAAATGAAAATACTTTTTTAAATCCACTAGTAATAAAAGAAACAGGATTAAAAATAGATGAATATTTAAGTTTATACTTATCATTAATAATATTTTTAAAATTAAATTCATATTTTAAAGCATCTTGTTTAGAAATATTCCTATAATGATCATCTATCATTTTTATAGTAGACTCATCATCTACAACTTCTATATCTCTATTATCTAAACTCTTAATATAAATATTATTATTCGCAACTACTATATTTAATTTTATAGGTTCATTATTATTTGAATATACACTTATATTATTATGTCTATCCATAAACTTATAATCTTTTAAATACAAATCATTTGTCATTTCATAATCTAAGTCATCTTCATTTGTATTTATATAATCATTTACAATTTTTCCATCTTCAAGTTCTATTATACGTGATGCATAAAACTTTGCTAAATTTCTCTCATGAGTTACAAGGATAACTAATTTATCTTTGGAAATTGATTTAATTATATTCATTATTTCAACTGAATTTTTACTATCCAAGTTTCCTGTTGGTTCATCTGCAATAATAATATTTGGATTTTTAACTATTGCTCTTGCAATACCAACTCTTTGGCGTTCACCACCAGAAAGCATATTACATGGTCTTTTCTTATATCTTAGCATTCCTACTTTTGATAAAACATATGTAACTCTTTTATCAATTTCTTTTTTATCTTTAATGCCAAGCATTTTTAATACTAGGCTAACATTATCATAGACACTCATATCTTCTATTAATTTATAATCTTGAAAGATATAACCTATATTTAAATTTCTAATTTTGTCTACATAGTTTTGACTTCTTTTAGTAATCTTTTTACCATTAACATAGATGTTTCCTTTTCTTACTTTATCAAGTCCACCAATAACATTTAAAAGTGTAGTCTTACCACTACCACTAGGTCCAAGTAATGCAACTAACCCAGTATTATCAAACTCTAAAGAGGTATCATTAATAACATGAATGGCGTTTTTCTTAAACTTATTAAAATATTTATCAATATGTTCAACTCTAATCATATTAAGCCTCCTCTCTATAAGTATTCATAACACTATCTTTAAATAATTTAGAAGAATATCTTACACTTATTAATATAGACATAATAATTAAAATAAGATATAAAACTAAATAATCATTAAATTCAAAATATGTATTAACAGTCTTCAAAAAACCAATATTTATAATACCCATCTTATTAATATAAGCAACTAATATAAATATAAAATAACTTAAATTAGCAAAATTAAATAATTCATTAATAAGTAAACTTCTACATACTCCTTTACTTGCTCCTAACATTCTAAGTACTGAGTAATATGTATTACGTGACTTAAGAATTATTTTTATAATAAAGTATGAAATAAAGAATAGTACTACTACAAGTATTGTAGTAACTATAATTTTTACAATTCTAAGTATCTTTACTCCAGGATCTTCTACTAAAGTATTTTTAATTTCTAAAGTATTATATGATAAATCTTTAAGTGCCTTATTAACATCATCAATCTTTTTAATGTCTGAAACATATACACTCATTTGATATGTTCCTTTATTAAATAAAGCATTATAGTCATCTGGATTTATATATACTATTCCATTATAAAATTCATCATATTTGTCTTTAGTATAATTAGGAAGAAGTAAAATATTTCCAATAGTATCTTTGGTATAAGTCTTATTAACTACAAAACTCTTATTATCATCATAATATATATTCTTAACGTTAACATTAAATGATTTATTCTTACAAACATTCTTATCACAATAAATATTTAAATCATCTGACACAAATGCTTGTCCTGGACTTACCCATTCATTTGCTTCTAACTTAAATTGTGTAGTAGACGAGTCTGATGAGTAATTAGTTCCCATAAAGTTAATTGTAATCTTACTATTAGATTGATGAGTAAGTAATAAAACTCTATCTAAGAAAGAATTATTTACATAATAATCATAACTTGCTTGAGAAACAACAGTATTATCTGTATATTTTATACCAACTATTTTAATTTTATAGTTTTTTAATTGTTCATTAGCATCAGACATTAAATAAAAGTCTTTTTCTAAGATAGAATCAGTTGATTGACTTAAATAATAATCTTCTTTTGTTCCACAAATAATTGCCTCATCTTCTGCCTCAGGCATCCTACCAACATCAACACTACCACTAAATCTATCAATTGACTTAATTTTTCCATATAACCAATTTTCTTCGTTATTATCAACAAAATTATACTCTAAGTCATTTAATAAATCATTTTCAGAAACATATGAAACATTATCAATCTTTTTAATATTATCAATTTCTTCTTGTGTAAAAGCACTCTTATCACTCTTATTAAATACAATTCTTTTATCACTATAATCATTAAAGAATGTATTCACTCCATCTTTAGACATCTCATACTCACTTTGTTTAAAATAAGAATACTCTCCCATTAAAGCACAAACTATAAAAGAATAAACTAAAAATAATAAAACAAATTTAGGTAAAACATTAAAAGTATTTCTAAAACCAAGCCTAACCTTTTCAAAGAAATTTATATTTTTAAATTTATCAGTTTCAATGAAACTATCATTTTTATTAACTGGTAATATTTTTTTATCTTCTAATACTTTTCCATCATGCATAGTTATTTTTCTAGTAGCAAATTTTTCTACTTGATCGTAGTTATGTGTTACGATAATTATTAATTTGTCTTTTGATATTTCTTTTAATAAATGAATAACTCCCATAGCTGCTTTTTTATCAAGACTTCCTGTTGGTTCATCTGCAATTATTACTGGTACATCTTTTGCAAGAGCACGAGCAATTGCGACACGTTGTTTTTGTCCTCCAGAAAGTTTTGAGACTTTTGTATTTTTATAACGTAGCATTCCAACTTTTTTCAAAAGTCGCATTATTTTCATTTTTCTAACTCTTTGTGGAGTTCCATTTAATGAAAGTATTAAATCTATATTTTGATATACTGTATAACTATTTATCAAATTAAAGTTTTGATAGATATTTCCAATATATTTTCTTCTATATACTTCCCAGTCTTTTTCTAAATAATGGCTTGTCTCAGAACCATTAATATACATTTCTCCCTCTTCATAAGAATCAAGTCCTGAGATAACGTTTAATAGTGTACTCTTTCCAGATCCTGACTCTCCTGTAATTGCGACAAACTCACCCTTACTAAATTCTAAGTTAACTTTAGTAAAACCTGTCGCGATAACACCTTTACTATAATAAAATTTTGAGACATTTTTAAGTCTAATCATAATATCACCTGCAAATATTATATCATGTAAAATTAATAAGAAAAGAAAAAAAGAAGAAACAATTAATTTTGCCTCTTCTATAAAATTATTTATCTAAATCTATTAATTCATAATTTGTTGTACCCAAACCAATTTCTTCTGCATATTCAGTAATATGACGTCCAACTTGTCTGTCAACTCTTTTTCTTAATAAATGAGAGTCCTTATCAGTTGATGCCCAAACCATATCAATAAATGTTTGATCATTTGCAACAGGATCTAAACTTGCAACTATTCCTAAATCATTCATTACAGGATCTCCTTGATTGCAATCACAATCACAGTCAACACTTAAAGCATTCATTACAGTAATATATACTATTTGTTTATTTTTAGATGCAACATAATCACTTACTGCTTTTGCAGCCTCAGCCATAGATTCAATAAAATCTTTTTGTTCATACTTACAAGACCAGCACTCATTAGGGTCTTCACTTTGTCCGCAAGAATGAATATAAGCTTTACCATTTCTTGATGCAATACCAATAGATTGATTTTTTAAATTAGCACCAAATCCTCCCATAGCATGACCTTTACCATGAGCAAGATTAATATAACTATCATAATTATCAAAATTTTCTCCAATTATATCATATTCAAGATGTTTTCCATTAGAAACAGGAATTTTTATCTCACCATCTTTATCCATAATATCAACATCAGCAAATGAAGTAAAACCATGCTCCTCAGCAACTTTTATATGGTCTTCATAATTACATCTTTTTCCAGGATATGCAGTATTGCATTCTAGAATTGTTCCATTTAATCCTTTTACAAAAGAACCAATTAAATCAGCTTTTAAATAGCCTTTTGAACCAGCTTCTCCAGTAGAAACTTTAACTCCAACTTTTCCTTTTAATTGAACACCTAATGCATCATATGCTTTCTTTAATCCTTCTGGACTAATATCTTTTGTAAAATAAACTTTTGCTTTTTCCATAAAGCCTCCTAATCTATATCAGTAATATTAATTACATCACTTTCTTTGTCAAATGATACATTTATAGTATCACCATTTTTTAAGAAAGGTAATCTATTTTTATCAATTTTAATAGATACTTTATACTTCTTTCCATCTTGATCAGTAAAATAGTAATATGTATTTCCATCAATACTTGCATTTACCAAATTATTAATTACTACTTCACGATTTTTACTTGAAGAAGTATCCCCATCATCCATAACTTCATTTAAATAAGCCTCTGCTGCTTTTTTAATACCTTTAGAACTATCTGTAACAACTACTTTTTGATAATCATCAACATCAACAAAAGCATACATTTTAACAAGACCAGCATTGTCTTTTAAACTAATTAAATATGTAGGATTACCATTTAAATTAATTAATAATGGGAAAGTTGCTGTATAGTTCATTTGTTGTACTTGTCCTTTTGCAGAATCCATTGCAGAATACTCCTCAGCCCCAGCAACAGGATAATACTTAGTCTCTTTAGTTCTTAAATTTGTTAAAACAAAACCAATATTAGACTCATCACTAAGAACTGAAGTAACACCAGTATATAAATAAATATCATCATCTTGGGCTAAATAATTATATCCTCTTGTAGTTTTAACAACACCTTTTTGACTAATTAAAGAATTAAGAAAACCATTTTTATATTTTCCCCAATCATTAATTTGTTCAATAATTAAATCAGCCTCATACACATGATCTACCCATTTTGGTACATCTTTAACATCATAATACTTACTCTTACCAGTAACAGGGTCTAATATAACAACACCACTTACATCACGTCTTAAGCCAACACCAGTATATTTTATAACACTAGCAATCCAGTAAGGCTTACCAGAATTATCGATTTCAAAATCTACACTTCCAAAATTAAATGTTGGATAAGAAAATTGTAATTTTCTATATAAATTTTCATTAAATAAAGCAGAAGGAACATACTTCATACCTTTCTTTAATTTAACAACGCTACTCTTACCAGTAGTAGAATTAACACTAATATATCCTGTAACACCATTTTTTCTATTAGTAAACCATTTAATAATACCATTATATTCAAGTGGTGTAACACGAATAATCTCATCATTATAGTTTATCTGCGTATATTGATTAGAAACATCAAATTGAGAAACAAGTTCACTCATTTGACCCATTTGTCTGTCACCTAACTTTTCAGAAGAATCTCTATCAAGTAATGGCATCTTATTAAAATTAACCTCACTTACTTCTTTAGAAAAATCTCCATCACTTACCTGAATTCTCTTATAATAACTCTTAGAACAAAAAAGTGGTGATAAGAAAAAATTAAGTACAATTATTCCTAAAAAAATAATTGGAACAACATAATACATCTTGTAATTATAATTAGTTTTATAACTTCTTCTATTGAAAAAATCACTCATTGTAATATTAAAATTAAAAATGTTATAAGAAACACTAAAAATAATAAATATTACTAGTAGAAACATCCAAAACTCTGGACTAGTAGGATTAATTACTGGATATGTAAAATAATAATATATCCCACCAAGAATTATAGTAATTAAACTACTAAAAAACATATTTTTTGCTTTAATACAAATCATCTCCTTATAATTAAATTATACCATATAAAATAAAAAGCAAAAGAAAAATCAGTAAATATTACTGATTATAAGTAAATGAATTAATATCACTATCTCCATATAGTGTTAATGTATCAGTTTGATTACTAACACTTTTAGAATCAACTGTAGCTGAGTCTAGAATAGATGTTAATGTATTAAAAGCATCTGAATGAAACTTCTTATCTTTAGAAGCAATTAATCCCTTAAATGTTGTATTATTACTTGTAGAAGACATATACTGGCAAATACTTTCTTTATTTATACTTTCAAACACCATTCCTGCAAACTTTCTATTAGAAATAGTAAGTTCCGCATCATTTGCTTGATCTGGATATGTTGTCTTTATCAAATTAAGATAACTATCATAACTATTAGTATTATCAATATCAATTGATATAGCATAAACATCTCCTACTAAATAAATACCAACACCATCTTTAATAGATGCTTTATATCCGCTCGGATAATTAAACTTATATTCTTTATACGAAATAGTATTTTTCTCTTCAACAACAGGTGTATTATTATTACTTTTATTTTTTAATTTATCTTCTCCAATAACACTACAAACGATTGCAAAAATCATTATAATTGCAATAAAAACACCAATCAAAATAAACACTTTATTACTAGACTTAGTAATATCTATATTAGAAGTATTTGAACTGTTATTCGTATTGTTTATATTATTCAAATTATTTAAATTATTATTTGTATTAGAAACACTATTCATATTATTAAAATTACTATTAGAACTAACACTAGAATTAATATTATTATTTATATTTTGATTTATAGAGTTAGCAGAAGCATTAGAAACATTCGAATTATTAGCACTACTAGTATTAAAAATATTATCGTTAAGACTACTACTAGTAGAACTAGTATTAAATAAATCTATATTAGAATTTCCAAATCCGATAGAATCATTATTACTAGTACTAAATCCATTTAAAGAATTATTGTTTTCTAAAATATTACTAGTATTTGCTTGATTTACATTAGTACTATTATCTAAATTTATAGAAGAACTATTATTTAAATTATTAATTGAGTCACTATTTCCATCAGCTACACTTTTACCACAACCACTACAAAAAGTAGCATCACTTTCTAATTTTCTACCACAATATTTACAAAACATATAGCCACCTCTTTATTATCTATATTTTTAGAATATCATATATTAAAAATAATTAAAAGAAAAAGAATAAGAAACTCTTATTCTAAACTTGTATTTTCATTGGAATATAAATTCTTATATACTTTTGATTTTTTTAGCAATTCTTCATGAGTACCAGTTGCTTCTAGCCTTCCTTTATCAATAACATTAATAACATCAGCATCTACTATTGTACTTAATCTATGAGCAACTATAACAATAGTATGATCTTTTACTAAATTATCTATTGTTTTCTTTATATAATCTTGACTTTCATTATCTAAAGCACTTGTAGCCTCATCAAATAAAATTATTTTTGTATTTAAAAGTAATGTTCTAGCAATCGCAAGTCTTTGTTTTTGACCACCACTTAAATTTATACCACCTTCACCAATAATAGTATCATACTTATCTGGTAAAGACATAATATAACTATCGATATATGCTTCCTTACAATATTTTCTAACTTCTTCAAGCGTTACATCTTCTTTTACTAATTTAAAATTATCAAAAATTGATAAATTAAATAAGAAAGGAGTCTGTCTAATAATAGATATATTTTTTCTTAAATCTTCTTCAGTTAAATCACAAATATTTACTCCATCAATAGTAATATTTCCACTTGTTGCATCAAAATATCTAAGTAGTAAATTAAACAAAGTACTCTTACCATTACCACTTCTACCAACAATTGCAATCTTCTTATTTGGAACTATTTTTAAATTAAGTCCTTTTAGAGTATAGTCTTCATCTTCACTATACTTAAATTTAACATTAGAAAATTGAATATTACCTTTAACATTTTCTAAAACTACATCTCCAAACTTCTCATCATCATATAACTTATTATTTACAATCTCACTAATTCTTTTTAATGAAACTGTAACTTTATTATAGTTAACTCCAAAGTCAGAAATAGATTCAACCACTTCATCAATTCTCCAAATATAAGTTTCAAGTACAATAAACAAACTATATGCAATTTTACCTGTTACAGTATAATATCCTGCAGTAAATAAAATAATAAATTGTAATATAAAGTAAGTTAAATTATTTAAACTATAATAAATAACTTCATACTTCTTTATCTTTTTATTATGACTAAATAAATTATCTAAAATATTAAAAATATTATTCTCAATATTCTTCTTTATTCCTAAAGATTTAATTTCACGAATACCTGTAATATTTTCAGTCGCAACCTTTACGTAGTTATCAGACTCTTTTTTTATACTTTCTTGAGTCTTCTTAATTTTAGGAAAGAACTTAAATGAAATAAATCCCATAATAAATCCAAAGACTAATATTTCACATCCAAGTAATAAGCTAATTTTAAAAGAAACTATTAATACAACAACTACAACTAAAGCTTTACATATTAATCTAATTAATTTTTGAAGAAGCTCCATAACTCTATCAGGATCAGTATAAAGTCTATTAATAAACTCACCTACTCCTATTTCTTCAAAAGCTTTGGCTGGTAACATATCTATTTTCTTATATAAATCTTTTGAAACATTTTTAGTAAACTTTATTTCTAAATAATTATATAAAGTATCTCTTGGTATTTGTAATATTGTATAAAAGAATATATATATTCCTTCCCAAATAGCTAAATATAAAACGAAATCATTAAAGTTTTTACTTATAAGCGCCTCTAATGCAATTCCCCAAAAGTAAGCTGTCACAAGGCTTGGTATATAAGTAAATAATACTAAAAGTATATAAATAAACATTTTTAGTTTTTCATCTTTTAAATAATGAAATAATATTTTAAAAGTACTAAATTTTTTCATATCACACCACCTATTCTATAAATTATTTTTTTATTAAAACACCATGTTTAAAAGCATCTTCTCTTCTTTCTCTAACTTTAGAGTTTTCAATATCACTAAAATCTAATAAAGAATATCTATCATCTAAATTTTCTACTCCATTAACATCATTTTTTAAATCATAGTAGAACTCATCACCAACAAGTGTTGAAATCTGACATAATTCATGTTGACTACCATTATAATCACAATCAACTAAATAACAAGCAACACCTATATATTGGTTATTTAAAAAACATTTCATTAGACTAGAATATCCAAAAGAGTCTCCTTCCATTTTTCCATAAACATCTGTTGCACTAGAACCAACATCTTCTGTTTTCTTACCAAAATTGAATATCTTTTTCTTAGTAAAATTCTTCTTTATATAAAGATAAGCTCTTTCACACTTTTCTTTTACAGTCTTATTTAAAATATCATAATTATTTATTTTAAACATTGATACCATCCAATAAAGTTTAAATAATTTATCTCCAGTAACATTACCAAATTTTCTATAAAACTTTTCATTATTTGGAAAATTATGAAGAAACCACCATTCAAAAGAACATTCCTTATGTATCGGAGTATTTCTGTATTCATTAACTATCCCCATACAAGTAATTTTAGTATTTTCATCTAATTTATCTAAACCAATCTTATCAAATTGAGAAAACTTAACTTCTCTAACATTTAAAAAAACTTTTCTCTTAATAGGATATTCATGTAACACATCTATAACTTCATTTACTTTGTCACATGCGCACCTATCACTAAAAGAAAATTCAACAACTGTTTTTTCTCCTAATTCTTTTAATAATTCTAAATAATAATTAATATCAAACTCATCTGATGAAAAAGTAATACTGACAATATTATCACCCTTTAAAGTATAAAAATTATATCTATTACCAAATATATCAATAAAACTATTGTTTTCTAAATCATTATCACTTGTCTTTGAAATATCTATCTCACTCATAAAACTTTCAATCATTTTATCACTACTCATACTATTACCTCCCCTTCTAGTAAATACTTACTATAAAGAAAATATAATAATTTGTCAAGTGATACAAAAATGAGTAAAAAAAAAGAAAAGGAGAACCTTTTCTATTTAGAAATCTTATAAATAAATAATGTACTATCTGAATTATCACTTGCAAATCCTTTATAGTTTTTACTTAAGTTAGTTAAAGTCTTTACTTTATTCTTATAAGTAACAGCTTTATTACCATATTCAGTTAATTTAGAGATTCCCTCACTATTAATCTTTATAATACCTTCATTTAAAGTATTAGTACCATTACTTAAACTACTTGTTCCAGATAATAATTCATTAGAACCACTATATAATTTAGTAAGACCATCATTAATTTGTTTAGTACCACTACTTAATTTATTAGTACCATCATTTAACTCAGATAACTTAGAAGATACTGTACCAATTAAATCTTTACTAGTTAAAAGAGCTTGATTGTTTCCTTCTAATAATGTTATTAATTGTAAATTTCCTTCATAAGTTTTTTTAACTGTTGTTAGATTAGTAATTGTAGATTTAATCTCTTCACTACTCATTCCTTGAGACATAAGTAAATTAGTAAAATATTCACTAAGTATTGGTAAGTCTCTTGTATCAGTACTATCTAATTTAAAGTTTCCTAAACTATATTGATTATAGACCTGTGAAATACTTTCATTAGTAGCCTTTAATGTATTAATTGCTTGTACATTACCTAAATAAAGTGTTTGTAATTGATCAAGTTTAGGAAGAATTGTTGCATCATAACTATTAATTACTTGTTTTTCATAATTAACTCTTTCCATAACCTCAGAATCTGTACTATTTCCATTAGTCATAATATCTACTAAAGCATTAACTAAAGAATTGATACTAGTAACTTTACTATTTAATTCACTTGCTCCACTATTAACTTGTTCCATACCAACTGAAGCACTCTTTAATCCATCATTTAAACTCTTAGTACCATTTTCAATTTTCTTAGCACCATCATTAAGTGTAGAAGAACCATTTTGTAACTCGTTCATTCCATTTTGAAGAGTATTTAAACTGCTATTTAAGCTATCAACTTTACTTAACATATTAACATCAACTTCACTTAATAGTTTAGGAGTAATTACAAAATATACTTCATTCATACTAAATTTAGTAGTGTTGTAAGTAATAGTAACTTTATCCATATCTTTTAATTCACTAAGTCCTACACTATCATATAAACCAGGTGCACTAATTCCTGTTACAATATTCTTAGTACCAGTATTTACTACTTTACCACTAGAAATATCTATATCAGTATTATTATCACTATTTATAATACTAGTAGTCGTTACTACGAAAGGAGTATACATTCCACTACTTTTATCATAACTTTCATTAGTAAAACTATAAACTATTTTTACATCTCCGCTTTTTCCTTTAATCTTTTTAGGATTAACTTCTTCTCCATTTAAATAATATTTAGCAGTAACTTTTATAGGTAATTCTTCTGTTACCTTTCCTTGATAGAAAATATCTTTTCCAGTAGACTTCCATGTAAGAGTACCACTATCTAGACTAAACTTTTCACGTCCATTAATATTTTTAATATCATCTAACTTAGTATAATCAACAATACTACCTTTTTCTAAATCAGAAAGTCTTGTATTAATAGTAGTCTTTTTAACAACACCATTATAATTAAGTGTTGAATAAATTGTTTCATTCTTTGTCATTGCAAGTACACTTGCTGGATTTAAAAGTAACATAGTTGCAACCGATAATGTCATAACTTGATTAAATTTTTTCATATTATTTACCCTCTTTCTTAATTCTAGTAGTAGCAAGTATTACCTTATCAAATATCATTAATAATGCAGGTAATATTATAACTACAACTAACATACTAATAATTGATCCTCTAGCAAGTAATGTACAAATAGAACCAATCATATCAATCTTTGTATATAAACTAACACCTATAGTTGCTGCAAAGAAACATAATGCTGATGTAATAATTGATGGAACAGTAACTTTTAGCGTATCAGTCATCGCTTTATGCTTATCACTTAATTTTCTTTCATTTAAATAAGTTGTACTCATTAAAATTGCATAATCTATTGTTGCTCCTAACTGAATAGTACCAACTACAATACTTGCAATAAATGGAAGTTTTACACCCATATAGTAAGCAACTGCCATATTAAGGAATATTGCAAACTCAATTGTAAATATTAAAATAACAGGTAATCCAATTGATTGAAGTACAAATAACATAATTATAAATATAACAATAATAGATGTATAATTTACCATATTAAAGTCATGATCTGCAGTAACAACTAAATCTTTCATTAAAGGTCCTTCTCCTGCAAGAATTGACTTCTTATCATATTTATGTAATGTCTTATTAACTACATCAATTTGACTATTTAACTCATCACTTGCTATTTCATATTTAGAATTCATTATAACAAGTTGATATTTATCATTATCTAAAATCTCTTTAGCCTCATCTGGTAATAAATCTTCCATACCAGACTCAAGTAAAGTACTAGGTGCAAGTACCATATCAATACCTTTAATATTTTTAAGTTCATCTACCATATCTTCTACATCACTATTTTTAACATCTTTACTAATAATTGCAATCTCAGGAGAAGTAATTCCAAACTTCTTAGCAAGATCACTATTTGCAACAGCAAAAGGTAAATTCTTTGGAAGTGAATCATCTAATTTATAATAAACTTGATAATTACTATTACCAATATATGCTGGTATCATTAATATTAAAAATAATATAAATACAACAATATAATGTTTTACAGAAAACTTTTGTAATACTTTAAATTGTGGTGTTACAGGTTTATGACTAGTACGCTCTATTAACTTATCAAATGTAAGTAATAGTGCTGGGAATATTGTAAGTACACAAATAAGTCCAAATAAAACTCCTTTTGCCATTACAATACCAATATCAGTTCCAAGTGTTAAGTCCATTGTACATAGTGCTAAGAAACCTGCAAATGTTGTTAAGGATGAACCAATTACACTCTTAAATGTTTCTTGTATCGCACTACTCATTGCACGTTTTTTATCTTTCTCACTCTTTTTAGCAAGTTCATATTTGTGATATAAGAAAATTGAAAAATCCGTTGTTACACCAAGCTGTAGTATTGCGGCTATTGCTTGAGTAATATAACTAATTTGTCCTAAGAAAATATTAGACCCCATATTATATAAAATAGCTATTCCAATATTTCCAAGTAAGAAAAATGGAACAATATAACTATTAGTTGCAATCATTAAAACTATTATACATAAAAGAACAGCAATTCCAATGTATGCAAATATTTCTTGGTCTGATAAGTTCTTAGTATCAAGTACCATTGCTGACATACTACTAACACTATTCGCATCAACTACATGTCTTAACTCGTCAACTGCATTAAGTGTTTTATCCTCACTCGTAGACCCATCAAATGTAACCATTATTATACTAGTATCATCGTCGTATAGTTTATCAGTAACTTCATCAGGAAGCATTTCTTTTGGAATACTAACTCCAACTACATCACTAACACTAAATACTTTATTAACCCCATCTATCTTTTTAATCTTTTTCTCAAGTTGTAATACTTTATAGTTATCTGACATATCAGAAATAACAAATGCGTAAGAGCCAAGACCATATTCATCAGTTAAGATATTCTCACCCTTAATAGTCTCATACTCTTTAGGTAAGTAAACTAAAATATCATAATTAATTCTTGTATTTACATACCCAATAATTGCTGGTATCAAAAGTAATAATCCAACTATTAAAATTAGAATATTATTCTTTGAAATCCAATCAGCAAACTTCTTCATAATTCTTCCTCCTTGCCTTATATTCTTATTCAAATAATAAAAAAAATTAAGATATTATTTTTCTTATTTGTATGTTAACCTACATTTGTTTATTTATTGTATTCTATTTTAACTACACTTGTAGGTATATCTTTACAAAAGTAGTTTTTCAGTCTATAATTAACCTAGGTGATGGGAAATGAAGAAAAAAGAAGATTTAAGAGTAGTAAAAACAAAAGCAAATCTTTACAGAGGTCTAATGGAATTAATGAAAGATCAAACATTTGAAGAAATAAAAGTATCAGATATTTGCAATAAATCTATGATTAACCGTTCAACATTTTATGATCACTTTAATGATAAATACGAATTACTTCAATCTTTAATGGAAGATTTAAAAGAAGAATTAGAAGAAAAAATAAAAGTAGAAAAAGAAATTCATTCTATAAGAGAATATTACATAGAAACTATTAATTTATTATTAACTCATATTACAGAAAACATTTCAATTTATTCATCTGTTATAAAAAATAATAGTAATTCAATAGCTCACGATATGATGATTAATACTATACTTAATTCAGTTACAAAGTATATTAATGAAAATTATGTTAATGAATCTAATATTCCAACAGAAAGAATTGTCTTATTCTATGCAAGTGGTCTATTAAGTATATGTCTAGAAGAAATGAAAGACCCAACATCTTTCAATAAAGATAATATTTTAAAATATTTTGAAAGTTTAATTCCAACACTAGACTTTTTAAAACCAATAAAATAATAAAATAAAAGAAAAGAGATTACTAAAAAATAATCTCTTTTTCTATGCAATTGATTTAGTATCGTCACTACCATATAATAGTGTTCCAGCATACCCTTCTGAATATAGTGGTTGTGGAACTTGCATTAAAATATCTCTCTTGCAAGCTGCTTCTACAAACATATCATTTATTAATTGTGTTTGATATGGAGTTCTAAATAGTCTTATAACTATATCAGTATCATATTTATAATTTTTATTGTCTAAAACATCTCTTAATAATGAAACAGTATTAATAACACCTTTTTCAGAAATATTCTTTCTAAAATTATCACACATTTTTTCATATAAATCTTTTGCTTTTTCATTAAAAGCATAATTAATAGAAACATTTGGATCATATCCTACTTTTACACCAGCAGATACTTTCCAAATATATGAAAAAATTACTTGTTTTCTAATATTCGCATCATGAATAATTTGGCCAGTTTCTTTATCTCTAATTTTATATTTAGAAGTGTCTTCTGGAGCAATACTATCTGAATCTGTAAAAAATTCATACTTTGTAATATTATTCTTCATCTCATCAAAAGTAGGAATTTTATTTACTCGCCTATTAGTATCAGTTCTAAAGAAAGAATTTAAGTCATCACTTTCAAGTATAGTACCATTATTACTAATCGCTCCAATATATGGATTACCTTCCATACTCTTTTCATTAAGTCTTCCTCTATCTAATAATCTATTAATAACAAAATCATCATTAATTTTAAATAAATTACTTGTTGTATATATAGCATTTTTTCTAACTACAGTTTTGCCATATTCATTAAGAGTTTCTAATATATGATATTGCATTACATTATGTCCATTAACCTCTACTGGTTTATCAAGCATCTGTTGGACAATCACATTACTTCCATTACTCCTAACATATCCTTTTGAAGGATATGACAATTTAGAACAAACTTCACTTGGCTTACTTATTTCTTGGTAGCTATCAACAAAACTCAATTTATTACTAGTATTCTTTTTAACACTTCCAATATAATAAGTTCCTTTTGAAAGAGAATCTCTTATATTATCATCAGAAAACAATATATTAATAATTTTTTTCTTCGCAACATACCTATTTTTTCTTGCTTTTTCTGTATCATTTTCAGGAGGAAAATTAGTAAGTTTAATCAAAGCATTTAAATTATCTTTACCATACAATATAAGAGGTTTATTAACAGTACCATCATCATTTAATTTACCATAATAATATCTATAAACTTTTTTTCCATTAATAACAGCGTCTCCTATTTGTGAAACAACAATCTTACTGCCATCATCCTTTATTCCACAAATGTTTAAATGGTCATAGTCACTCTCAGTATTAATACGTAAATATGCTCTTTTTATATCATCCATATTAAATGTTGATAGATGATTTTGATACCCATATATTTTCTCATCTTTGTCTGGAATATGATATTTATTAAACTTTTCAATGTTTTGTCCAAAATATTCAAAAGAAGTATTATTTCCTTTTCTATATTCAGTATTTTCCCAAGTTAAATCAAAGGGATATAATTTACCATCAATCTCTACAACATTCCAAGCATGTCCAGCATAATTATTATTTTCTTTAGGAACAAGTCCACTAATATAATGACATCTTATATTTTGTCTATCTAAGAATTCTTTAAAAATAACCGCGTACCCAGCACATACCGTTTTAGAAGAAACAAGGCCTCTAAGACTTCTAATATCTCTTGATGTTTTACTCTCATATTTAGGATCATACATTATTTCTTTTTTTAATTTATCATATATATAAATTACCTTTGTCAAATCATCCCAATTAGCTGGAATATATGCCTCAATCCTTTCAATCTTCTCCATTATTTTTATAAGTTCATTCCTAGAAAAAGTTGAAGATTCTAAAAAATCTTGATTTATATTAACACCACTTTTATAGAACTTACCCTCTTTCTTTTTAAACCTATAATCATCATATGGTCCAGTAATTATAATATCAATATTAGAATCTATTCTTCTTAATAATTCACTACTAAGACTCTTAGTATTAGGAAACTTTAAAGTAACAGGACCATAACTTCTAACATAAGAATTAATCTTATCAACATCAATAATATCATTTTCATTAAAAGAAATTATTCTATTATTGTTCATAAGTATCACCTTCAAAAGATAAAATACCTTCACTTAAGATATCAACATTTCTTTCTTTTAATTTATTAATTATATCAAGATTATTCTCATATTGTTTTTCATCAACACTAAGAAGTTTTAAATTAATAAGATTAATTAAATAAGAAAAATTATTTATTGACGTATTATTAATATATAATTGCTCCAAATCATTTAATTTTAAATATGCCTTATCATTACTAATATTAGAATAACTAACATTTAAATACTTAAGTAATTTAAGTCTATTTATTAAATCAAAATCAATCTCTCCATTAATTACAGTTAAAGAAATTAAATCACTCATAATATAAATAAACTTATAATTATTAATATTACAATCAACTAAATCAAGATTATTTAAATTTAAAGAAGATATTAAATCAGCATTTTCAAATTCACATCTTATAAAATTTATACTTTTTAATTTTTTTAAATTAAACAACTTTTCAAAAAAATTATTTTCTATAAACTTATCACATATAGTTAAATCATATAAATTATTAAATAAAATAACATCATCTAAACTATCTTCAGAAGAAATTATTACTTCAACTATTTTATTTAATTCATCTTCACTAAACTCATTATCTATTTTATTAAGTTTAAACATTATATAATTACTCAAATTAAAACTTTCTATACGCATAAAAACTCCTTATTTCAATGAAATACTATTTAGTATACCTTCTAACTTCTCACGAGTAAAATAATCTCTATTATGTAAATTAATATAATACATTTTATCATCTTTACAAATACTTATATAATAATCATTATCATTTATCATAATATATCCATTATACTTACCTGTTAAATATATAATATCTTTTGAATTATATGTCATATCTAAAATATAATTAAACAAATAATTCTCTTTCATTTTAATAACTGGAGTAAATAAATTATTTTTAGATAAAACATCACGTGACTTCTTAATAAGACTAACATCATCTTTAATATCATATTTATTTAAAATATAATGTCTAAGTGAATTAGAAATATACACTGGGAAATGATTTAATTCATAAAAGAAAGTATTTTCATTATAGTCATCTATTTGACTAAGTAAACTTCTTCCCTCTCCAATATAAATTGCACTATTACCATCTTCTGATATATAGTACTCAAATTCGTCATTATCGTCACCCAACTCAAACTGTTCAAAATAATTATTCATTTTAACATTACCATCTTTACTAGTAAAACAATCACTACACTTATCATACTTAATATTATAAGTATCTCCCTTAGAGTATTTTAAATCACTAGTATTATTACTATATAAATCTATATTAAATAATAAAAATAACTTACAAGCAATATAAAAACTAAAATAACAAACTCCACATATTATTAAAAATACTTTTCTACTCATCTTCTTCATAAAATTACCTACCTTAATCTAAGTATAAAGTAAAAGACAAAAAAAAGAAAGATTTCTCTTTCTAAATAAAATATATTATTGTAAATATAGCAACTATAATTAAGTAGATTGAAAACTTCCATAATTTTCCTTTTTCTACTAACTTAGTTAACCACTTATATGATACATAAGTTAAGATAAAAGCAAATACCATACCAATTGCATAATATCCTAATAATCCTAAATTAAGTCCTGTCTCTGCTATATCTTTAACTCCAATAATCATAGTAACAATACTTACTGGGAAATATAACATAAATGTATACTTTAATGATGACTTTTTATTTAAACCACAAAGTAGACATCCAACTAATGTCATACCACTTCTAGAAATACCAGGAACAAGTGCTATTGCTTGACAAATACCAATTATTAAAGCATCTTTATAAGTAATGTCATCGTCTTCTTTTTTTCCATCAGCATTCATTACTAAGATTAAAGCAATTGCTGTTACTAAAAAACCAAAACCAACTAAATAAACATTCTTTGAAAGTAATTCTTCTAAAGGATCTTTAATAATAAGTCCCAAGATTCCAACAGGTATTGTTCCAAGAACAATTAACATACAATATTTAAATTCATTCTTGTATTTTTTACCCTTACTACTGATATAACCAAAGAAACCAGTAACTAACTTTACAACATCTTTCCAAAATATTATTAAAATTGCAATAAAAGATGCAAAGTTA
Organism: uncultured Bacilli bacterium; assembly: GCA_934131175.1. GTDB lineage: Bacteria > Bacillota_I > Bacilli_A > RF39 > UBA660 > UBA3789. Next base: position 20,579 of record CAKOZD010000005.1, on the reverse strand, counting down.
AGAAAAATCTCTAAATTTAAATCATTAAACATATTAGTATTAAATAATGACTTAAATAAGAAGATATGACCACTACTAGAAATAGGTAATGGTTCAGTAAATCCTTGAATAATACCAAGAATTATATATTTTATTAAATCCATATACTCACTCTCCTAAACATTTAAAATTATAACATATTAAAACTACTAAATAAATATTAAATTAAAATTAAAAATATTCCTAAAAATATATATGTAAAAATAAGTAAAGAAAAACTATAAGTATTATTAAATCTATTATTAAAATAATTAACTAATATATAAAATAAAGATAAAACAATTCCAATATAAAATAAATAATTAAAATTAAAAATTAAATATAAAATAATAATAAATAAAACTAATAAAACCACATTAAGTATCTTAGTTAAACTACTAAACCTGTCTATTGCGATAAACACACTACTCGCTATACCTACTATTATTATTAAACTAAATAATATCCATTTTAAATTACTATTTACTAATAAACTTAAATATACTAAATACATAGTAATTGTAGAAATACTAAATATTTTAATTATTCTACTAAGAGAGACTTTTTTTGTATTTTTCTTTTTCTTTTTTAATCCAAAAAATATACTATTTAAAATGAAATATGTTATTAAAAGACATCCCATAACAGATGAAAATATTATACCTAAAACATTATGTTTTAAAGACATTGAAACAATAATTACTGCCATAATACTAAAAACTATAACACTATCAATTATTGAAATAATCATACGAGGCTTACTTTGTTGCATTTTCATCACCTTCTAAATATAAAGATAATTTTTCTAATGCTCTTCCTCTATGTGAACAAGAATTTTTCTCATCATCTGTTGCCTCAGCAAAAGTTTTTCCTAAGTCATCTGATGAAAATATACAGTCATATGAAAAACCATTATCTCCTTTTTCTTCAGAAATTATTTTTCCATATGTTCTTCCTTCAAACGCTTCGTAACTTCCATCTTCTTTTAACAATACAATTTCACAAACAAAATATGCAGTTTTATCAAGATTTTCTAAATCTTTAATTAATTTATCGCGATTTTTTTGATCATCATGGTCTCCTGCATACCTTGCACTATAAACTCCAGGTGCTCCATCAAGTGCAGGGCAACAAAGTCCTGAGTCATCACTAATAATTAAAGTATCATCCTCTAAAAATTTTCTAATAGCACGTACTTTTATTAATGCATTATCAAGAAAAGTTTCTCCATCTTCTATAATATCATCATAAAATCCAATATCATTAAGGGTAACAATTTCATAATCTTTTAAAATTTCTTTTACTTCCCTAACTTTTCCTTTATTATTAGAAGCTAAAACTATTTTTTTCATACTACACTCCTCCTCTTTCTACTTTACTAATAAATTGTATCATAGTTTATAAATAAATTTAAAAAAATATATAATTACTTATATACTTTTACTTTATTTGTAGCTTTATTTTTTATTAAATTGAAAAAATTATTATTAGTTATTTCAGGAAAACCATTACTTTGAGAGTAATAATTTAAATCACTAACAATCTCTTTAAAATCATCATCAGTAAACGTTGCATTAGAAATACCATCTTTTGCCATAGCACGTCTTGCATTATAAATTGCTTTAATTAAAATAACATTATCAATCTCATCTATTTTATCAAAAATTGCATCACGTTCCTTCATAAACTTAATACTCTTAAAGTTATTTATAAATTTCATCATATCACTATCTAATTCTGGCCACATAAAATCATTAACACATTTATTATTTTTTAAATAAAACTGATGAATATTAAAAAACTGTCCCATGCGCAATCTATTATGTGGTAATTTTTTATGACTTAAATCAGACATAATTTTAATATCTTCACAAAGATTTTCATAACCAAATGTAATGTCTCCATCATATCTTTCTAAAGCATTAAAATTACCACACCAATTATAATTATTTAAATTATAACGATTATTTTTTCCAAAAGAGTCACCTGTAGGATCAAAATATGTAATTAAATCTAGACCATATTTATTATCTTTTATTCTAACAATAGACACCTCATGTGCACCAGACTCAACAATATAATTTGTAGCTTGATACCCCAAATTTCTAACAAGAGCAGTAAAAATACTAGCAAACCCCGTACATACAATTTTATCTCCAAATAAAACTTTTGAAATATCACGAGACTTTGCTTTTCTCTCATCGTGCCCCTCTTCAAGATACTTTCTATTCTTAGAAACATCATAAGCATAAACAATCTCTTCTAAAGGACTTAAATTATGTCTTTTTATCTTTCTTACAACATCAGTAATATAATCAATTGTCTTTTTAAATTCATCTATCGTTATTAATTCAGAGTTTCCTTCAACTAAAAATAATGATTTATTAGAAGAATCAGCTAAAGCCTCATAATACCCCTCTAAAGTAAGAGGATAAACTGCATCACTTATTTTATTATAGTCATGAATATTTTTAAACATCAAATCAAGATCATTATTCTTATCAGTAATTAAGCATAGTAAATAAGCATCTCTTATAAAGTCTGAGGCTAACTTACTAAGTCTTTTAATTAAAGAATCACAACTAGAACTATTTAAATTTTTTCTTAAATAATTATAAATAATTTTATTTATTTCTTTCGCATCAAATTTTTTATTTATAGAATATGTAATATTAATTACACAATCAATTTCTTCATCATCACTATTTTTTATACATATATCTTCATCTTCACCATGCCAATCGATAACAAGTTTAAATCTCAAACAGTTCTCCCCCTCTTTTTCATTGCTAACATATTATATCACAAAATAATAAGTCTTTTAAAGATAATTATTTTTACTTTTTACAAGCACTCTCTCATTTGTAAGTGTATAGTTAGTCGGATATATACTCTCTTTGCCCTCAACAATTTTATCATTTAAAAAATAAATATTAGTTATACCATAATATGAAACATTAGAATTATCATAAATAAATCTTATTATTTTTCCAATACATTTATCTTTTGTTTTAGCATACATTTTTGATAAAGAAGGAATAACTTCATAATGTCTTTTAGTAATGTGATTGTGATCAATCAATTCTTTATTATAGCTATAATGAAAGTGACCAGACAAGTATAAGTCTATATCATTTGTATTATAAGACTTTAAAGAACTTGACAATTTATCACTATCTAATTCTGTCGTTTTAACATATGGAAACAACATATTATATTGAAAATTATGAATTAAACAAACTCTCATGTCTCCTGCTTTTAATACGTTTCCATATTCTCTATGTTTTAATAAACGAAAATTAGGTTTAAGAATTGTTAAATAAGACTCATTCAAATCATAAAAAGACGACTTTAAAGTATGCAAATATTTAATTATATTTTCATCATGATTACCAGAAACAGCAACAACATTCATATTATCAGGAAATTTTAAAGAAAACTCATTTATTTGTTCTTCTATAATCTTTCTTATAGCATCATCATAAAGACTCATCCCACTGTACTCGCCCTTGTCAATTCTAACTCCTTGAAATACATCTCCTAAATGAATACAATCATTAATATCATATTTTTCTTTTGCATAATCAAACAACTTATAAACCAAAGAATAATCTGCATACTCACAATTACCAAAATGTGTATCTGAAATTAAAAGAACTCTGTTAAGATCATTTCCAGTAATTGAGGAATAACCTCTAGTATACGAACTATCTTGTAATCTCTTAGGGACATATCTATATGTATCACTAAAAGACACACCTATATTTCTTACAACTTCTCCATAAAAAATTAAAATTTGTAAATAATTAGAAACCATCGTTTTATTAAGTAACACTTTTCTTACATCATCATCTATAACTAAATTATTATTAGAAAATACAAAAGAAATAATAGACTCAATAGAATAATCTTTGTAAATATAAAATAAGTCATCATCGCAAACACTGTTATCCCTTACACAATCAAACTTAAGTATTTCAGTCAAAGCATTAAGTACTTTATAATCAAAAAAAGACAAAGAAATATTGTTCTTCCTAATTTTCATAATATCACCACAAATCGTGTCATATTATATAAAAACAACATCTCATTGTCAAATTTATAAAATTATATTCTATAAAGTCTTTTCAAGTTTTTTAACTGAGTCTCCACCATTTTTAACAATGTCTAACTCATCTCTAACAACTTCTGGCATCTTCTTTGCTTTTTTAAGAAAAGACTCTTCTCCAATTATTTCATATAATTTAACTTTACCTAAAGCATCAACATAAAACAAAGTATATTCATTATATTCTTCACCATCATAAGCAAGTGATGCATCATGTATCTTTCTAGCAGCATCAAAAGCTTGTACTAAAATATCACGGCTAAATGATATAGGTTTATCACTTTTATTTACAATTTCTGGAATTGAATGTTCCATATCACTAACCCTATCATATGTTGCCTCAACATCAGCCTTTAAATCTCTTGGTGATATCCCTTCATTAGCATAAGTTAAAATAGGATTCTTATAAGTTAAACTAATAGTTGTACTTTTATCAACCATACCTTTACCATCTTTAGTAGATGAAATATTTATAATTCCAGAATAACTTAATTTATCTAAATCAGTTACTAAGAAATCAGAAATGATAAAAGCCTTTCTTTTATTTTTAGTTTTTTGTTCTTCATAAAATTCTCTTAAAACATCTGGGTCATTTGAAAAACAAGCAGGTACATTAACTTCTTCAAAATCACCTACTGAAACAGGTAATAAAAACTTATATGTACCATTATATAAATCCCAGTTCTTAAAAACATCATCAATATCTTCAAAAGCAAGCATTGGTAATGCATATTCTTTTGGTCCCTCTCTAAATATTCTTGGGCTTAATAATCTTAACATAACATTTCCTCCCTCTGTGAAACACTCTTGTTGCATCACTAATTTCGATTATAAAGTCGAATATTGCTCATGTAAAATGATAATACTTCATATTATCCATAACTATTTTTCATGAATAAAACAACTATTTTTATTGTTTAATACTAAAAAAAGCTATATAATATATAGCAAATTACGGGGGATTTTATGAATATTAACTTAGACTTAATAAAAACATTTAGTGTAGTAGCAAAATATCAAAATATTACAAAAGCAAGTGAAATATTAATAACCACACAACCTGCTGTATCTAAAGCAATTAAAAATTTAGAGAACCAGTTAAATTGTGATTTATTTATAAGAAGTAAGAAAGGAGTAAAATTAACAGAAGATGGCTTAAAATTATATGAAGCCTCAAAAAAAGTATTAAGTATTATGAATGGAGCAATAAAAGAAATAAGTGAAACAAAAACAGTAAATTTAGTTGTAGGAAAGGTCTTAACTGAAAAAGTAGTTTTGCCATATGTATCATTATTTGTAGATAAATATCCATATGTGAAAATAAACTTTTCGGAAAATAGTATTGAAGGAGTAAAAGAAAAGTTAAGAAACAAAGAAGCAGATGCTGCAGTTGGCTATTATATAGATAACTTAGGTGATGACTATGAACAAATAGTAATTAAGAAAAAACTACATCCAATCTTTGTATGTAATAGTAAATATAAAAATTTAATAAATAAAAAAATAAGTATTAAAGAAATAGAAAATTATCCATATATTATGAGTGCTAAAGGAGCAACTACTCATGAGTATGCAAAAGATTTATTTAAAAAATATAATTTAAATGTAACTCCATCTATGGAAGTATTAGGTACATCATTAATAACTAATTTTGTTAAAGAAGGACTAGGTATAAGTATATTAACAAAAGAATTTATTAAAGATGAATTAAACAATAAAGAACTATTTGAAATAAAAGTAAAAGAAGAACTAGATAGTAGAAACCTAAGTATCATATACCATAAAAATAATAAATTATCTAAAGAAGTACAATATTTTATAAATATACTTTCAAATATTGATATAGAAGAAAATTAAAACTGCTAAAAATAGCAGTTTTTCTTATTTAAAAGCACTAAATAAGTTTTTAAGAAGTCCTTTAGGTCTAATTAAAGATTCTAAATGACTATCTCCTGTTAAACACCACATAGCACTACTTAATATCATATTAGTATCCCCTGGAAATAAAGTATATTTACCAGCTGGATAAGTATAATCATAGAAAAATATTGGTATCTGCATCTCATAGTCAATTGTGACCATCTCAGAATTATAATCAGCAAGAGGCATCTCTTTTTTTATACCAAAAAGACTAGATATAAATAATGAATGTTTATTTTCAGAACAATAAACTATATTTCCAAGTACTTTATCTATTTTAGTAAGTCCACTCTTTAAATTATTAATAGTAGAAGACGTATCCATATAATAATCAAATATAATTAAATCATAATCAGAATTATCAATTAAATTAACAACATTATTATAATCATACAAAGTATCATCAAGAATCATAAAAACAATATTTGGATTATTTACTTGATTAAGACCATTCGCATAGAAATTAACTAAGTTAACATGTTCTCTATTAGTAAGAATAAGAGCCTTCTTTTGATATCTTAAAAGCATATTATCTAAACTATTCTCATAAACTACTTTCTCAGCAAATGAATTTATACTATACTTACTAAATAATTTAATTAAAGAAAATGCCGGTAAATTAATTTGTTCATTCTTAATAACTTCTGGAGCATTATCATAAATACATTTAATGAATTTATCATAGTCTTCACGTCTAGTATTAAAGAATAATATAGTATCTCCATTCTTTATAAAGCACTCATTATTGGCACAAAAACCTTTTGCCTTACATGGAATAACATTTTGTTCCTTTAAACTTCTTAACTTATCCTCTGTTTTAATCCATCTCTCAGCAGAACAAAAGAAAAGTAATTTTTCCATCTCTTTTAACTCAGCCGGAGTAAGTTCATCACTTAAATATTCTTTTCCAATAACAAACCCAACTGTAATATGTTCATTTAAATGATACTTAATATAATTTATAATATCAATTAGTCTATTATAGTCATTAAGTGTTAATTGAGAAAGTATCAAATGTAGATATATCTTTTTATCTTTTTCAAGCGCTAAAGTATTAACTAAGTTATTTATTTGTTCTACTATTTTATCTGTTGTTGGTTCTAGAAAAACATGAAGTTTAGAACCTGGTGTGCTTACACTCTGAGAAAAACTTTGATATACAGGATTTGTTTTTATATTTTCATTTATAATATTTGTCTGTATATAATCAAGTTCTGTCTTATAAGTATCTCCTACAAAAAATTGTTGATATGCACTTCTATACTCTAAACTATTAGTTATTGCAGTTGTAAAATATGAAGTTTCTTTTGTTCTTGCAAGGTTAGGCATATCTTGATCTAGTGATATACTATAACTTCCAGGCTTTTCTATTCCTAACCCATTTATTAAAAATATAATACTTTTCTTTTTCAAACTATCACATCCTAATAATAGGATACATCAAAGAGATAAAAAAAAACATAAAAAAACGCAAAACTTTTTAATTTTACGTTAATTAATATTAATCATCTAATCTTGGAGTAAGTATTTCATATCCATCATCTGTAACCAAAATTGTATGTTCAAAGTGAGCTGCTGGTGATGAGTCTCTTGTAATAACTGTCCAATCATCATCTGCAAAATAAATATCTCTATGTCCAAATGTAAGCATTGGTTCAATACAAATTACCATACCAGGTTTTAATCTTGGACCAGTTCCAGCAATTCCAAAGTTTGGTACTTCAGGATCTTCATGCATTTCTCTTCCGATACCATGTCCGCAAAGTTCACGAACAACACCTAAATGATGTTCTTCTGCATATTTTTGTACTGCACTTGAAATATCACCAATTCTGTTTCCAGGTTTTACCATTTTTACACCTTCGTATAAGGCTTTTTCAGTGTGTTCCATCAAATACTTTTTATCATCATCAATCTCTCCTACTGCATAAGTCCAAGCAGCATCACCTTGGTAACCCTTATATGCAATAACAGTATCAATTGTAATTATGTCTCCGTTTTTTAATTTTCTGTTTCCTGGAATGCCATGTACAACTTCATCATTTACTGATGCACAAATTGATGCTGGAAAACCTTCATAACCTTTTTCAGTTGGAATACCATCATTACTTCTAATAAAGTCCTCACATAATTTATCTAACTCTTTAGTAGTAATACCTTCTTTAATATATGGTTTAATAAACTGATGCATCTTTGAAACAAGCATACCAGCATGTCTCATTAGTTCTATTTCTCTTTCACTCTTAATTGTAATCACTCTTATCACCTTCCAAAAAGATTATACTACAAATAAACTAAAATATGAAATTATTTTTCTTTATAGTTTTCCATTAATCCTAAATATATTTTAGTAGCATATCCTGCTCTCGCAACATCTAAATCATAATTGTTTTTCTTCTTCTTTTTATTTTCTTGTTCTGATACTAAAAATTTATCTGCCTCAGTATTAACAAATGAAGTAAATCCTTCCTTATCACTATAATTTGGAATGCTCTTTAATTTTGATAAATAATATTTTCCTTCACTCATACCATATACAAAAGAAATTCTATCTTTAACACTTAATTCCTTTTCTAAAGAAAAAGAAAGAATCATATCAGACTTAACATCATCAAAAGTACTAATATGTAAACTATTAAGAGCAATCTCCTTACATGCAAGTTGAAACTCTCTTACATCTTCACAAATTCTTCCAAAATCAAATGTTCCTATATTTTCTTGATAAGAACTAAGCATTTCTGTATCATAATCATCAAACATCATAATAATACCCCCTAAAGCACGTATATTATAACACAAAAGAAAAATTATACAAAATAAAATCAAAAAAAAGATGAAGATTAATCTTCTTCATCTAACATATTATATACTTTTCTACTAGTATCCCTAACAGTATCTTTAACTGCATCCTTCATGCAACATACCATATCAGGATGATTTCTCATATATAAATATCCAGCAATACCTGCTCCACCAAGCATTACCATAATTGTAGAAATATTAAATTTCATCTAATCACCTCTACAAGTATTATTTACAAAATCACCTAAACTATACCATTTATTAAATAATTTTTAATAGTAGTTCTTCTAATATCATCAGAAGTATTACGAGATGCTCTAACTAGTGCTGAAAAGTCTCCAACTATATATAACTTTTTCTTAGCACGAGTAACTCCTGTATAAATTAGTTTTTGATATAACATCTTATTATAAGCATTTACAAGTGGAATTACTACAACATCAAACTCAGACCCTTGTGCCTTATGAATACTAATACTATATGCAGATCTAAAATTAATAAAATTAGCTGGAGTATACTTAACTAAATTACCATCAAAATCTATATGAATTTCGCTCTTAGGACTACTTTGTATTCTATCAATTATACCAATATCACCATTATATACATTATCATCTGGCATATTAGTAAGTTGAATTACTTTGTCATCTTCACGAAAATTAAATTCTCCAATAACTTTTTCTTTTTTAGCCTTACTTTTAGAATTAAAAATATCTTGTACACTCTTATTTATTGCATCAATTCCATTAAGTCCTTTATACATAGGAGCAAGTATTTGAAATTTCTTATAATTTAAATCTTTATATGTATTACATATTTCACAAATATTAGATATTACTTCATTATCTCTGCATTCAATAAAAGTAAGATCATCATCCACATTAAATATATCTTTATTGACACTTTGATTTCTAATATCATAGGCAAGACTTATAATGTTTGAGTCAACCCCTTGTCTATATAATTCTGTAAGTTCAACTACTTGGAGAGCATGACTTTCTATTAAATCATGTAATACTTGTCCAGGACCAACGCTAGGTAATTGATGATCATCACCTACTAAAATAACTTTACAATTACTAGAAATTCCTTTCAATAAACTAGCCATTAAATAAGTATCTATCATACTAGCCTCATCTATTATAACAAATTCTACTTTACTTCTATTATACTCATTAACTTGAAACTTATTTGTATCTCTACTCCATTTTAAAAACCTATGTATTGTACTTGCAGGCATTCCAGTAGTCTCACTCATTCTCTTAGCAGCACGTCCAGTAGGAGCAAGTAATGCTATTTTTTCATTTAACTTTTCATATGAAATTTTCTCCATCAAACGATATAACTCAACAATACCTTTCATAATAGTAGTCTTACCAGTACCAGGTCCACCAGTAATAATTAAAAAATCTTTCATATAGCTTTTTTTAATAGCATCTAACTGACATGAATTATACTTAATATCAAAAAAATCTTCTAATTCTAAAATCATAGAATCAAGTCTCTTATCAACTACTTCTTTATTGCTATTTAAAAGTCTAAATCTCTTAACAATAAGTGTCTCAGCCTCATACATCTCTCTTAAGTAAAATCTATCTTCCTTAATAATTATTTTCAAGTCATCTACTAAATTATTAATACACTCATCAAATAATTCATCACTTATATTAACACCAAGAACTCTAGGTAAATAATTAAGAAGTTCTTCTCTAAAATAATAACTATGTCCATAAGTATTACTTACTTCATCCATTATATATAAAAGACTTGCTTTTACTCTAATTAAATCATCTTTTTTAATTCCATTTTTTAAAGCAATAATATCTATCTTTTTAAAATATATTTCATTTATATCTTCTATTAACTTATAAATATCTTCTTCTATTACTTTCTTAGTATCTTTTTTATAAGTATTATAAATAATCATAGAATCTTTTGTAGAAAAGCCCATATCACTTAAATACATAATAGTCTCATAACTTGCTTCATACTCTTTTAATTTATTATGAAGTGTATCTACATTTTTCTTAGATATAGATGGAATTAAAAGTAAATTATCCGGTGTTTCTAATATTATTTTTAATGTATCTTTTCCTAAAACATCAACTATTTTTTTAGCTTTTGCTTCTCCTATGCCTTTAAATAAACCGCTCGTTAAAAACTCAACAATTGAGTCTTTTTCTTCTGGCATACACCTTTCATAACTTTCAACTTGAAATTGTTCTCCATACTTTTCATGAGTAACAAGCTTACCATAAAACATATATGTGTCTATCTCATTAAGTTCATGAAAGTAACCAGTAAATGTAATACTTCTTCCAATATAATCAGCTAGACTAGGATCATTTGAATCACTAACTCTAAATACCCCTATATTATAACCAGTATTATTTTTAAAAATACATTTAGTATATTTTCCTTGTATATAACTAGCCACTTATATCGTCCTCCATTCACAATCTATTTAATATTCTAACACATAAACTAGTTATTTTAAACTGCTTGTTTTTTAAATAAATATAAGATATATTTATAATAGAAAGGAGTAAAGAAGTGTGTACTATTTAATAATTTTATTTATAGTAGCAACATTACCTGCAATATTAGTTGCAAAGCATTTATACAAATTAGATATTGATAAAGAGCCTAAAAAAGTATTAAAGAAAATATTTTTTACTTCTATGGTTTTCGCAATAATTTTTGTAGTTCCATTAGAAAAGTTTTTTGATAATCATATTTCTCAGTATAATGAAATTACAGTTATGTTAATCAATATTTATGGTATAGGTTTAATAGAAGAAATATTTAAATTTTTACCAGCATATATTTTTGGTATAAAGAGTGAGAGTTATAATTCTTTCTATGATGCAATTTTATATTGTACATTTGGAGCACTAGGTTTTGCTTGTTTTGAAAATGTTTTATACGTTTTACAAGGTGGTATAGCAACAGGAATATATAGAGCAATTTTATGTATACCAGGACATACCCTATATGGAGCAATATTTGGTGTATTTGTGGGACTTGCTACTACTAAAAAACTTGAAGGAAATAAATTTCTAAGTATTTTTTATTTCATAATTGGACTATTAATTTCTGGATACATGCATGGAATATATGATTATGCTGTAACTTCTGGTAGTAGTATAATTGTTTTCTTATCACTTGCCCTAGAAGCATTCTTAATAGTTTATACTTTAAGAGTAATAAATAAATTAAGTAAGATAGATAGTTTTGATATTGATACTAGCCTTTATATGAAATATATATCTACTGTATTAATATCTTCTATAACTGTAATAATATTAGTTATGGGATTATCTGGAAATATTATTAGTAAAAAGCCTATTCAATATATGGATGGTAAAATAAAAATAAATCAAGAATTTACATCACAAGACTTTAAAGTACTAGTAAATAATTATAAAGAAGTAGAAATAAATGGAATAAAATACATTAAAGTAAATCTTTCAATTACAAATAAATCTAATGAAAATTTAGATGATTTAATTAATTATGCCTTTGCTTTAAGAGAAAGAGAATCAAAAGATTCAAAATACAATACTATTCTTGTTCAAGCAGATGATAAGTTGCCTACTACATTAGAATCACAAAAATCTTATTCAGGTAGTATCTATTTTGAAAAAGCAAACATGGATACAAGTAAATTAAGACTAATATTTGTTGATTGTAATGATCCATTGGCAGATACTTGTGAAACATACTTAATTAATTTAAATTAGAAAAAAAGTACTAGATAAATAAAAATCTAGTACTTTTGTTATTTATTAATAACTTTTCCTATACAATAAGGATACTGAACATCCTCAATTAAAACATTACAAAATTCATTATGTGGAAGTTCTCCTAATACTTTTACATATAAGAAATTAGATGTATGTCCATAACTATATCCATCTTTATATTCTTCTATTAGAACTTCTTCTTCCCTACCAATAAATTTATTCATATAATTGATTTCTAGTTGATGAGATACTTCAATTAATTTTTTTGCTCTTTCTTTCTTAATATTACCAGGTAATTTATTATCCATTCTACTAGCTTTAGTTCCACGACGTTCACTATATGGAAAAACATGTAATTTTGAAAATTCTAATTTACGGCAAGTATCAATTGTCTTCTCAAATAATTCTTCACTCTCTCCAGGAAAACCTACAATTACATCTGTAGATATTGCAATACCAGGTCTAATATTTCTAATTTCAGCAATCTTGTTAAAGAAAAATTCTAAATCATATTTTCTATTCATTGCTTTTAATACCTCGTCAGAGCCTGCTTGAATAGGAATATGTAAATGATCAACTATTACTTTAGAACTCCTTAAAACATCAATTACATCTTCATTTAATTCTGTTGTTTCAATTGAAGAAATTCTAAGTCTTTTTAATCCATCTATTTTTACAAGTCTATTAAGTAAATCTGCAAAACTAGTATCTAAATCAGTTCCATATGCTCCTGTATGAATACCAGTAAGAACAACTTCCTTATAACCATTATTTACAAGATCAGTAACTTCTGCCACTACTTCATCTTCATTTTTACTTCTACATTTCCCTCTAGCAAAAGGAATAATACAATAACTACAGAAATTATCACAACCATCTTGTATTTTTACAAAAGCACGTGTTCTACCAGGAAACTCAGTAATTCTCATATCTTCAAACTCACTAAGTCTACTATCATATGTTCTAACAATTGTTTCTTTATTTTTAAAATACTCATCAAGTAAACTTACTATATTTGCTTTATCTTTATTTCCTAAAACTATATCTAATCCATTTTCATGATAATCTTTGTTAACTGCTACAAAACATCCCATCGCAACAACACAAGCATTAGGATTTCTTTTAATAGCTTGTCTTATAGTCTTACGAGACTTAGAATCACTATTATTTGTAACTGTACAAGTATTTATTATATAAACATCACATATATCATCAAAATCTTTAATTTCATATCCTGCTTTTATAAGTTCATTTTCAACAAACTCACTCTCATAAGTATTAACCTTACAACCTAAAGTATATATACCAACACTCTTCATTTAATCACTACTCTCTTTATAATTTTTATACCAAGAAGATACTTTATCTTTTGCCTTACTAATAGCACTCTTAGTCTTTTCTTTTCCTTCTTCTATATAAGGCTTATAAGTATCATAAACATCTTTTACGCCTTGTTTATCCTCTTCATATATATCCATAGTATTATTATATCTATCTTCACCAACACTATCTTTATACTTATTTAAAATAGAATTCTTTAACTCGCTAGCCTTTTCCTTAACATTATTATAAACTTTAACAGAAGTATTTTTAATACTTTCTTTATAATTAGGATATTTCTCTTCTATTTTAGAATCAACTTTTTCATAAATATCAATAACTTTAGTCTTAACAGAATCAGTTAAATCAGAAAACTTCTTGCCCTTAATCTCACCATCATAAAATATAAAATCAGTTAAAGTAATAAAAGTATTTTTTAAAGTCTTCTCATCATTTGACTTATCTACATATTCACTAACATCATCTAAATAATTTACTAAGTCATCATCAGTTGATACTTCACTATTATTAATTGCTAAAGAAGAATCAGTAATTATATTAGAATCTTTTAATTCACTTGACTCATTCTTAATAACAACCTTTTCTCTAGGTTCAACTTTAGTAGAACTGTATAAATAAAAACAAACTCCACCTAAAACAACAATTATAAATATTAAAATAGTAATTATAATATTCTTCTTCATCATATCACCCCAAATATCTATCATATTATATCATGAAAATAGCAATATATCTACAAAAAGATATTTTATAGATAAAAGAAAAGATATTTTGTAATCTAATATTTATTAATAGATTGATTACAAAATATCTGTATTAATTATTCTTAATTTCTAAAAATCTCTTTAATAAAAAAGTTAAAAAATAAGGAAAAGTATAAAATTTACCATTAAATCCTATGTTTTTATTACATAATTTTATACCATATTTAATATCCTTATATTTCTTATCATCTATAAGATTATTTAATGTTATAGTTGAGTTATCATTTGCTTTTACTTCTACAGGAATTAATGAGTCAATATCTCTTATGAAAAAATCCATTTCAAGAGTACCTTTTTCATTCTTATAAAAGTACAAGTTATATCCTTGTTTTACTAACATATCTGCAACAACATTCTCATATATTGCACCTTTATATGTATTAAAATTCTGATTTTTTCTTAAGTCTGCTTGTGCTTCGTCATCAAGTGAACCTATTAACAAGCCGGTATCTCCAAAGTAAATTCTATAATTATTGGGATTATAATTTCCTTTTAAAGGTAAATTTAATTGATCAAGGCAGTAACATACATTTATTATTCCTGCTCTATCTAGCCAATTTAAAACTCCAATATATTCTCTATTTCTTGCTCCATCTTGAATTTTAGTTATTTGAAATTTTTTATTTTCATTTCCTAAAAATACAGGAATATTTTTATATACAGTTAGTATTTTGCTTTGATCTAATCCTTCAGCATATTTAGTTATATCTTCTTCATAATCTAGCAAAATTTGTTGTTGCATTTTTAAAATTCCACTAAAGTTTTTATTTTCAAAGAAAAGACTAACTATTGCAGGCATACCACCAGTAATCATATAATCTTTAAAGTTTTCCATCATTACATCATACATAGTTGAAGATAATGGTTCTAAATTAATCATTGAATTAAGCATATCATCAATTATAGAATTCTTATAACCTTTAGCCCACAAAAATTCTTCAAAATCCATAGAATGTAATGTATAGTCTTCCTTATTTCCAACACTATTAGACTCTATTTTTTTATAATTAATCCCCATAAGTGAACCAGAACATATTACGTCAAATCTCCCATCTTCTCTAAAAGATTTTAATGATGTTGCAGTACTAACACATTCTTGCATCTCATCAAAGAAAATTAGTGTCTCATTAGGTACGATTTCAAGTTCTGGACGTCTTAAAGTTATCTCTTTAATTATTTCATTAACAGAAAAAGATTTATCAAAAATAGTTTTAAATTCCGGATTAAGAACAAAATTTATTTCTACGAAAACTTTATAGTTATTTTCTCCAAAGTATCTAATTGCATTTGTTTTCCCTATCTGTCGTGCCCCTTTAACAATTAATGGTAATTTATTTGGATTTTGCTTCCATTCTATTAAATAATCATCGATTTTTCTTTTTAAACGTTCCATATAATCACCTCACGAAAAGAGTGTATCACATTTTTCCGACACTTTCAATGGCTCAAAATCACATTTTTCCATACATTTTAGTACCAAAAAATCACATTTTTCCAAATTTTCTTATTTTTCTAAAAATTTTAAAGCAAATTCTTCACTAATACGTACATACCTACTAGCATCAATATTAATATAATATCTACCATTAGTTTTCTTAATCATAACTAAGAAAGCATCTTTCCCATATAATTCATTAAACTCCTTTAATTCTTCATTATTTAATATTTTACAAAACATAATATTTCCTCCTTTTCGAGATGTATTAAAACATAAAAATTATTATTATACAAATCGAAAATTTAGAAAATTTGAGCCTGATTTTTAACGAATTTTAAATTTTCTTTAAGCAAAAAATTAAATTTCAAAAGTATTAATAATCAAAAAAAGAAATTTACTATAATTATAAATTTCCTCTTTTATTCCATTTAGGATAACATTTAAATATTTCAAATAAGTACTTAAGTATCTTTTCTTTTTCCTCTTTATTAAGATCTTCAAAATCATAATCAATATTATGATAAAAGTTATTTATTGCTTCTTCCTCATCTAATTGAACAGTAGATAAAAAATCTAAAACTATCATCATATCAAAATGTTTATGATCTAACTTAAAGGTTGGATATTCATTAGAAATATATTTAATAAGTAACTTATAAGGCTTTAGTTCATAAATATACTTATCTTCTCCTATCACTTTAATTATAGAAGCATCTAAATTTCTATTTACATCTTGAGATAATACATCACAATAATTATAAAGAACATCAGGTTCCTCATATTCCATGTTATAAATTAGTTTGCCATACTCATTACTAGTAAAATAATACCCTCTAGAATCATTATACTCTGTTAAAATTAAGTTTTCAAAATCATCATATTTAACACTAACACCTATTTTTTTCAATAATTCATGAGTCTCCTCAAAAGTTAGAATACCATATGTATGAACTAAAGCATAAATACCTTTGTATATCTTATTATTTTTTATATTGGTTTTATTTACATTCTTATCAGAAACTAATTCTTTAAAAATATCATAAAAATATTCTGGTATATAAAGATCAAGTCTATCATTTTTCTTGTCATAATAACATCTAATAAAAAATAAAGATTTTATTTCAATTATAGTCATCATTTTAATTTCTTCACCATTTTCAAATGTAAATGATACCCTATTACTATCTTTAAAATATTTTTTTAAATCATTAAAACAAGAAGTCTTCATTATACATAAATAAGTATTCATAATATTACGTATATTTGAAGAAACCTTAGAAACTATTTTATCTTTCTTTTGACCATTAATTACCTTAAAAGTTAATAATTCATCAAGATTATCATTATAAACAAGATATGTTGCATAAAACTTAAGTAACTCATCTTTAGTATAACTTTTTAAATAATCTTCAAGTTCTAAATCATATTTTATTTTCTTATTAAATTCACTAAGAATAATATCACTTATAGTACTATTAATTTCATTTAAATCCATATAAACCTCCAATTTCCTATATTATTACATAATAAAAAGAAAAATACAAAACAATTTTTCTTTTTATTTAACTTTATTCCAAGTATTTGTCTTCTTATTAAACTTAAAACCACAATCACTCATAATCTTTCTTTCATAGTTAATCTTTTCTTCATAAACATTACTATCTATAAAATTAAATCTCCAAGTATCTTCTTCAAGTATAACTCTTCTAATAAACTTCTTATCAAAAGCATAATTATCATAAAAGAAAGAATAAACACTATTAATATTTTTAACCTTTTCAAGTATATAAGTATATAAAGAAGTAAAAGTTTCAATGAATCCATAATTCTTATTATAATCTATCGAATTAGATAAATCATCATCTGGAGTTACTTCTACAATATAAGTTATAGGTAAATTTTTTATAAGTCTATTCATTCTTCTAAAACCTATATTATTATAATCATAGTTCCAATCAATTATTCCTTTATTATAAGTCTTTGTATATCTAGGAATTAATTTATATAAATAAGCATCATCTAAATTGATTGTTTTTAAAAATAAATTACCACCTAAATAATCATTAATATATACTTCTAATTCTTCAACATTTCTAATAGCATAATCGTTGTTACTTAATGTATCACAAAATAATATATTCTTATCAGAATCAACAAAAACTAAATTAATACTCCTATAATTAATACTATTAATATCACGGCCTGTAGTAGTCATAATTTTCCCCCTCAAGTTAACTATCTTCTATGTATTTAAAGTAATTTTAACATCCTAAAAAAAACGGCTGTATCTATATTTAATCACATTAGAAAAATAATTACAATTAAAAAATTAAGAAATGTAAATTTTTAGTAAAATTTTAAAAATAAAAAGTGTAAACATAAAAATCATTTACACTTAATTAACATATCAACTATTTTTAATAATTTCTTTTAATTTTTCTATTTGTCTATTTAATAAAATACATAATCTATTAATTCTTGTATCAGAATATCCTGTAATATATTGATATTTATGTAATAAATTATCAAACCATTCAGGAAAATCATTTAATTTATCTATATCTATTCTTTTTATGTCTTTAACAACTTTTATTATTTCATCAAATAGTTTAATCTCATAAAAAAGTTTTCCTTCACCAGAAATATGCATCTCTTCTATGTCATAGTAGTCAATATTTAATCTATGTAATAGCAAATCAAGTTTATCTCTCCAAGATGGTATTCCTCTACCTTTAAACCATTCGCTCAAATTTGTTCTAAAAGACGTTTTATCAAAATTATTACTATCATATAAATCATTTAAAATGTAAGGTGAATATCTAATATTACATATATCATAAATATCAGTAAAAACACCTGTAGCAGAATCATATTCAGCAACCAAAACTTCTACATTTTTATTCATCAATATACGTTTTATAAATATCATCTCTTTAGAATAAATAATAAAATTACATAATATCATCAATTAAACATATACATAAATAAAGTTTATCTTTATCTATTTCTTTATTAACAATAAGGAACTCTAAACACTCAATATTATCTAAAATAAAATCAATAAATTTACTACAAATATTTTCTTGAAAATTATTTTTCCAATCTGAATAATCAATACAAATTTCTTTTGAATAAGCGATTGAATATTTCATACTAGATTTAATATATTTTGTTGATGAAAATCTCATAATAAAGTTATAAAGATTTTTTTCTCCTACTTTTACAAATTTAAAATGCTTTAGAAATGGATAACTTATAATATGGCCAGTATTTGAATCAATTTTTTCTAGATTAATCTCATTATAAATTTTTTCTTTATTCTTTTCTAATAACACTCTATATTCATCCTCATAGAATGTATTTAATATTATCATATATAATACAAGAACAATACAAAAGTCATTATTTAAATCAATTTTAGTTTTTAAATAATTTTTCATCAAATAATATTTTCTTAAGACTTTTTTCAAATGACGAGAATTATTAAAGTTTATTTCATTAAAAAAATCTAAAACAAACTGAGCATGTTTTTTGTCTAAATCCATTACTCTTTCAATATAGTTTAAAAGATTATCATTTTGTATCTTACTAGTAATTTCAAAATTTAATGGAAATATTTTTTCTAAATATTCATCTGCTTTATTACAGTCATTATTATATTTATTTTTTAATGCTAAAGTAACTGCTTTTTTATCAATTCCTATAATAAATATAATATTTTTGTTTAATGAAAGTAAAAGTTTTATTGATGAAATTAAAGTAATAATATTTTCAGACTCACATCTATCCAAATCATCCAAGAAAACAATTATTTTTTTATCTTTTTTTGGCTTAATTTTAGAAAATTCTTTTTCAAATTTATTGACCTTTTCCCATAAACACTCTTCATTTCTTATATATTCTTCTATTTCTTTATCTTCTTCTTGAGCTCGATTAATCATATCATTAAAATTTAAATCTATAACTTTAGCATTAATTTGAATACCAGATGCAAAGCTTTTCATTAAGCCAAATACAGTTTTTAAACCAATAGTTGTACTTTTTTCTAATTTATTTATAAAATTACCATTATCTATAAACTTAAGTAATGAGTAAGCAAGATTAGTATCATGTTCATATTTCCAAGTATCAAACCAGCAGGTATCATATCTTTCTTTATCTATATTTTCTTGAATGGTTTTCATTAGGCAGCTTTTTCCTATACCCCACTCACCATAAATGGCAATTAAATTATTTTCTGATAGCAGTTTTTCATTTTCATCTAATTCTATGAAATCTAATATAGACTTTGCTTTAGTATATGTGCCAAATAAATCATTATTTTCATTTATTTCTTTTACATTTTCTATTACTTCTTCAATCATATTTACTCGTATAATTAATCTTATAGAAATATTAATTAATTTCTATTATGATTAATCCCTTTCTATTTGTATTTTTTT
>CAKOZD010000004.1 GCA_934131175.1 uncultured Bacilli bacterium | reverse complement strand
GCAGAAGAAGTAAGCTTTGAAGATGGATTTGGAGAAGCCTATGACAAGGAATGGGCATTGAAAGACGAAGGAAAAACTGAAGGTAGAATTGAAGGCAGAATAGAAGGAAAAAGAGAAGAAAAAATAGAAATATCAAAGAATATGTTAAAGAAGAAAATGGATAAATCTTTAATATCTGAGCTTACTAATCTAACAGAAGAAGAAATAACTGCATTAGAGGAAGAGTAAGAAACTCTTCTTTTCTGTTGGCAAAAAGTCATAGCTATAAACATATTCAAAAAAAATATTAATTAGATGATTTTCCTCTTTTTTGTTATAATAAAATAGGTGATTATAATGGAAATAATAATTGGTAAAACAAGTGGCTTTTGTAAAGGGGTAGAGCACACTGTAAGAGAAGCAAATAAAATCTTAGAACAAGAAAGAGTATATTGTCTAGGAGAAATAGTTCATAACGAAAGAGTTGTAAGTGATTTAAAAAATCTAGGTATGATTACAATTAATAATATAAGAGATGCGAAAAACAATTCCAAGGTAATAATAAGAGCCCATGGAGAAGTAAAAGAAACATACGAAATTGCTAAAGAAAAGAACATAGAATTATTAGATTTAACATGTGGAAAAATAAAAGCTATTAAGGTAAAAATAGAAAAGCATAAAAATGATAGTTTTATTATCATAATAGGTAAGAAGACCCATCCAGAATCAATTGGCTTAAAATCATTCGCAAGCAGTAATTCTTGTATCATAGAAAATGAAGAGGATATAGAAAAATCTCTAGATTTAATAAATAAAAGTAACTTAAATAAAGTGTATATAATATCTCAAACTACATTTAATAGTTCTAAGTTTGATAAATTAACTAATATTATAAAAGAAAATACAAATAAAGAAGTAGTTATAGATAAAACAATATGCGACGCAACAAGTAAAAGACAAGAAGAAACAGAAAAATTATCAAAAAAAGTAGATATAATGCTAATAGTAGGTGGAAAACATAGTTCTAATACTAAGGAATTAGAAAATATTGCAAAAATTCATTGTAAAAACACATATCTTATTCAAAATAAAGATGACTTAAAAGATATAAAAATATCTAGTAATAATAAAATTGGTATTATGGCAGGAGCATCTACTCCTAAAATTATAGTAGAAGAAATTATAAACAAACTAAAAGAGGGTTATGAAAATTAATTGAATTAATCCTCTTTTACTTTAATACATGTTTTATTAATAATTTATCATCTCTATCTTCATAGTTTTCTTTTACAAAATTATAAAAACTATTACTATTTAATCTACCAAAATTATCAATATCCATATCAGAATAACTACCATCACCTTGTGTAGTAATATCTCCATTAGCGGTAATATAAAAATCATTATTTAAAATATAACTATCATCATCTAATTTCATTATATCTAATGGTCTGTTTTTAAATTCGAAATATCTACCAAAAAACATATCTTTACCACGACCAGATAACAATACATCATCATCTAAAACATCTAAATTACCTGTCCTTGTATATTTAATTTTATCTTTTGTCTTTAAATACTTCTCAATAACATCTTCATTATTTTGATGATACTGATCATCTGAAAATGTAATTGCAACAGGTGCATTATGAAACCTTTCTTGATAAAATTCACCAAAATTTTCTAAAGCATATTTTGTATATCTTAATAAAGCATCAATTAAGTCTTCATCATAAATTGTACCATTTGTATTAAAACCAATTGCAAGTACCTCTAAATTTTCATCAATTATCTTATTAATCGCATATATAATAGTCTTACTATTAAGTAGAGGCTCGCCACCACTAAAAAATAACACTCTAATAAGATGATTATTTCTTAATACATAATCAATATACTTATAATCCATATCAATATTTTGACTATCTCCACGCATACAATGACGACACTCTAAATTACAACGTCTAGTAACTTCTAAAGCTACATTTTTAATAATTATATTCATAAAAAAACCTCGAGAAGTTATAATACCAAAAAAATAATATTAGTCAATATCTAGTAAAAAAAAGACAAATTTAGTATAATTAATTATTATTAGAGGTGAATTGAATGAGAGATTTAAAAATAAAAGGAATATATAAGCATTTTAAAGGAGACTATTATTTGGTAGAAGAAGTAGGAAAAGATTCAGAAACTCAAGAAGACATGGTAATTTATAGACATTTATATGGTGATGGAAGTCTATGTATTAGACCACTTACTAGTTTTTTATCAGAAGTAGATCATGAAAAATATCCTAATGTAAAGCAAAAATATAGATTTGAATTACAAGAAATAGAGAGTGTAGCAAAAAAATTTAAAGGAGAATAAGAGGTAATGGAGAATAAATTGGAACATAAACATACAATCCTAATTATTAAAAATAATGATAAGTATTTGCAATATTTTGACGAAAGATGGAATAGTTATTTATTTTTAAATACAAAAGTCCAAGGTAGTGTTAATGAAAAAGAATTAATCAAATTTATAGAAGAAAGATTTAACATAAAAGATGTAACAGTAGAATATAAATTTGATAAAGTTCATTCTAAATATTCTCCAACAGCAAATAAAGAAAAAACTTATCATCATTATTTTTATCTTGTAAAAGCAAATATTCCAAAGGAAGATTTTACTATAGATAATATTAATTATAAATGGCTTAGTATGAACTATTTAGAAACAGATAAAAGAATTCAAGAAATGAATAGCGATATAGTAAGTTTTATAAAAGAAAATAATATTTAAGGAGTGTTATATGGAAGAAAATATTTCATTAGAAGATAAAGTAAAAGAATTAGAAAAAAGAGTTCAAGAATTAGAAAATATTGAACACAGAAGAAAAACAAAGGCAATAGTAACAGCAGTTATAAAAATATCAGTCTATGTTTTACTATTAATTGCTGCATTCTTTGCATTTAAATATGTAAAAGAAACAGTAATAGACCCATATAGAGAAACTATAGAAGAAATAGAAGGTGTAAAAGATACATCAAGTGATTTAATAAATAAATATAAAAGCTATATAACAGGTTAATAAAATAAGTAGAAAAAAGTATAAATGTAAAAACATAAGTAGAATTTATATTAAATCTTTATTTATATAAATAATTCATAAATTTATACTTTTTCTTTTTTTAATTATATGTTAAAATAATCTATAGTAATTAAGTATATAATAGAGTAACTATCTAATAATGGAGGAATGATTATGATGAAAGATAAATTAAAAGGACTATTCGGTGGGGAAGTTGACGATACAGATAATGGAGTAGGAGAAGATGAATTCTATACAACATCAAAAGAAGAATTTCATGAACAAAATGGAATAGCAGGATCTAAAATGATGTTACTAGAACCACGCGCATATTCAGAATCTCAACAAATAGCTGATTATTTGAAAAATAGATGTGCCGTTGTAGTTAATTTAAAAAGAGTAACTCCAGATCAAGCAAAAAGAATAGTTGATTTTTTGTATGGAACAATATATGCTATTAAAGGAGACATCCAAAAACTAGGTGGTGGAATTTTCCTATGTACTCCAAACAACGTTAATGTTGAAGGAAAAATAAGTGAAGATAATCAAGCACCAACACCTAAATCATCAAGAGGAAAGAAAGAACAAACTAAAGATGATGAGGAGGATTTCTTTTAAAAATTCAATTTATTTCTGAGGTGATTATATTTATATGGACAAATTTAGTTATGAAGCTAATGGATATAATCGTGATGAAGTTAATCAATTTGTAAATGATGTAATAAAAGAAACGGAAGATATCGTTAAAAGAGTTGAATCTCAAAGAGATGAAATAATTTATTTAAAGAAAGAGTTAGCACATTATAAAGAATTAGAAGACACTTTAAAAAAAACGATTATAGCAGCAGAAGAGACAAAAAAAGAAATGATGCATCAAGCAGAACGTGAGTGTGAAATGATTGTTACTAATGCAAAACACAATGCTAGTAGAATTGTAAATGAAGCACTTATCGAAGCAGAGAAAGCAACTAGTTCTGCAAAATCACTTCAGAAAAATATAAAAGCATTAAAAAGTGATATTAAAAGTTTAATAGACAAACAACAAATGGTTTTAGATGATATAGAAGTTTTAGAAGATGATTAGTAGACACAAGTCTACTTTTTTTATAAGGAGGACTAAGTTTATGGATGAAAAAACAAAAGAGTTAGATTTAATAGAAGACTTAAACTTAAGTGAAACAAAAGAAATAACAAAAGAAATTAATTCTCTAGATGACTTAAAAGATATTGAAAATGAAGAAGTAACAGAAGAATTTAATATTAATGACAAAGAAAGAGAAGAAGTATTTGAAAAAGAACCAATAGAAGAAACAGATTTAGGTGAAACTAAGAAAGTACAAACTACTAACAACGTAATAGAGAACAAAACAAATAAAACTAATGATATAGCATATGAAAATAATAAAAAAGAACAACCACAAGACAAAGTAAAAAAAGACAAAGTAAAAAATAATAAAAAGAAGTCAAAAAAACCACTAATTATTTCTATAGTAGTAGTTATCATAATAATATTAATAATTGTAGTATTGTTATTCCTAAATAATAATAAAAATGTAGATAATAGAAGTAAATATTATAAAGCAATAGAAAACTCTTTAGATAGTGGAAAATTATCGGATACATTTGATTATGTTTTAAAGAAATTAAAAGTAGATGCAACACATGCTAAGTTACTAGCAATCGATATAGATTCTGATAAATCTCTAGATTTAGTTGCTTATATAGAAAATAAAAATCAAAATTATATTTTAAACTTTGAAGTTGATGATGGTGTATATTACGAAGAAAATTATGAAATATCTGAAATTAAAAACTTTGGATATGCATATTCATATACTGATAATAATCTATATTGGTTTACAATAAATAACAATGAATATACAGTAATCAGTAATGGTAAAAAAATAATGTCTAAAGAAGAATTTGAAGAAAATTATTACATTGTAACAGAAAAATATGAGAAAAAAGAAATACTAGCAAACTCTGTTGACTATGATTTAGATAAAGAATTAAATATAGATTTATTAGAAGAAAATAAAATTACTAAGAAAAAAATATTATCAGATAATAAATTAACAGAAGAAAAAGTAAAAGAAATTGCTGAATCATCAAAGACTGCTAAAGAAAACGCAAGTATTAAAGAAGAACAACAAAAAGAAGATGAAAAGAAAAAACAACAAGAAGAAGAGTTAAAAAATGTAGGTTATCCAATAGATAAGTATATCTTAAAATATGGTAAATATATGACACTTGATGGAACAAGTTCATTTACAATTAATAATGACCATACTGCAATATTTAAAAATGCAGAAAATGAAGAATCATGTTCTTGGTCAGGAGATATGTTAGAAAGTGAAAATGGTAAAGTACCAGTAGTAACAATTACTTGTAGCAATCAAACATATTCAACTAACTTAACAGATAAAGGTCTAAAAGATAGTTATAATGATATTGAATATGAATATCAATCATAAAAATTCTTATAAAAATAAATTTTTTTAAATCATTATTGTCAATATTTTTAAATTATGATATATTAATCCTTGTAAAACAAGTGCGAAAGACGAAATATTTTGAATTATAAAGAGAGTCTATGTTTGGTGAAAATAGATTATGAAGAAATATTTAGATCACTTTCAAGTTGTGATTTATGGATAAGATAAATACGGTAATGCGTTATAGTTATAGAGAAAATTAATTTAATTTTATTAAGTTGATTTAAATTAAGGTGGTACCACGAGCTATTCGTCCTTATAGGATGAATAGTTCTTTTTATTTATATTTATTCATAAAATAAAAAAAGAATGGAGGATATATGTTAATAAATATAATTCTATTAGTAGTGGGGTTTGTTGTATTAATTAAAGGAGCAGATTTCTTTGTAGATGGAGCAAGTAGTGTAGCATCTAACTTCAAAGTATCTAAAATGTTAATTGGTCTAACAATCGTTGCATTTGGAACAAGTGCACCAGAGTTCGCTGTAAGTGTAAAATCTCTTCTATCTGGAAGTGGAGACATTGTACTTGGAAATGTTATTGGTAGTAATATTTTAAATATTTTACTAATTCTTGGAGCATCATCAATGTTTCATGCATTAAATGTAAAAAATAACACTGTAAAAAAAGAATTACCTATTACAATGTTAATTACTACATTATTTGCAGTTCTATTATCAGACCATATTTTTGATAATAAATTAGTAAATTCATTTACAAGAGGCGATGGAATAGTTCTATTATTATTCTTCTCAGTGTTCTTATATTATCTAATAAGTATGAGTAGAAAAAAGATAGATGTTGACCAAGATGAAAAACCTGCCATGTCTCTACCAAAATCATTTATTTGGACAATAGGTGGAATAGTTGCCATAGTACTTGGAAGTAATGCAGTAGTTGATAGTGCAACATACTTAGCAAAAGCAATAGGTGTAAGTGAAAGATTAATTTCTCTAACAATTATTGCCTTAGGCACAAGCTTACCAGAACTTGTAACAAGTATTACAGCAACAAGAAAAGGTGAATACGATATAGCAATAGGAAATGTTGTAGGAAGTAATGTTTTCAACATTGGAATAGTAATAGGTCTTCCAGTTGCAATACTAGGAGGAATAGGAAAAGTGGCATTTAGCTACATTGATTTATTAGTAATGATAGTATCAGCAGTTCTTTTATTTATCTTCTCATATGGAGATTATAAAATATCTAAAAAAGAGGGATTTGTCTTCTTACTATTATTTGTAGTTTACTATACATACGTAATAATCGCATAAAAGGAGTGAAGTATAATATGAAGTTTAAAGAATTAAAAAAAGGACAAACTAGTGATATCGAAAATGAATACAGTAAATATTGGAAAGATGAAAATATATTTGAAAAGAGTATAACTAGCCGTGAAGGAAAAGAAAACTTTGTTTTCTATGATGGCCCAATTTATGCTAATGCAAAACCAGGAATCCATCACGTATTTGCAAAAACAATAAAAGATGCATTTTGTAAATATAAAACAATGAATGGTTATAGAGTTCTTAGAAAAATAGGACTTGATACTCATGGTTTACCAATTGAAGTTAATGTTGAAAAAAAGCTTGGTTTTAAATCTAAATCAGACATTGAAGAATTTGGTGTAGAAAACTTCTGTAAAGAATGTAATAAGGAAACAGCATCAAATATCGATGAAGTAAAAAGAGTAACTGATATGATGGGACAATTTATTGATTGTGATCATCCATATGTAACATGTGATAATGAATACATTGAGTCAGAATGGTGGATAATCAAAGAAATGGATAAAAAAGGACTTATCTATCATGGAAATAAAGTTTTACCATATTGTCCAAGATGTGGTACTGAACTAAGTTCAAATGAAGTTGCTCAAGGCTATCAAGAAGATTCAGTAAATACAGTTATCGTTCCATTTAAGAAAAAAGATGAAGATGTATATTTCTTGGTTTGGACAACAACACCATGGACATTAATGGCAAACTTAGCACTATGTGTAAATCCAGACTTAACTTATGTAAAAGTTGACTCTCAAGGTTATAAATTTATAGTAGCAGAAAGCTTAAAAGATAAAGTTGTAGGAGAAGAAGCAGAAGTACTTGAAACATATAAAGGAACAGATTTAGTTGGAATAGAATACGAACAATTACTTCCATTTGTAAAAGTAGAAGGAAAAGCTTTCCAAGTACTTGCAGACAATTATGTAACTGCAGAAGATGGTACAGGAATTGTACATATCGCTCCAGCTTATGGTGAAGACGATAACAGAGTATGTCGTGAAAATGGAATAACATTTGTAAATCCAGTAGGAAAAGATGGTTGCTACACAGAAGGTCCATGGAAAGGTCGCCTAGTAACAGATAAAGAACTTGAAATTGACATTATTAAATACTTAAAGAGTGAAGATAAATTATTTAAAAAGATTAAGTTAACACATGACTATCCACATTGTTGGAGATGTAAACAACCATTAATCTACTATGCAAAACCAGCTTGGTATGTAAAAACAACAGCTTATAAAGATAAAATTATTGAAGCAAATAAAAAAGTAAACTGGTTCCCAGAATTCGTTGGAACAAAACGTTTTGCTAACTGGTTAGAAAACATGGTTGATTGGGGAATTTCAAGAAATAGATATTGGGGTTGTCCAATGCCAATTTGGGAATGTTCTTGTGGACATCGTGAAGTAATAGGTTCACTTGAAGAATTACAAGAAAAATTAGTAGAAGATATCGATGTGAAAACAGTAGAATTACATAGACCATACGTTGACGATTTACATTTAGAATGTCCAGAATGTCACAAAGAAATGACACGTATAAAAGACGTATTAGATGTTTGGTTTGATAGTGGTTCTATGCCTTATGCACAATGGCATTATCCATTTGAAAATAAAGATAAATTTAAAGACCAATTCCCAGCAGACTTCATTGCTGAAGGAGTAGACCAAACAAGAGGTTGGTTCTATGTATTACTAGTAATTTCAACAATCATCTCAGGAGAATCAAGTTTTAAAAATGTTGTTGTAAATGACATGATGTTAGATGAACATGGAAAGAAAATGTCTAAGTCAGTTGGAAACATAATCGACCCAATCCAAATAATGAAAGAGTATGGAGCAGATACAATAAGATTCTATATGGCATACGTATCTCCTGTATGGACTCCATTAAGATTTAGCGTAACAGGAGTAAAAGAAGTATACTCTAAATACACATCAACTATGAAGAACTTATACTCATTCTTCGAAATGTATGCAAATGCAGACAATATCGACCCAAGAGAATACTACATCGATGTAGAAGATAGAGAACTAATTGATAAATGGTTAATTTCTAAATTAAATAAACTAGTTAAAAATGTAAGAGATGCATATGAAGAATATGATTTAAATAAAGTTGCTAAATTAATAGTACCATTCTTAAATGATGACTTCTCAAACTGGTATATTAGAAGTAATAGAAGAAGATTTTGGGACTCAGAACTTACTGAAAGTAAAAAAGCAGTATATCTAACAACATATGAAACACTACTTACTTTATGTAAATTATGTGCTCCACTTACACCATTCTTAACAGAAGAAATCTATACAAAACTTACAAATGAAGAATCAGTTCATTTAAGTACTTTCCCAACTCCAAATATGGAACTTGTAAATGAAGGTGCAGAACAAAGAATGGATCTTGTTAGAGATGTATGTTCACTAGGTAGATTTGCAAGAGAAGAAGTAAATATAAAAGTACGTCAACCAATAAGTAAATTAATGTTACCAAAGAGTGATGAAATAATTATTGGAGACTTATTACCAGTAATTAAAGAAGAATTAAATGTAAAAGAAGTAGAATTCAAAGAAGATATGACTGAATACTTAGAATATGTTGTAAAACCAAACTTCAAAGTATTAGGAAAAGAATTAGGTCCAAAAATAAAAGAATTACAAGAATTAATTTCAAAATTAACAAGTAATGAAATAAGTGAAATATCAGAAAAAGGACTTACAGTAAAACTTGCTGGAGAAGAATTTGAATTAAATAGTGAAAATACTCTAATTTCTATTAAACAAAAAGAGGGATATGCATCAACTAGTAACAATAGAACAATAGTAGTATTAGATACTGAACTTACAGATGACTTAATATTAGAAGGACTTGCTCGTGAATTTGTAAGAAAAGTACAATCATTAAGAAAAGATGCTGATTTCGTAATAACAGATCATATTAAAGTATATTACAACGGAACTGATAAAGTAGAAAGAATGCTAAAAGATTATCGTGATTATGTCATGGGAGAAGTTTTAGGTGATGAGTTAATAAAAGACATTAGTCTAGAAGATAAATATGATTTAAATGATGAAGAAGCATATATTAAAGTTGAAAGAGTTTAACTCTTTCTTTTTTTTGAACTTTATTGTAGAATAAAGACTGGTTGGTGAAATATGGAAATTGATTTAGAAAAACTTGAAGAGATATATGGAAAAAGTCTAGTCAAAGAAATGCATGATGATATAGAAAATTTAATAGAGAATATGAAATATTTAAATAAACTAGAATTTGATGATATATATGACATAATAGAAATAAATCCATATTTATTTTTAATTGATAATAATGAGTTTATAAAAAGAATAAATGATTTAATAACTTCTCTAGGTATAGAATATTTACAAATACTTGCAGAAGATACTAGTTACTGGGGGAAAATTGAATGTTAGTAGATAAAAAACTAATTGATGAAGAATTAGATAAATATAAATTAAAATTTAATCGTAAAACAAGAAATAGAATAGAAGAGTCAGCAAACTATGAAGACTTAGGAAAAATACTTAATTTTTTAATAAATAATTTACATATAAGTAAAAGAAGTATAGAAAAATGTCCAAGTATTTTATATAAAAAAATAAGTTCTGTAAGAAATAATTATTTATTTTTAGAAAATAAAAAAATTTATAATTATAATGTAGAAACATGTCTACATATCTTATCAGTTAATGAAAAAGATTTAGTAGATACATATAATTATGTTGAAAAAGAATTTGGTTATGACTTAATAAATAAAAATACAACTATTTTAAAAATAAAAAGAGACTACATAAAAAATATAAACGAAACTTATGGAAAATATGTAGATAAAGAAACACTTCTTGGTATTTGCATTTGTACAAGAAACCTTAAAGAAATAGGAAAAATTATTAATATATGTACTCTAAAAAATGTAAAAATAACAAGTTCAATATTTAAACAACCACCTGAAGAAGTAACAAAAATAATAGATACTGCAAGAAGTTATAATTTAGAAATAACCGGTTCAATGTTCCATCAAAAAGCAAAGAATCTAAGTAAAATTGTTGAACATTGCAAAAAACTATCTATTGAACCAATTAATAGTATGTTTACTTGTTCTTTTGAATCAATAAAAGAAATAATTGATAATTGTGTAGAAAATGGAATAGAACTAAGAGGAACTTATTTTAGAAGTAAAATGAGTAGCCTAGATAAAATAGTAGAAATATGTGAAGATAACGGAATAACGCCATCTATAAGTATATTTAAAACAACTCCATTTGAATTAGAAAGAATATTAGAAGTTTGTAATAGAAAAAAAATTAATTTATCTGAGTCAATGTTTGGTAAAAGTTATAAGGAAGTAGAAAGAATAATTGAACTATGTCATGACAATAACATATATGAAATAACAGGTAGTTACTTTAAAAAAAGTAGGGATGAACTTGTTGATATATTTAAAGTATGTGATAAATATAATATTCCAAAAGAGGGAATTGTTTTATATAGAAGTGCTCAAGAAATAGAAGATATTTATCTATTCTGTAAAGATAAAAAAATACATCTATATAATACAATGTTTAATAGAACACCACAAGAAATAGAAGATATAATAAAACTAGCAAATAAAAGAAAAATAAAATTATCTGGTGAATTATTTATAAGAAGGTCCTATGAGACTGATAAATTAATTACTCTTTTAAAAAGAAAAAATGTCCCATTTACTCCAATAGTCTTAGAAAGAACATATGATGAAGCAAAACAAATAATTGAATATATCCAAGATAAAAAAATAAAAGTAGCAGCTAATATGTTTAAAAGAACATATGATGAAGTAAAAGAAATAGTAAGAATTTGTGAAGATAACAATCTAGAAATAACAGGCTCTTACTTCCAAAGAAAACCTACTGAACTACAAGATATAATCGATTATTGTACTGATACAAAACAAGAAATAAACTCATCAATGCTTTTTAGAACATATGACGAGATAGAAAAAATAGATGATTTATGTAGGGATAAAAATGTAAAACTATATCCAACAATGTATAAAAGACCACCTAAAGAAGTAGAAAAAATAATTGATTTAGCAACTTCTCATGGACTAGAAGTAAAGGGAAGTTTCTTTAGAAAAAATGATGATAAGTTTGTAAAAATTATAGAAAAATGTGATGAGTTAGGAATAAAGCCAAGCGGTTCAATATTTAAAAGAACTCCAAAAGAAATAGAAGATATTTTTAATATTTATAAAGATTTATTAGATAGAAAGCCAGACCAAAACTCCTATAATAAGAAACCACAAGAAGTATTAAAAATATTAAAATTATGTATAAAAAACAATATAAAAATAACAGGAACACTATATAGAAAAACAAGTGAAGAATTAGAAAGTACTATAAACTATATAAAACAGTACTACAGTGATGAATATTTAACACCTCAAATAATAATTTATGATAAAAATCATATTGAAAAAATATTTAATTATTTATCTGGTAAAAAAATTCTTCACACAATTATTAAAAGTTCTGGTATACTTAGATTAACACTAGAAGAATTGATAGATAGAGAAATATATATAAGGATGATAAATCAAGACCTAGTAGTTGGAGATACTTTTAATCCGGTAATGGGTTGGAGTAAAAAAGAATATGAAAAACGAAAAAAAGAACTAAATAAGAATAAATAGGTGTGATATGACTGAAGAACAAATTGAATTAAAGAAAAAAATATTAATGGGACTAGGTATATTTTTACTTTTCTTTATTCCATCACTAATAGCTGTAATAAATAAATTTAATTATAAAGAATCAAATATACTTAATAGAATTTCTAAAGAAGAATCCTTCTTAATTGTTGTTAAAGATAAAGATACAGAGATGACTAAGAATATTGAGTCATATTTGAAAAACAAAAATTATGTTTATGAAGACCTTGATTCAACAGATGAAGCAAGATATAAAAAAGTACTATATAAATTAGATATTTCAAGTGATGATATAGAAGAACCTACAGTAATATATGTATCTAAAGGAAAAACATACTCAACACTTGTAAATGTTGAAGATATGGAAAATTTTGAAACTTATATTAGTAATTTAGAGAATAGTTGGAGTTGATTTATTTGAAAAGAAAAGTTGCTTTAGTAACAGGGAGTAATAGAGGAATTGGTAAAAGTTGTATTGAAGACTTTGCAAGAGCAGGAGTTAATGTTGTTATAAATTATTGTCATCATGAAGATGAAGCAGAAGAATTAGAAAAATATATCAAAGAAAATTATGATGTAGAAGTACTAACAATAAAATGTGATATATCAAAAGAAGAAGAAGTAGAACAGATGGTAGATGAGATTATAGAAGTATTCGGTGGTATAGACATTTTAGTCAATAATGCAAGTGTTGCAAGAGACAGTCTTCTAATGGATAAGAATATAAAAGAGTTTAAAAGAGTATTAGATGTAAACCTAATTGGAACATATTTAGTAAGTAAATATGTAGGAAAAGTGATGTTAGACCAAAAATATGGTAAAATAATAAATATATCATCAACAAATGCTATAGATACATATTATCCAGAAAGTTGTGATTATGATGCATCAAAAGCAGGTGTTATTTCTCTAACACATAATTTTGCAAGAGAATTAGCACCAAATATAACAGTAAACTGTATTTGTCCAGGCTGGGTAAAAACTCCAATGAATAAAGATTTAAGTATTGAACAAATTACTGAAGAAAATAAAAAAATCTTACTTGGAAG
This sequence comes from uncultured Bacilli bacterium, assembly GCA_934131175.1. Taxonomy (GTDB): domain Bacteria; phylum Bacillota_I; class Bacilli_A; order RF39; family UBA660; genus UBA3789. Next base: position 110,424 of record CAKOZD010000004.1, on the reverse strand, counting down.
ATTTGCAGAACCTGAAGAAATAAGTAGAGTAGTTATGTTTCTAGCAAGTACAAAATCAAGTTATATAAATGATTCAATAATTAGAGTTGATGGAGGAAAATATAATAATTAGAAAGAAGTGAGAAAGTGTATAGTGAGTTAGGAATAAGTGAAGAGACATTAAAACTTGTAAAAGAAGCAGAAAAAGATTGCCACGAATTATTTCAAAAAATTGATGAAGCATCTTGTATTAACAGTTTAAAAGTATTAAATGCTTTTCATAAAAATAATGTTTCAGAATCATGTTTTAATGAAACAACAGGATATGGTTATGGTGACTATGGAAGAGAAATAATTGAAAAAGTATTTAAAGATGTATTAGGTGCAGAAGATGCTTTAGTTAGAAATCAATTTATATCTGGTTCTCATGCTTTAAATGTCTGTTTCTTTGCACTATTAAGACCAAATGATTTACTTCTAAGTATTAGTGGTAAACCATATGATACGTTAGACGAAGTAATAGGAATAAAAGAAAATAGTAGTTCTCTTCAAAGCTTTGGAGTAAAATATAGTCAAATAGAATTAGTAAATGATGATTTTGATTATGAAAAAATAGAAGAATTTCTAAAAAATAATAAGGTAAAAGTAATAGAGATTCAAAGAAGTAAAGGTTATTCTACAAGAAAAAGTATTGGAATAGACAAAGTAGAAAAAGTAATTAAATTAATAAAAAGTATAGATAAAAATATAATTGTAATGGTAGACAATTGTTATTGCGAATTTGTAAGTGAAAAAGAACCAACTGCAGTAGGTGCAGATATAATGGTAGGATCTCTTATAAAGAACTTAGGCGGAGGAATAGCTCCGAATGGTGCATATATTGCTGGAAGACATGATTTAGTAGAACTAGCAGGAGAAAGACTAACTCTACCAGGTGAAGGAAGAGAAGTAGGACCAAGCTTAGGTATTAATAGACAAATTCTTCAAGGAATATATATGGCTCCAAGCGTAGTTGCATCTGCTCTAAAAACAGCAACACTTGCAAGTAGAGTACTTGAAAAATTAGGCTATGATGTAGAACCTAAGTATACAGATGATAGAGCAGACATTGTTCAAAATATTATCTTTAGAGATAAAGACAAATTAATTGAATTTACCAGAGGAATTCAAGAAGGTTCAGCAATTGATGCGAATGCAGTTGTAGAACCAGTTGAAACTCCTGGATATATAGATAAAATAGTAATGGCAAGTGGTTCATTTACCCAAGGATCATCAATTGAATTATCATGTGATGGGCCAGTGAGAGCCCCATATATTGCCTATATGCAAGGAGCTTTAACGTATCCCTATGGTAAATTAGGATTAATGAAAGCAGTAGAAAGGATTAAGAGTGAGTAGTATGGATTATTCAACAACAGCAGGGGTTGCGGGTAGATTAATCGCAGGAATAATGATGTTTATAGGCGTTTTTATCATTATTTTTTTAGTAATAGCAATACTAAAACTAATTGGTACATGGAAAATGCTTACAAAAGCAGGAGAAAGTGGTTGGAAAAGTTTAATTCCATTTTATAATCAATGGACATTATGTAAAATTTCAGGATTAAGCCCATATTGGGTACTAGAATTAATAATTGTTTCATTTGTAATTGGAGTAATAGATGGAATAATAGGAAATGATGCAATTAGTAGTATTTTAAGCCTAGTAGTATCTGCAAATACAATTTATTTTGGAGTAATACTAGCAATTAGTTTAGCTAAATGTTTTGGAAAAGATACAGGTTTTGGAGTAGCAACATTCTTCTTCTCATTTATAACATATCCAATGATGGGTATGGGAAGTGCAAAATATGTTGGACCAACACCAGTAAATGACCCAGTTATGAAATTTATCTTAGATACATTAAATATCAAAGATGATGGAACAGGAAGAAATCAAAATAATGGACAAGTAAATCAAAATAATATGAATATGAACACACAACAAGCACCACAACAACCAAACTTTAACCAACAAATGAATAATCAAAATATGCAACAAGCAAATTTCCAACAAGGAACAAATCAAGTAAACGTACAACCACAACAAGTACAACAAACAGAAATTCTTGATACTCCACAACAAAATAGTTTTTGTCCAAACTGTGGAGGAAAAGTATCTCAAGGAGATATGTTCTGTCAAAATTGTGGAACAAAAGTAAATTAATTTAAAAGATTAGAATATTTTGAATATTCTAATTTTTTTTTCATAGTATTAAGTGAATGGAGGAATCAATAAATGATTAATAAAAATAATTTATGGTTCTTAACTCTCTTTAGTTTAATACTAATTCTAGGAGTTTATTATGTGACATTACCAAGCAATGTCCTAGATAAAATTAAAATAAAAGACAAAGTAGAAGAACCAGTAGTAAAAGAAGAAGAAAACCCATTAACTGCTCTTAGAGTAAGTTTAGAAGAAACAAGAAAAACATCAAAAGAAAAATTAGAAAAAGAATTAACTAAAACAGAAATAACAACAACTGAAAAAAACAATATTTATGAGCAACTAAAATATTTAAATGAAATACAAAGTAAAGAAGAAAAACTAGAAAAAGAAATAAAAAAACAACTAAATATAGATTGCTTTACTAAAATAGATAATAAAGATATAGAAGTAATATGTATCTCAAAAGAACAAAATAAACGTCTTGCGAATAACATAATGCGTCTAATACAAGGAAATGATACAAATAAATTAAATATAACTGTAAAATTCCAAAAAAAATAACCCACACTTAATACTTAATAGAACATAAAATATTCTAGGTGATAAAATGAATATAATTTTAACTCCTAGAGAAAAAGAAATATTTAATTTACTAATAGAAAATAATACAACAAAAGAAATATCTAATAAATTAAATATAAGTGAAAAAACAGTAAGAAATCATATTTCTAATGTTATGCAAAAACTAGGAGTAAAGGGAAGAGCAGCAGCAGTCGTAGAATTATTAAAACTCCAAGAAATAACTATTTAAACGTACTTTTTTAGTACGTTTTTTCATACTATTAATTAGGTGATATAATGCGTACAAAAATACTAAGAAAAATATTTAATACAACAATAACAATGTTTATAATACTAACAGTATTTACAATAACTACATATGAAAAAAATAATACATTAAGAACAAATGTAGAAATAGAAAATATATCTAATATCACAACCAATGAGGTGTATTTGAAAAATGAAGATAACTATCTAGTAAAGACAAATATTTTTCTAGAGAATGGAAAAAACATAATTCCCAATCTTATTAATTATCTAACTATTACAAATAAAAAAACACCAGTTGGTCTAAACTCTTATATTCCAAAGAATACTAAATTATTAAGTTATAAACAAAACAATGATTTAGTAACACTTAATTTTTCTAAAGAATTCTTAAGTGACGAGAAAAACAAACAATTAATAATAACAGGAGTTGTCTATTCTCTACTTGAACTAAATGATATAAAAAATGTAAAAATAGAAGTAGAAGGAATACCTTTATCAGGATACAATGAAATATTAAATAAAAATATTGGAATAAATAATAAATATTTATTTAATACTAGATATGATATTAATAAAGTAGTAGTTTATTATATAGATAAAATTTCTAATGAAAATTATTATGTCCCAGTAACAAAGTATTTAAATGATAAAAGAGAAAAAATAGAAATAATAGTAGATGAATTAAAAAAGACCGATAATAATTTAATAAGTTATTTAAATGAAAATACTAAATTAATAAATTATAGAGAAGAAGCTAATATCTTATTTTTAAATTTTAATGAATATTTATTAGATGAAAATAAAGAAATATCTAAAGAAATTTTAAATACAATTGCATATTCTGTATTTGATAATTATGATGTAAATGTAGTTTATTTTGAGACAAATTCTAAAAAAATTGATTTTATTACAAAAAAATAGAAGAAAAATTAAAAAAAGTACTTGTTTTACAAGTGCTTTTATTGTATAATCGTAGATGTCAGTTGGAAATGTCTTGGTAGCTCAGCTGGATAGAGCAATCGCCTTCTAAGCGATCGGTCAGGCGTTCGAGTCGCCTCCAGGACACCATTTTGATATTACAATCACTTCGGTGATTGTTTTTTTATGTAAATAAAAAAAATAATTTACTAAAATAAAAAAATAATTAAAAAAACATGATATACTAAAACAAGAATAGGGGTTGATTAGATGCTTGGAATGGATTCAACAACAATATTGTTTTTCTTAGCAGCACTACCAGTAATATTAATTTTAATGTATGTATATAACAAAGATAAAACAAAAGAACCATTTGGTCTTTTAATAAAATTTTTTGGGCTTGGAATACTTTCTTGTTTTTTAGTACTTTTAGTATCATTTGGTCTTGAAAAATTTTTACCATTTATGAATCATACAAATCAAAGTACATTTATAGATACAATATTATATTGTTTTATAGGAGTTGCCTTAGTAGAAGAAGTATGTAAATGGATTATGGTATATCTATCGGGATACAATAACAAAGAGTTTGATGAAGTATATGATATTGTAGTTTATTCAGTATTTGTTTCCCTTGGATTTGCTTTCTTTGAAAATATAGTTTATGTCTTTGGAAATATGGACTTTCTAACTGCAATACTACGTGCTGTATCAGCAGTACCAGGACATGCATGTGATGCGATATTTATGGGTTACTATTTAAGTGTTGCAAAAATTTGCTCAACTAGAAATAGCAAAGAACTAGAGAGAAAAAATATATTTTTAAGTATCGCAATACCTGCACTTCTTCATGGAATATATGATTTTTGCTTAATGTCTGGATATGATATTTTTGTTTTTGTATTTTTAATTTTTGTAGTAGTTCTATACAAATTATCCCTAAGCAAATTAAATGAGATTGCTCTTGCTAATAAAAAATTAAAAGATGACACAGCATTTTGTTCAAATTGCGGAGCAAGAGTAGAAGGACAATTTTGCGAAAGATGTGGTAAACCGAGGGACTAGAAACAAGCAATGCTTGTTTTTTTTTCTCTTCCAAGATATAATGAAGAAGACGGAGATGAGGAAATGAAAGTATGTCTTTATACAGAGGGTGAGAAACTATTCTCAAAAAGCGGTTTAGGAAAAGCAATTCGCCATCAAGAAAAAGCACTTGAAAGTGTAGGAGTACCATACACGACTAATATAAAAGATGATTATGATATATTACATGTTAACTTTTATGGACCAAATTCTTTTGCCCTTGCTAAAATGGAAAAGAAACATGGAAAAAAAATAGTTTATCATGCACATTCAACTGAAGAAGATTTTAAGAATGGATTTATTTTTTGTAAACAAATTTCTCCTGCTTTTAAGAAATGGTTAATAAAATGCTATTCATTAGGAGATGTCATCATTACGCCAACACCATATTCTAAAAGATTATTAGAAGGATATGGAATAAAGAAAAAAATATATGCTATTTCAAATGGAATTGAATTAGAAAAGTTTAAATGTGATAAGTCACAAAGAAAAGAATTTCGAAAAAGATATAACTTCAAAGAAGATGACAAAGTAATAATAGGTATAGGATTATATATAGAAAGAAAAGGAATAGTAGACTTTGTAGAACTTGCAAAAAGACTAAAAGACTATAAATTTATTTGGTTTGGATATAGTCCACTGTCTGCTGCAACAAAAGAAGTAAGAAAAGCAGTTAATACAAAACTTGATAATCTTACATTTGCTGGTTATGTAGAACAAGAAAAAATAATAGAAGCAATGAATGGCTGCGATTTATATATTTTCCCAACATTTGAAGAAACAGAAGGAATACCAATAATCGAAGCCTGTGCTTGTAAAACAAAAGCTCTAATTAGAGATATTCCAATATTTGAAGATTGGTTAGAAGACGGAGTAAATGTTTATAAGGCAAAAGATGTAGATGAATTTGAAGAAAAAATAGTAAAAATTGTTAATAATGAATTACCTGATTTAACAGAAGAAGCATACAAAGTAGCAGAAGAAAGAGATATAAAAACAGTAGGTAAAAAATTAAAAGAAGTATATGAAAGTGTACTAGAAGAAAATTAATAAAAATAAATTAAAAGGTAGAAAAGCTGTTCTATCTTTTTTTGTTCAATAAAATTAAAAACTTTGCTATACTTAATATAAGATAGGAAGGTATAAAAATGAACTCAGAATTATTTGAAATGAACAAATTTAATGTTTTAGAAGATGAAAATTACTATTATGTATATAGAGCACTAAATAAAGCAGATCATGCGGATGCTCTTAATCATTTCTATGAAACAAAACAAGATATAGAAAGAATTAGAACAGATAGAGAAAGATATGAAGAAGAACATGGAAAAGCAAAATATGATAAAGATTCAGAAATTTCTCTAGAAGAAATATATGATCATATAAAAATTCATTATCTTAAAGAAACAAATTGTATATCACTAAGTACAAATGCCAATGTTTCTCTAGATTATGGCTCTGATTATTTTGATGAATATGCTGTAATAAAAGTTCCAAAAACAGGAGATCAAGATTTAGTTTATGCAGGAGATTATATGCTTTTTGAAGTATATTTAAAAATCGAAGAAGCATTACAAGAAAAAAATATTGATAAACCTACATTAAATATAATTAAAAAAATAGATGATATAGAAAATAATAATGACATACTTAATATAATATCAGTATTATGTAAGCATAGAAATTTTGAAAAAAATATTATGTCAAGATTTCAAAATAAACAATATTTTACTTCAAAACAACAATTAGAATATAATAAATTAATTGCTAAATTAACAATTTTAGAAGTAACGGGAATTATACCAAGTATTATTTCAGAAAATGAAACAAATCAGTCCTTATTATCAACAATAGGTGGAGCTTTTTCATCAGGAGAAGTAATTCATTATAAAGACATACCAAGAGATAAATTTCAATATGCCTCTAAAAGAATGATGAACCTATTTGCCATTATTCAACAATTAAAAGAAAAGCATCCAGATAATGAAGATGTAAAAAATCTTGAATCGAAAGCACTTGAAATGTTTAATAAAGGATATGATATAAAAAATATAGGTAATAAAATTGTTTTTACTAATGGAACAGATACTATAGATTGTCATATTGATTCTAAAACATCACCAATTTTTTATAAAAAGAAATTAGATAATAACTTACTTTCAATTGAAGAAGTATACAATATTACAGGAGGGTCAATAAACTATACTCAAGCAAAAATTATAATAGAATTTTGTTATTATTTAGCTCAAGCAAGAAGAGAAGCATATGATTACTCTGACATTATCACATCAATTACTGGAAATACTAATTTATCAGAGATGTTAATAAATGAAACAGTTCCAATAAATAATAAAATAATTGATAGAATTAACAATAATGGTTATAAAATATGTGAATCAGTTAATTTAGGAATAGAAGACAAATATGCTAACTTTTACTCCTCAAGTAATCAACAAAAACTAATTGATTTATTATTCAACTTTGATGATGTAGAACTTGACAAACTATTAACAGATGGAGGAATTACTCTAAGCTACAGCATAATAAATAATATTCAAAAAAATAATTCTACAAATAAAAATGAGTATTACGCAACATCTATAATTGATACTATTGATTTTAACAAAATTTATAAAAATGAAATATCAAAAGAAAAAGTATCAGAAGAAAAAGAAAAATTATCAAATTCACTAAGAGAATATGATATAAGTAGACTTTATCAAGCATTTAAAAACCTGGATTTATCTCATGAAGATATTTCATATTACATATTTAATTTATTTTTAGAAAAAAAATTCAAATGAAAAACTTTTGAAGAAATATGCAATATGCCTGATATTGATAAATTTATAGAAGAAAATCAAGCGGTTTTTAATATAGATGTAAACAAATTAACATTAAATAAATATTTAGGCATATTTGAAGATATGAATTATGTTGAAAACTCTAATATTATTTTAAGAGATTATCAACAAAGAATTAAAAATGAAGTAGATGGAATATACTCAAATGATAGAAGATTTGCTGGCGTTGTTTTACCTACAGGTGGAGGAAAGTCATTTATTGCTATGGCAGAAATGATAGAAAGAAAAGATCAAAAAATAATATATTTAGCACCAAGAATAGGAATTCTTAGAAATTTTAAGAAAAATATTGTTGAATATGTAGCAGGATTAGACCCAGAGGGCTTATCTGACAAAGAACTTGATGCTATAGTTAAGGACTGCTTCCCATATCTTGAATTAATTTGCTATCAAAGTCTAACTTCAACAGATGAAGAAAAATTAGCATCTTTAAATGCCGACTTTATAATAATGGATGAAATACATCATATTGGAGGAAAAAGCTGGAATAAATGTATAAAGAAACTTCTAGATAACAATCCAAATTCACAAGTACTAGGTATATCAGCAACTCCAGAAAGAGATGAATATGAAGAATTAGAAGGCGAAGATTATTTTGATATGCATAATGGTGATATGATGAAGGCTATGGCTGCATATTTAGATAATTATACACCTACAGAATTAATGCAAAAAAGGTATCTTGCTTGCGATATAAATGTAATAGATGCTATTCAAGAAGGATATGTTGTTTGTCCAAATATAGTATCATATGATTATTATCTAGATACAACAGACGAGTATTATAAAGCCTTATCCTTATATAAAAAATTAGAAGGAAAAGATATTATATTTGAAGCAAGACAAGAGATAGAAAAAATATTATCAGCTGTAAATTCTTCAAAATTAGAAGGTGAAAATGAAATTATAGAAAAATATTTAACTGTAAAAGACGGAAAATATATTTTATTTCTTCCACGTAAACCAAGAGAATATGAAGGAACAACAGATGAATATTTTGAAGAAATGATAGATAACTTTAAAACAACAATTTATAATATAGATAAAGACCCTCACATCGAATACATTCATAGTGGACAAAGTAAATCAACAATAGAAGAATCAATGCGAAGATTTGAAACTGATAATAGTAAACATATGAAAGTATTAGTAGCAGTTGATATGTTAAACGAAGGGGTTCACTTACCAAATTTAAACGGTAGTTTTAATCAACGAAAAATTGACGAAAATCATTTAATATTATCACTTCAACACTTAGGAAGAGTAATATATGCATTAGATCCTAATAAAGAATTAACAAAAAGTGATATTCCTATAGTTTTTGACAAATTTAACAACTACATGAATTTAGATTTTGATAGATTGGTAAATAAAAAAACAATAACATCAGATTTAGAAAAATTAAAAGGTGCAATTTTTTGGATTGATAAATATGGAAGAATTCCAAACGTAGAAAGTACAAATAAGCAGGAACAAAAAAAAGCAGTTACTCTTCTTAAGGTTAGAAAAAAATATTTAAAATATAAAACTGATAATTTAGATGAGCATAATTTAAATGACTATGAGAAATATAATGTAGAGGAAATTTTAAAAATATGTGATCAATATAATATATGGAATATGAATGTTGGTACAATTACAAATGAAAAGATAAGAGAAATTGAAAGAATAAATATATTTAATGTCAGTGCAAAACAACAATCATTTTTAGAAGCATGTAATAGAATAAAAGAAATAGCAGGACCAGCAGCATTAAAAACAAGTGATAGAATTGACTTATACATGAAAATAGCAGATATTTTGACAGAAAATGGAGTAATATTATCTCCAACTACAATAAAAATCAATTCAAAAGTGGAAGATTTATTAGATAATCTTGATTTTTCAATAGTTGAAGATATAAGATATGAATTACAAAATCTTGGTTATGATTTAAATTATCCAATATATAATGAATATAAATTTGTAAGAGATTGTTTTATGGAAGGAAAGTCATTATTTTCAGGCTATGATTATAATTTAGATGATATAACAAATTTACGAAAATTTGGTATATTGTGTAATAGCATACAGAAGATTTTTATTGACAAAAATGGTTTTATTGTTAATGGACCAAATAAATTATTAAGAAAAAACATTTGGACAGGAACAAAATATGGCAAAGATAATTGTAATTTTAAAGGTTATGATAAATATGGTTTCAATAAAGAAACAAAAATTAACATCTATACAAATAATTACTATGACAAATATGGATTTAATATAGATCATATTAATATATATACAAATACACAATATGATAATCATGGCTTTAATATTGACCATATTCATAAAGATACTAACACAAAGTATAATGAGAATGGCTTTAATATTGATTGCTTATATTGTAAATTTGATAAGAAAACAGAAAAATATGTATTAACAGATAGTCAATATGATGAAGATGGTTATGATATAAATGGCTATAATAAAAGAAACTTTGATAGAAATAATATTCATAGAGTAACTGGTCTCCCATATGATGAATTATTTTTCGATAATAGAGGATTTTATTGGGAACTAAAAGATGGAACGAGAGTAAAAACAGGTAGAAGATATAATGAAAAAATGTTTGATAGAGATGGCGACATGTATGAAATTAATGACAAAGGATTTGCAAGAAAAGTCAAAAAAATTTATGATTGTTATGGTTTCAAAATGGACGGTACTCATTATATAACTGAAACAAAAATTGACCCAAATGGTTACGATGCTGATGGTATTTGGTATCGCAAAATAGGAGAAAGATATGAATCAACTGGTTCTATATTTAATGATAAAGGATGGACAAGAGACGGTTTAACTATAAGGCATAATGCTTATGGCTTAAATATTGATAAAAATGGAGATCTATTGCTTGATAAAGTTGATGATTATGGATTTGATGAAAATGAAAGGTATCATTATCCAATTGACCCAATAGATAATGACGGATTCAAAAATTTCCATAGAGGATATATTGAATACTCTAATAGAGTTATGCTTAAAGGAAAACATCATGGAATGTATTGCGATATTCATGGATTTAATAAAAAAGGAATTTCAATAGATACTGGAACATTCTTAAATAAATATAATTTTGATAGAAATGGTTATTGGTGGAAAAAAGATGAAAATGGAAAGATGTTTAATACATATTCATATATTTCAGATGATGGATGGACAATAGATAAAAAAAGAATTATTAATAAAGATGGAAAAGAATATTATTCTAGTATAGATGAACGTGGATTTGATATAGATCATAATTACAAACCATTTCATAGTAATCTTTCTTCTACAGAAAAAAGATTATATGATGAACACGGCTTTGACTATCAAAAAAATAACTATTTTACGGGTACACATTTAAACCAAGAAAACTTTGATGCTGATGGTTTCTGGTGGAAAAAAGATGAAAATAACAATTTAGTAAAAACCAATTCCAAAGTAAATGATGAAGGTTGGAATATTGACCATGTAAATGAAAAAACAGGAAGAATAGTAGACGAACATGGCTTTGATTCACTTCATTTATATAGATATAGACAAACAGGAAAGAATAAACCACAAAAAATATCAGAATATGACCCACATGGCTTTGATTATAGAGGAATTCATCGAACAACAGGAAAAGTATATAATAAAAATCATTTTGACATTGATGGCTATTGGTATAGAAAAGAAGGAAAAGAATATGTAAAAACAGATTCTAAATATGATGAAGAAGGACTAGATATAGATAGAAGAGATAAGAATGATTTTACAAAAAACGGTTACTTTAAAAAGACTAGAAAAAAATACAATAGCGATGGTTTTATGAAAGATGAAGTACATAATATGACTAATCAAAAATATGACCTATCAGGAAGAGATATAAATGGAGAAGTAGTAGCTGATGCTGATAAAAAATTAATAAGAAGTATAAAAGAACAAATACAATTCGACAGTAGAAAATATATTGAAGACCTAATAGAAGAATATAATATAAGTGGTGACTATGACAGAATACTAGAGTCTTATGATGAATATTCAGATGAATTTGAAGTTGATGATGAAGAAATAGATTCATTTATTCAATTTATGATGCTAAAAGCAATAAAGAAAGATGAAACTCTATATACAGAAGATGAATTATATGAATATTTAAAAGAGTCAGCAAAAGAATTAAAATTACAAATAAAACATGATGAGTTAGATGAAATGATGAAATATTATCATGAAGCAGAACAAACTTATGGAGGCAGAGAACCATATCCTGGAGATGATTTAATAACTCATCGTTAAAAAAAATACGTTCCAAAAAACGTATTTTTTCATCTTTCTTATCTATACTTATAAGTAGTAGATTTCTTTAGAGAAATATTAAGTAATATTCCAACAATTAACATATATGACAGTAAACTAGATCCTCCATAAGATACAAAAGGCAATGTAATACCTGTAATTGGAAGTAAACCAACAGTCATACCAATATTTTGAATTTGTTGAAATATTAACATACCAAGAATCCCTGCAACAATAAATTTATCTGTATCATGTATTTTCCTTCTAGTAAGCATAATTATATTTATATCTAAGTAAAGAATTATACCAAGAAGTATAATAACTCCAAATAGACCAAAATTAGATGCAAAAACTGCAAAGATAAAGTCAGTTGAGGATTCTGGAAAATAAATAGGTGTATTATTATAACCATGTCCAAAAAAACCAGCTGACCCAATCGCAACTAAAGCATTTTCAAGTTGTAACCCAGAACCTTCTTGCCAATTAAAAACTCTCTCTAAACGGTAGTAAAAAGAACTACCAAAAATCTTAATAAACAAATCTTCTTTAAAAAAGTAAAGCAAGAAAACACTTCCAAGTAGACAAAAAATAATTAAAAATGCAATTGCAAACCATCTAAGTCTAATTCCACTAACAAACATCATAGAAATATAAATTACTAAATACATAAATACACACCCAGTATCAGGTTGTAAAAATGTAAGAATAGATGGAATTAAAACAATAATAAAGGTCTTTAATATAAAATGAAACTCTTCCTTCATAGTAGGATTATCATAATCATTTCTAAAATTATGAATCATAGTTGCTAAAATAAGCATTAAAAATATCTTCATAAATTCACTAGGTTGAATACTTCCAATACCAGGTATTACATACCAACATCTACTATTATTAATAGGTGTTGCAAACAACAATAGTCCAAGTAATAAAACATTACCAATAATATATAATATCCAAGTATGTCTATATAAATATTCATTTTTAAGTTTAATTAAAATAATTACTAAAATCCAACCTATACCATACCACATAGCTTGTTTAAGAGCTAAATTACCAAGAGTACTAGAAGTATAAGTTAAAGCACTATAAATTGTAAAAATACTTATTACAGATAAAAGAATAATTGGTATTAATATTCCGTAATTAACTTTATATTTAATACAAATTACCTCCTCCTTTAATATTATATCAAAAACTACGTATTTTTATTAACAAAATTCATAAAATATATAAAGGAGCAATTATGAAAAAATTACCAAGAATATATAAAAATCAGATGTCTAGTCCAAAAAATAATAATAAAAAATACTGTTATTTAGAAAATAACAAAGAAATAACAAAAAACATAACCATAGATAACAAAGTTATAAATAAAGAAGTAGTAGATGAAAAAATAGAAAATACCCTACAAAGTATATTTAAAAAAACAGGTTATCCATATAATATAAGAGTATATATAAAAACAAAAGATAAAGAATATGATACCTATTTGGTTGCTAGAACAAAAAGAAAAATAACTACTCTTGATAATGAAGTAATATATTTAGATGAAATAGAAGAGTTAAAGAAAATATCAAATTAATGATATTTTTTTTAATATAAAAACTTCTCCAATTAGGAGAAGTCTAGAATCTAAATTAAGAACATAAGTCTATATAAGTATCACTAAGACATCTTATAGCACCGCAACAACTTAAATCTAGTGTAACAAATTCATTAGTACTAGTATACTCATTAGTTGTAGTATTTAAATAAAGAATTCTACATGTACAACAACAATCATCACAGTTTTCAACTCTAAGTACATTACTTGCAACTGTTTCATTATTAACTGTTATATTGAAACTCCAAGGATTACCACTACAACAATTGTATAACATAATTGGACGAGTATTGTAGCAAACACTAGTAGTAACTGGTCCTAGAAAAGGTTTATCACATCCTACATAATTATCACAATCAAAGTCTTGTTTTTGAAGTAGTAATATTTTCTTTAAAATATCATAGATACAATTACAACACTTCTCATTAGAATTATTATTCATTTTATCCCTCCTTTCTAAAAGTTAAGAATGATATCTTCATAACATCTAATAGCACTAATACAATTAGTAGATATAGTAATAAATTCATTTAAAGAACTAAATGTTGAATTATTTAAACTAAGTAGAAGTAGGGTACAACAATTATTTTTAACACTCATTACTCTATAATATGTAGAATCATTAACTTCTAGCAATTCGCCATTCTTTTTATAAATTTGTAGTACACGAGTATTGTAATTGTTACTACATAAACGATTGCAGTTATTAGTAGAATTATCTTGTAATAGACAAATGTATTTAAGTAAATTCTTCATACAATTATTTCCATCCATAGCATCCACCTCTTATCAATATCTAATATAAATTATGTTATATTTACATTTTTGTTAATAATATTATCTATATAGTTTATGTAAGAAGATAAAAGTATATGTAAAAAAAGTTGTATATATTGCAGGAAAAAGTAAGTATATGCATTTTTACTTGATAAAATCAAAAAAAAATAATAAAATAAATTTATAGGATATGGGTTCGGTACTCGTAGAATTGAACTATATTCTTAAAACATAATAGGAGGTGAAAAGAATATGTCAGTAATTCACGTAGATGAAGAAGCATTAAAAACATTAAAGAATGCTTTAGAAACAGCTGGACAAGAATACAAATCAAATTTAGCTAGATTAACTAACTTAATTGAAGAAATCACAAGTGGTGATATTCAAGGAGATCCAGCAAACGATTTATTAGCTAAATTCCAAGCAAAACAAGATACATTAAATAAGATTACACAAACAATCGAAGAAGCAGAAGGATACATGGGTCTACAAACTACTAAGTTTGGTACTATGATTGGTGACCTTAAATCTGGAATGCATTAATTTTTTAATAAATATAGAAAGGAGAAAATGGTATTATGAATATTACAATTAATCCAGGAGCAGCAACTGATGATGCATCACAAATCGACAGCATTATTTCAACAATGCAAGAAAATATGCAAACATTAGATACTGCATTTAAAAATACAATTCCATCAGGAATTCAAACAACTTGGTCAGAAACAGTAAGAGAAAACTGGGAAGGATATTATAGTGCTGATGTACCAGCAGCAATGGAAGATATGAAATTATCTGCAACAAACTTAAGATTAGCTGTTGAACAAGCATTATCATACGATCAAGAACAATAATAAAAGAATACATTGCGAAATGCAATGTATAGGAAGAAGAGAAATAGGAAGTATTATTTCTCTGTTTCTTATGCATTGCATAAGTATTAAGGGAGAGTGAAAAAATGGCTGGAATGACAGATGCAAGAACATATTATGCTACAACAAAATCAGGAAAAACCATATCAAAGACGGCACCATCTGCAAGTACTATAATAGATTATAAAAGTATTGAAAGTGCATGTGACAATATTATGACAGTTGCAAATGATGGAATGCAAGACATTTCAGATGCAATAAATAAAGTTCAAATAGGTTCAGAAGCACTAAGCGTTGCTGATAAAAATATGCAACCTATACTTGAAGAGGTCAGTAATTTTATAAAGACATTGCCAGAACAAGCAATGAGTGCAACAATAGAAGAAGCAAAAAAAAGAGCTTTAGAAGTATACAATGAAAAGCAAGAGGAATTAAATGAAAAAACACGACAAGAAGTAAATGCAGAGGCACAAAGTGCAGAATAATATAGGAGGAAGTTTATGGGAATGTGGAATAGCTTTACAACTTGGCTTACAGGAAGAAATGGTATTTACAAAGATGAAGATAAAATCAATGAGGCAATACAACAGCTAAATGCAATTGTATCATCTGGTGGTCAAGTTGAAGAAGTAAAAGAAAAAGTTCAAGAAGCAGTAAAACAATTACAAAGTTGTACTGGATTTGAGCAATATGTTGGACATGTAGAAAGTAGTGCATTTGATTCAGTTATAGAGTATACAGAAAATGGTGTAAATGAAGTCATAACACAAATAAATCAAAAAGTAGAAGAAATAGATGAATATAACAAAGGTAGTGCTATTCAAAAAGTTGGAGGAACATTATCATTACTTACAGGGAAATTAGGTGAAGGATTTTTAAGCGTTTTTGAAGGTGTCGGAGATGCAGTACTAACAGCTGGTGCCTGGGTAACAAATGTTCCAAAGCTATGGACACATGAAGATACAGCAGCATCAAAAGCATTACAGTCAGCTGTTAAATTTGATGTTTCAGGAGCATTAATGAGTCCATTAACATCAAACTCTTGGGCATCGAAATATAGTGCTGTAACAAAAGATAGTGGGGCAGCATCAATAGTAAATGGAGCAGGAAAAGCTTTAGGATATGCAACTATGGCTGGATATATATCAGGAGCAAGTAAAGCATATCAAACTGCATCAGTAGCAGGAAAAGTAGGAAATGTTTCCAAAGCCGCAAAATTTGCAAATAAAGCAACAAGCATTTTAACATCAACTACAAACAGTAGTACATTAGTAGCAGGGGTTAGTGGATTTGGACAAGGAACTCAAACTGGATTGCAATCCGGTAAAGGATTGGAAGCATCTACTCTTCAAGGTGCTATTCAAGGTACAACAGAAGCAGCCATTGCTTATGGTGCTGGTAAACTTGGAGAAAGAAGTAGAATTAAATCTGCTAATAAACAAATTGATGAAGCAGTTTCAAATGGAAGAATGACAGCTGAACAAGCAACTACTGCAAAAGAACAAGCAGTAGAAAATATTAAAGCATCAGGTGGATATAATGATAAAGTAACAAAAGCAGCTATGAGAAAAGGTAAAGCTGATATGAATACAATCATTGACTTGCATCAAGCAGGAGCAGGAAAACTTGAAAGTGTTGTAAAGGGAACTGGTCAAAATTTAGTTAGATCTTCTAAAGAAGTTTTAAATGCAGCTTCAGGTGCTAAGAATAGTTTAGTAGAAAATTTCACAGACAAGTCTATTCTTGCAAAAGCAACTAATAAAGTTACAAATACAACTACACATGAAGGTACTAAGTTAGGAAAACTTTTAAGTGGAGCAGCAAGAACTACAGGTGACGCAGCTACACTAGGAGTAAAAGCAGTTGCTGCAGGTGTTACAACATCAAGTGGTGGAGTAGCAGCCGGTTCAGCAGCAAGGGTAGTGGCAGAATCTGCATTAGGAGGAACTACAAATGCAGTTGATAGAGCAGTAAATCTTGGAATAAATTCAGATATTGCTTCAAATCAATTCCAATCAAGGAAAGCCACTAATAACGATTTAAATTACACGGGAGAAACAGAATCAAAATTCCAATCTATTGATGAGTATAATGGAAATGATGACTCAACGCCATCATATGATCCAAGTGGTGATAATGGATATGATCCAGGAAATACAAATCCTGGAGGCTCACAATCATCATATGATGATTCTACTCCGACAGGTAATCCATCAGGTGATAGTTCTACTCAATTTAGAACAGATGATACAACACCAGATACATCAGCACCAACAACTACTACAGACCCAAGTACACCAGGTACAACAGCACCAGACACGTCAGCACCAGATACATCATCACCAGATACGTCAGCACCAACAACAAGTGCTGGTCCAAGTACACCAGGTACAACAGCACCAGATACATCAGCACCAACAACAATTATAAATACGCCTGGAACAACGCCTAATACAACAACCACAACAACAGGTGGAGATACATTCCATACAGGTGGAGGATATACTGGAACAGGTGGATATATAGGTGATAATAGTACATTACCAACAGACTCTACAACAGATACAACAACTGGTCTTGAGGATGTAAAAGATACATTAAACGATAGTACTACTTCTATAGAAGATGTAATTAAAGGCAGTAAATATACAAAAATACCATCAACACCAACACCAGTTACAACTCAAAAATCTAGTGGAGGAAGTAGTGCAGTAATACCAATTGCTGCAGGACTTTCAGCAGCTGCAGCAGCCGGTATTGGAGCAAAAGCTTATATGGATAGAAAGAAAAACAATGATAATGGTGAAGATGAAGAAGAATTTGACACAGACGAATGGTCAGGAGACGATTCAGTTGATATTCAATATGATGATTCATCAGATAATGAAAACTATTTAGATGCTGATGATGATTATAGTTATCAATCACAAGAAAGTTCAGAAAAATATGATGCGAGATCAAGTGATGAACTAGCAGATTTACAATAATTAGGAGGATTAATATGCAAGAACAAACAAAATTAGAAAAATTTTTACCAATTGGTACAATTGTATTATTAAAAAACGGTAAAAAAGAAGTAATGATTTTAAGTTATGGATTGATGCCACAAGGTACTGTTTATGAAGGTGATAAAAAAGTTAGTGGAATTGGTAAAATTTATGATTATGGAGGATGTACATATCCAGAAGGATTAATATCAAGTGAACAAATTTTAGGATTTAATCACGACCAAATAGAAAAAATATGTTATCCAGGATATTCAACACCAATTCACGATGAATATAATAAATTTTTAAAAGAAAGTTTTGAACAAGTAAAAGAAGAAATATCAAAAATGAAACCAGAAGAAGAAAACCAAGAATAGGTTTTCTTTTTTTTATAAAATGATACTGTAAAAAATTTGTATATTTTTTTCTAATACTTGAAAAAGATATAAAAAAATAATAAAATAAATTTATAGGATATGGGTTCGGTACTCGTAGAATTGAACTATATTCTTAAAACATAATAGGAGGTGAAAAGAATATGTCAGTAATTCACGTAGATGAAGAAGCATTAAAAACATTAAAGAATGCTTTAGAAACAGCTGGACAAGAATACAAATCAAATTTAGCTAGATTAACTAACTTAATTGAAGAAATCACAAGTGGTGATATTCAAGGAGATCCAGCAAACGATTTATTAGCTAAATTCCAAGCAAAACAAGATACATTAAATAAGATTACACAAACAATCGAAGAAGCAGAAGGATACATGGGTCTACAAACTACTAAGTTTGGTACTATGATTGGTGACCTTAAATCTGGAATGCATTAATTTTTTAATAAATATAGAAAGGAGAAAATGGTATTATGAATATTACAATTAATCCAGGAGCAGCAACTGATGATGCATCACAAATCGACAGCATTATTTCAACAATGCAAGAAAATATGCAAACATTAGATACTGCATTTAAAAATACAATTCCATCAGGAATTCAAACAACTTGGTCAGAAACAGTAAGAGAAAACTGGGAAGGATATTATAGTGCTGATGTACCAGCAGCAATGGAAGATATGAAATTATCTGCAACAAACTTAAGATTAGCTGTTGAACAAGCATTATCATACGATCAAGAACAATAATAAAAGAATACATTGCGAAATGCAATGTATAGGAAGAAGAGAAATAGGAAGTATTATTTCTCTGTTTCTTATGCATTGCATAAGTATAAAAAGGAGTGTAAAACTATGTCAATAAATGATACATATCCACATACATATAAAGGGTATAATGAAAAAGGTGAGACGCTTTGTGGAATCCCAGCAAAAAATGCAAATTCACAAATCGACCCTAGTGCAATAAAAAGTGCTATTGAAGCAGCAAGATCAATAATAGAAAGTTCAACAGCATCATTAATCAATAATATAAGTAAACTTGAAAGTGATTATAGTGCCGCTGTACAAATGGAAGGTGTAACCGGATTTGATAGCGTTGAAGAGTTGAAGGAAAGTATCAATAATGCTAGTAAAATAACGGAATCATTTGACGAGTTAGCAAGTGCTGCCCAAAAGAAGCACGATGAGTTACAGGTACAATACAATACAGAAGCACACTCAAGTGCAGCTGGATGTTCTGGTGTAACACAAGTTCAAGAAATATAGAAGGGAGTAATACAATGGCAGATATTGTAACAGGGGATACTGAGAAATTAGAAAGTGTAATAGGTTCAGCACAAAGTCTTATATCAGAAATTGCAAATATTAAATCAGAACTTAAAAGTGCAATTTCAAACATAAATAGTCAAGTTGGAGTAGGAACATTGGTTGAAAGTATACCAACATCAGTGTGTGATAACTTTGATACAAGTTCTATAGAGCAAATTCATGCATCTCTAATTGCACAAAAATCACAACTTGAAGACTACGATAGAGCTGCTAATGATGACAAAGGTAGTTTCTTTGGAAACCTTTTTGGAGGAATCGCTCAAGGTGTAACAGGAGTATTTGAAGGTTTTGTAGATGCCGGAGCAACGCTAGTTGGATTAGGTGCAGGAGCATTAGGATTTGATGGAGCAAAGAGTAAAATTTCAGAATTTGTTGCCAAAGACTGGTCATACGAAGTAGGAAAAGCAGTTGGTAATACAATAAGTGGTGGAAAAGGTTATAATGAAAATAGTAAGGCAGCAAAATTCGGAAAATTTGCGGGAACTGTAGCAACATATGTAGCTTTACCAGGAGGATCTATGGTAGTAGATGCTGCAGTAGGTGCAGCTTCAGGTTTTGGACAAGGAACTCAAAAAGGACTACGTTCTGGAAAAACATTGAATCAAGCAGCGTCACAGGATGGTTTGAAATCGGCTGCCAAAGAAGCAGCAACCGCCGTCGCTGCCAATGTTGTGTTTAAAGTAGCATCACCAGGTATAAAGAAAGTAACTGAAAAAGTTTCAAATACAAAAGTTGTTAAAGCTGCAACAAATAAAGTTAGTGCTGCAACAGAAAAATTATCACAAACTACTGTAGGCAAGAAATTAACAGAACGTTCACTTCAAAAAGCAGAAACAAAAGCACTAAAGGCAGAAGAAAAATTAGCAGCAAAAGAAACTAAGCTAATGAATACAACAGAAGGAACGCTTGCAAATAAAATGGCAAGTAAGTCAGTAGAAAAAGCAGAACAAAAATATGCCACAGCAAATCAAGAATTAATTGAAAAAACTTTAAAATCTGGAAATGAAGAAAAAATTATATCTTTAGCTAATAAACAAGTAGAAAAAGCTCAAAGTCAAGTTACTAAAGCAGAAGATGCTTTCAAAGTTGCAGATGAAAGATTAAAAAATGCAACTACTGCATCTGAGCAAAAGGCTGCTCAAAAGGCAAGAGATGCAGCTAGTCTTCAAAAGCAAGAAGCATCAAAAGCAGTTGAAAGCATGAAAAAAGATGCAGATGCTTTAAAAGCAGCAAGTGCAAAAAAGACAAGTACAGAAATTGTAGAAACATCAGAAAAGAAAGTTATGACAGATACTGCAGAATCAACTGGTAAAAAATTAACATCAGAATCATCAACAGGAGCAAAAGTGACAACGCCAAACAAATCTGCAATTGAAAAAACAACATCTACTGCAAAGAAAACAACATCAGAAGTAGCAGAACAAAGTGCAACAAAAGGAAAGGCAACAGAACAATTTAGAAAGACAACAGATTTCCAAGCACCAGCAGTAGTTGACAATGCTGCTACAGTTGCAGAACAAAAAGCAGTAACTGCTAGAAAAGCAGGATCAGAAGCAATTGAAACATCAGAAAAGAAAATTATTACAGATACAGCAGAAACTACAGGAAAGAAAGTAACCTCAGAAACAGCAGAAGCAGGAGCAAAGAAAACAACATCAGAAGTAGCAGAACAAAGTGCAACAAAAGGAAAGGCAACAGAACAATTTAGAACAGAAGTGGATATAAAACAACAACAGTCAGATTTACTTTCAGAGAGAAAGACATTGGTTGAAAGTAAAAATTTAAATACAGAACAGAAAAAATTAATTCAAGAAAAAACAACCGCAAAACCAGATAGCTTAAAAGGATATGATGAAGCAAATCGTCAAATAGATAATAGAATTGATGAAATTGATTCTATACTTAATAAAGCATCAGAAAATGGAGCACCAAAAAGTGCAAATGAATCAGCTTTCTCTAACATAACAGATACAGATTTAAAAGCATATCAGGAAAAGGCAAGTCAGCAATTTAAGACAGCAGCCGACAGAGGAGCACCAACTGCAAATAACTCAGCTTTGGCAGATGCTACAGATAGTGAATTTAAAGCATATCAAAAGAAAAATGGTATAGATGTATCAACAAAAACAACTTCAGAGTCATTAACAACAACAGGAAAGAAAGTAACATCAGAAACAGCAGAAGCAGGAGCAAAGAAAACAACATCAGAAGTAGCAGAACAAGGTGTAACAAAAGGAAAGGCAACAGAACAATTTAAGACAGCAGCTGACAGAGGAGCACCAAGCAGTTCAAAAGATTCAGCATTTGCAAACACACCAGATGATGAATGGATGGCATATAGAAATGAAGGAGCAAAAGCTGCAGAACAAAAAGCAGCAGAAAATGCAAAGAATGCAGAAAGTTTAAGAACTAAAGCATCAGATAATGGAGCACCAAGCGGTCCAGAAGATTCAGCATTTGCAAGTACACCAGACGACGAATGGATGGCATATAGAAATGAAGGAGCAAAAGCCGCAGAACAAAAAGCAGCAGAAAATGCTCAAAAGTCAGAAGAATTATTTAAGAAAGCGTCAGATAACGGAGCCCCAAGCAGTTCAAAAGATTCAGCATTTGCAAATACACCAGACGACGAATGGATGGCATATAGAAATGAAGGAGCAAAAGCTGCAGAACAAAAAGCAGCAGAAAATGCAAAGAATGCAGAAAGTTTAAGAACTAAAGCATCAGATAATGGAGCACCAAGCGGTCCAGAAGATTCAGCATTTGCAAGTACACCAGACGACGAATGGATGGCATATAGAAATGAAGGAGCAAAAGCCGCAGAACAAAAAGCAGCAGAAAATGCTCAAAAGTCAGAAGAATTATTTAAAAAAGCATCAGATAATGGAGCACCAACAGCTGAAAATTCAGCTTTAGCAGACACTCCAGATAAAGAATTCTTTGATTATCAAAGAAGAAATGGAATATCAACACCTACAGACGAACTTGAGGCAGCAAAGAAAGTATTAGAAGATGTAACTGCAGATGCATCAAAGGGTACTAAAGGAATATTAAATAAAGCTACTGACGCAGTCAAGAAACATCCTGTAATCGCAGGAGCTGCAGCCGTAGGTGGAGCAGCAGCAATATATAATGCCGCAAATAATGAAAAAGCAAATGATCAATTTAATAGTAGTGATGATGGAAGTAGTCCATCAGATGATAATGGCAACTCAAATGATAATTCTACTAGTCAACAAAGTTCTACTGGAACTCAACAATATCCTAGTGGAACCGGAACTGTTGGTGGCGGAGGAGGTGCATCAGGTGACACTGGTATTGCACAATATAGTGACAGTTCAGTATCAACAACAGCACCAACAACAGTAGTAACTACTCCACCAACAACTGCAGCACCAACGACAGCAATAACAACTCCTCCAACAACTGCAGCACCAACAACAGCAATGACAACTCCTCCAACAACTGCAGTACCAACAACAGCAGTAACAACTCCTCCAACAAGTGTACAACCAACCTCAGCACCAACAACAGTAACAACACCTCCAAGTACAAATCCTGGAACAACAACTACAACAACAGGAGGAACATATCACACAGGAGGAGGATATACTGGAACAGGTGGTTACACAGAGGATAACTCAACATTACCAATAGATGGAACAACTGATACTACTTCTGGCTTAGATGATATAAAGGATACGTTAACAGAAGGAACTGCTTCAATAGAAGATGTTATAAAAGGAAGTAAGTATACAAAGATACCATCAACACCATCACCAGTAACTACATCTTCATCAAGTGGTGGAGCAAGTGCAGTAATACCAATTGCTGCAGGACTATCAGCAGCTGCTGCTGCAGGAATTGGAGCAAAAGCTTATATGGATCGAAAGAAAAACAATGATAATGGTGAAGATGAGGATGAATTCGACACAGATGAATGGTCAGGAGACGATTCAGTTGATATTCAATATGATGATTCATCAGATAACGAAGGTTATTTAGATGACGATGATGATTATAGTTATCAAGCAACAAGTTCAGAAAAATATGATGCACGATCAAGTGATGAACTTGCTGATTTGCAATAGATAAGGGAGGATTAAAATGGAAATAGAAGAAAAATTTTTACCAATCGGAACAGTTGTATTATTAAAAGAAGGTACCAAAGAAGTAATGATTACAAGTTACTGTATTATTCCAAATGGTGATATCTATGATAAGAGTGGAAAAATAGAAGGTGCTAATCAAATGTATGACTATGGAGCATGTTTATATCCAGAAGGTGAACTTAATAGTAAACAAGTAATTGCATTTAACCACGATCAAATTCAAAGAATTTGCTTCAAAGGATATGAAACAGAAATGCAAAAAGAATTATCTGAAAAGGTAAAAGAAGGTTTAAAAGAACTAGAACGTAAAAAAGTACAAGAAAGCCAAGCATAGGCTTTCTTTTTTTGAATAATTGACTAAAATAACTCAATAATTTATAATAATTATAGAATAATAAAGAGGTGGTATAAAAATGTCTAAAGTAGATTGGATTACATGGAAAACTGATGTTACTGATATAGTTAATCCAGAAAAAGTTATAGATAGTGTGACAGACTCATATAATGAATTCAACGCTTATATGAATCCAGTAATATATGAAAATTTAAAATATGAAGTAATTAATGGAGGCCTTGATAAATCATCAATAAATATATTAGGACACTCACCAGCAAATGAAATGGCCTTAAATATATTAAATAATATTGATGAAATAAAAAGTATTATAGAAAACTTAAAATTACAAATAGAAAATGCAACAGAAGAACAAAAGAAAATAGAAAAAAATCAGTTAGTAAATGCATTAGATACAAAAATAGAAGAAGAAAAACAAACATCAAAAGAACAGACAAATAGAATTATTAGAAGACTTGAAGAAAGAAAAGAAATAGTAAAAGCTATTTAGGAGAATAATATGTCAAAAGGATATACAGGATGTATTGATTTAGAAAGAATATCTAATTCATTAGAAACATTATCATCTATAGAAAATTGCATAAATAATACTGATTTAATTCAATATATTGAAGATATTGAAAAAACAATAAATGATACTAACTTTGAACATGGAAATTGTATTATAAATTACAAAGATTCAATAGACTCAATCTATAAAACTTTAGAAACCACAAAAAAAGAAATAACTAATTTAAAAGATTCACTTAATTTAACATTAGAAAAATTCTCAAATATTGAAGAGATAAAAGATACAGATATTAAAGATTTAACTAATATTTATAAAGATACTTCAGCTAGTCAAAATATAAATCACTTGTTAAATACAAATACTAATCTAAAAATATCTAATAATATTTTAGAATTTAACAATAACATAGATGACTCAATAAAGAACTTCATGGTAAAAACTAATCTAAGTGATTATCCAGCAAATTACAAATCAGAAGAAGAATGGCAACAAGATTTATTTAATAAATACGAAAATAGCAATATTAGTCAAGTAGAAAAAGAACAATTGGTAGAAAAAGATATGTCTATTTGGAGACAAGAACAAACGGGTTCTAAAGTAACTGGTTTAGCATCAAGTAACATTGCTGAAAGACAATCTAACGTAAGTGATTTATCAACAAGATATATGAATAAATATAATATGGACAAAAATGATGCTGATACACTTGCAAATTTAAAAGAAGAGTTAAATTTCTTAAAAGAACATAATGGAACAAGTTCGGAATTTAATTCAGTATCAAATAGACTTAGTGTTATTGAAAACAAATATAATATTAATTTGAGAAAAAATATGGCATCATCTGTTGGAGATTCAGGAATCTCATCAGTTTACTCTGATCAGTCAAACTCAAATATTACGACGATACCATATAATGGAACAGAACAGACGCAAAACTTAGAATCAAATACTCCATACAACACTGTACCGATTGGTCTTGGAATAGCAGCATCAGGAATTGCAGGAGCAATAGGAGCAGTCATAATAGATGATAGGAAAACTAAAAAGAAAAAAAGAAAACCGAATAAAGTATATAGTGATGATGGAGATATTGAATTAGAAGGAGAATACAGAGATAATTCTTTAGAAAACGCCTCATTTGCAAGTGAGACAAGAACTACGTTACAAGATTTAGATATAGATTATGCAGATAATCAAAGATATCGTGCATCTTCAAGAGATAAAGATAATCTTGATAAATTTTATGACGAAACAGATGACTTTTTTTATAAGGATGATGATGAATAATGAATAAAGATTTATTACCATTAGGAAGTATAGTTCTTTTAAATAATGGTTCAAAAAAATTAATGATTACAGGATACTTAGTAAGTACACTAGAATATCCAGACCATATATTTGACTATTGTGGTTGCATGTATCCAGAAGGAACAATAAGATCAGACACAATATGTGTATTTAATCATTCAGAAATAAAAAAAATAATATTTAAAGGTTACTTAAATTTAGAAGAACAAAAGTATTTAGAAAACATAAAAAGACAAAAACTATTGATAAATCAAGAAAATTAATATATAATAAATCGCAGATGCAGTGATTCTGAGGAGTAAATATTATTACTTTTATAGAGAGTTCATGGTAGGTGTAAATGGACAAAGTAAAATATTGAAGGTAGCAGAGGAGCATAGTTATTGAAATTAAGTAAATAATTCCGGTTAATTCCGTTAAAAATATTAAGCTACTTGTGTAGAAATTAAGGTGGTACCACGAACTATTCGTCCTTTGGATGAATAGTTTTTATTTTTTGAAAGGAGATTATCATGAAAAGATTATTAATAGATATGGATAATTGTATAACAGACCCACTTATATTAGAATATATAAATGAATTTAAAAATACAAATTATAAACTTGATGAACAAACAGATTTTTACCTGCAAAATTTAGTAACTGAAAACAAAGAACAATTTTGGAAATTCTTAAATGAAAAAAATTTATATCAGAATGCAGAGCTAAAAGATAATTGTTATGAAGTACTAAAAGAATTAAATGAAATATATGATATTTATATAGTGACGTCTTACTTATGGAAAGATGGTATGATTGATGCTAGTGGTAATAATCTAGCAAATAAATATAATTATTTAAAAGAAAAATTACCATTTATTAAACCAGAAAAATATATTTTCACAACAAATAAAAATATTATAGAAGCAGATATTGGTATAGATGATAGACTAAATAATTTAACACATCTTAATAAAAAAATATTATTTGATGCATGGCATAATAAAAATATAACAGATGAAGAGTTAGAAACTATTGGAGCAGTACGAGTCTACTCATGGCTTGATATATTAAGAATATTGAAAGAGGGGATAATATGATAGAAAGAGGAAAAGTTACTATAATTCCTGATGAAAATCAAATATTACTTGATGAGTATACAAAAAACATTGAGAAAAGTCATTTAGAAGCATTTATTGATTTTTCGAAAAAATTCAACTTAGGATATAGTTTTACAAATGATGATTATCAATATGCTCCAGAACAATTAGCAAGAGACGGTCACTTAATATTAAAAACAATTGATGATCAAAAAACAGCAATTTTCTATATACCAAAAGTTGTAACTGATAGACAAATAGAATGGTTTGAATATAATAAATTTGAACTTTTACATAATGATTTAATTGGAGCATTTTCTGTAAATAGTGATGATGAAGAATCAGAACAAATTTATGGATTACCAGAAATAAATAAAGAAATAAAAAGAAAAAATGTTTTATATAGAAAAGAGGTAGATAACAATGTTGGAAAAAAAATATAATCATGACGAAGTAGAAGAAAATAAATATGAAGATTGGAAAGAAAAGGGCTATTTTAAATCAGGAGATACAAGTAAGAAACCATTTTGTATAGTTCTTCCTCCTCCAAATGTAACAGGAGTTCTACATTTAGGACATGCATGGGACGTTACTATTCAAGATATAATTATTAGATATAAAAGAATGGAAGGATACGATGCATTATGGTTACCAGGAATGGATCATGCTGCAATCGCAACTGAGGCAAAAGTAGTTAAAAGACTAAAAGATAGAGGAGAAGAAAAACATAAAGTTGGAAGAGAAAAATTCTTAGATGAGTGCTGGAAATGGACAAAAGAACATTCTGAAATTATTAGAGCACAATGGGCAAAATTAGGTATTTCTCTAGACTATTCTAAAGAAAGATTTACCCTTGATGAAGGATTACAAACAGCAGTTAAAAAAGTATTTGTAGATTACTACAATAAAGGACTAATCTATCGTGGAGAAAAAATAATTAACTGGGACCCAGCAGCTCAAACAGCACTATCAAATGAAGAGGTTATTTATAAAGAAGAAAAAAGTGCCTTCTATCATTTAAAGTATAAACTAGAAGATAGTGATAAATTTATAGATGTTGCAACAACTCGTCCAGAAACATTGTTTGGAGATACTGCAGTAGCTGTAAATGAAGAAGATGAAAGATATAAAGAATTTGTTGGAAAGAATGTTATTCTTCCAATTGTAAATAAAAAAATACCAGTAATTACTGATGAACATGCAGATATGACAAAGGGAACAGGAGCAGTAAAAATTACTCCAGCACATGACCCTAACGACTTTGAAGTAGGAAATAGACATAATCTAGAAAGAATTCAAATCATGAATGATGATGCGACAATGAATGAAAATTGTCCTGAAAAATATCAAGGAATGACTAGAGAAGAATGTCGTGAAGAATTATTGAAAGATTTAGAAGAAGCTGGTTTATTATTAGAAGTAGAACCAATCGTTCATGAAGTAGGACATAGTGAAAGAACAGGTGTAATGGTAGAACCAATGATAAAAAAACAATGGTTTGTAAAAATGAAACCATTAGCTGATAAAGTTTTAGAAAATCAAAAAGATAAAGATACAAAAGTTCACTTTGTACCAACTCGTTATGAAAAAACAATGAATCATTGGATGGAAATAACATATGACTGGTGTATTTCAAGACAATTATGGTGGGGACACAGAATTCCTGCTTGGTATAGAGGAGAAGAAGTATATGTTGGAATGGAAGCTCCAGAAGGTGAAGGATGGAAGCAAGATGAAGACGTATTAGACACATGGTTCTCTAGTGCACTATGGCCATTCGCAACGCTAGGTTGGCCAGAACAAAATGAAATGGTAGAAAGATACTATCCAAATAATGTTTTAGTAACAGGATATGATATCATTCCATTCTGGGTTAATAGAATGACATTCCAAGGAGAAGAATTACTAGGAAAAAGACCATTTGAACATTGTCTAATCCATGGACTTATTAGAGATAAACAAGGAAGAAAATTCTCAAAGAGTTTAGGAAATGGAATTGATCCATTTGATATGATTGAAAAATATGGTGCAGACTCATTAAGATATTATTTATCAACAGATGTAGCAGCAGGAACAGACATGAAATTTGATGAAGATAAAATAAAAGCAACATGGAACTTCATAAATAAATTATGGAATGCATCACGTTTTACATTAATGAATATTGAAAACTTAAAAGAAATAAAATTAGATAATTTAAAACCAGAAGATAAATGGATTTTAACAAAATATGAAAAAACTATTCATGAAGTAAAGAAGTTCATGGATAAATTCCAATTTAATAATGCTGGAACAGCAATCTATGACTTTACATGGAACTATTTCTGTGACTACTATATTGAAATGGCAAAGTACACTAGTGAAGATGAAACTACCCAATCAGTATTATGTACAATATTAACAGGAATATTAAAATTACTTCATCCATTTATGCCATACGTAACAGAAGAAATATATCAAATGTTACCAGTAAAAGAACAAGAATCAATAATGATTTCAAGTTATCCAAAATACTCAAAGAAATTTGTATTTGAGAAAGAAGAAGAAATAGTAGATGATCAAATAGAATTTATTAAAACATTCAGAAATGTTAAAGCAGAAAATAATATTACAAAAGATATGAAAGTAATGTTTGATACAGAAGATGATAATGAACTTATCGTTAAAATGTTAAAGCTTCAAGATAATCTAGTAAATGAACCTTTAGGAATTAAAGCTTATAAAGTGTTCTCTAATAGAATAAAGGCTCAAATATTCTTTGAAAAGATTGAAACAGAAGCAGATATTGCTCAAAAAGAAGCTCAAATAGAACAATTAAAGTCATCTATTGCAAGACGTGAAAAATTATTATCAAACGAAAATTATGTTAATAAGGCACCAGCAAACATAGTAGAAATGGATAGACAAAAACTTGCTGAAGAAAAACAAAAATTAGCTGAGTTGACAAAATAAAATATGAAAGAAAATTAGTAAAATAATTTTCTTTTTTTTAGTGTAAATAATTCTACAAATTTAAATAAATAGTTGTTTTTCTTTAAAAAAAATCTTATACTTAAAACATATAGTAGTATAGGATGTGTTTATATGACTCTTAATGATTTAGAGAAAAAAAGGAAAAAATATAGAAATAGAATTTTTTTAAGCATGATAATATTTGCAATAATATTATGTTATATACCTCCAAAAGCAACAGTTTACGAAGATTTTATTGTTTTTTTAATTTTTTCAATTATAATTGGATTTATTATAGCACTTTTATTAACATTAGGTCCTAAAAAAAAGTATAGTAAAGCATATAAAGAATACATTGTTTTAAGGGGACTTAAAGAAATATTTACAGATTTAAATTATGAACCAGAATCAGGTATGCCAAGAAGTACGATTGCTGATACTCATATGATGTATATGGGAGATATATATAAATCAAATGATTTTATATCAGGAAAATATAAAGATGTTGCTTTTAGCCAAGCAGATGTTCATATTCAAGAAGAGCGTGAGACAACTGATTCAGATGGAAATACCACAACATATTATGTAACAATATTTAGAGGAAGATGGATGGTATTTGATTTTAATAAAGAATTCAAAGCAAATGTTCAAGTTGCCCAAAAAGGATTTGGTAATAATAGAGTAAAGGAAAGAGGACTATTTTCCAAAAAAGATGACAAATCATATTATCAAAACGTCAAGATGGAAAGTGAATCGTTTAATAAAAGATTTAATGTTTACGCTCAAAGTGAACATGAGGCATTTTACATACTAACACCATCTTTAATGGAAAAGATTGAAAGATTAGATGACAATAATAAAGGAAAACTTTTACTTTGTTTTATAAACAACAGACTACATATAGGTTTGTATGATAATAAAGATTCTTTTGAAGCACCAAACTGTCTATTTAAAATTAATGAAGAAAAAGAATTGAATAGAACAAATGGTGATATAAAAGTTATTACACAGTTTGTTGATGAATTAAATCTTGATAATACTTTATTCAAAAAATTAAGTATTAATGGTGAACAAACAAATGAGGCACAACAAGAAAATAATAC
This sequence comes from uncultured Bacilli bacterium, assembly GCA_934131175.1. GTDB lineage: Bacteria > Bacillota_I > Bacilli_A > RF39 > UBA660 > UBA3789. Next base: position 78,851 of record CAKOZD010000004.1, on the reverse strand, counting down.
GATAAATCAAAATCCTATTAATAACCAACAACAAGTAGTAAACGAACAAACTATAAGTAATCAAATAAATATGAACAATCAAAATAACATTTAATATTGAAAGGAGGTGTAGTAATGATAATCGCAATAATTTTAATAGTAATTGTAGTTATAATAATTGGATGGTTAATTTCAGTTTCAAATAATATAGAAAAAGCAAAAATAAAAATAGATGAGGCATCATCTGGAATTGATGTTGCTCTAACAAAAAGGTATGATGTATTAACTAAAATGATTGATGTAGTTAAAGCATATACTAAGCATGAAAAAGAAACTATGTTTAAAACAATAGAATTAAGAAAAGATATGACTATTTCTGAAAAGAATGAAGCAAATAAACAAATGGATAGTCAATTTAGTAAAATTAACGCTTTAGCAGAATCATATCCAGAATTAAAATCTAATGAAAATTACAATACTTTGCAATTAACAATAGTTGATGTTGAAGAACATTTACAAGCAGCAAGAAGACTATACAACTCAAATGTATCAAACTATAATCAAATGATTAAAGTATTTCCAAATAGTATAATTGCTGGTAGTAAAGGATGTAAAGAAAAAGAATTCTTTGTAGCAGAAGAGGCTAAAAAAGAAGATGTAAAAATAGATTTAATTTAATATTAAAATTTAAAAAACAAATATAAAGAGGTATTCACAAAGTTTACTTCTTTTTCTTTTGAAATTATGCTATAATACATCCGAAAACGGGTGATAATATGCAAACTGAACTAAATGAAGCAGTAATAAATTTTTTTGAATTACCAATAGAGAAAATAACTTATGAAGAAATTACAAAAAGATTTAATAAAAAAGATAAAAATGAATATGGTAATTTATTACATGCTTCTGTTCAAAATAAATTTGATGAAGAAAAAGTATTAAAGTTTGTTAATTTACTTTTAGAAAATGGTTATGATGTAAACTATAAAGGTGAAAGAACAGGCTATAATTTTATTCAACTAGCCTTATATGGATATACTGATAAAGATGGAGAAGACCATTCGTATTCACAAGAATTCATATTAAAATTAATTGCTCTTGCAAAAAAATATAATCTAGATGTAAATACAAAAGATGATGATGGAGATAGTATTGTTCATACAGCAATTGCTAGTGAAATATATACTGGTAAAATTATTCCAATAATAGACGCTCTAGGAAAAGAATTTGATATTTCGTGTACCGATAATGGCAATAATTCTTTAAAGGATGCTTTAAAGTTATATAAAGAAGAAGCAAAAAATACAAACGAAGAATGGTTTAATAGATTATCAAATGAAGAACAAGCATTAGAAAGTAAACTAGAAATTGGTAATTTAACATTAGAAGACATTATAAAGCAAGAAGAAATATTAAAAAAAGAATTAGAAAAATTAATTGACAAGATTGATATAACTTACTTAGTTGAAAATAAAGAAAAAATTTATGAATTAAAAAGTAACTTAAATGCTATTTTAATGAAAAAATCAATACTTAAAAATACAGAAAATGAATTTGAATTAATATGGGACAAATATAATACTTTATTAAGAAAAGTATTTGCTAAAGAAATAAATATATTAACTAGCAAAAATAATATAGATGGTTTAAATAATTTGATTGCTGTTTTAAATGATTATGATTTTAAAGATGAAATAGAGTTAATAAAACAAATAATAGAAAAATATAACTTGAAAGTACAAGACTTAGAAAATAAAATAAAGACAGAACTAACATTAGAAAACAAAGATATTTTTGTTACTGAAATATCTAGCTTAAAAGAAAATGATAAAGAAACTCTTACAAAACAATTAGAAAATTTTGAAAATAAATTATTATCATTAATAGCAGAAACAAAAGAGCAAGAAGAATTATTAGGAAAAATAGGTATTGAAATTAATAAGGTTGAATATAAAAAATTAAAAAATAAAGAATTAAAAGCAATTATAGAACAAAATAAAAAAATAATATTAAGTAAAAAGAAAGATATATTAAGTAAAAAAAGATTAAAATTAGAAGCAGTAATAAAAGAAATATTAGATTTAGAAACACTAGGAGTTTTTGAAAGTGACGAACTATGGGATGTTATTAAAAGTTCAACTACTAAGAAAAATAAAGTAAAAAAGAAATAATATAGCTAAGGGGGTGTTATCTTTGCTAGACATGTTTGATGAAAGACTATTTGAAAGAGAAGGGATGTTTGTAGACTATCTAACAACATTATATTCAGAAACAGACGTTCCAGATAAGAAATATCTTGATAAATTAGATAGAATAATTAATGAAAAACCAGACTTATCATCAGAAAGAATAAGATTAATACTTTTAGATATTCTTTATTTTATTGACTTAAAAACTAATATAGAAAGACATAAATTTTCACCTATTAAAAATAGAATAAAAATGGGCTTTAATGGAATAACTAAAGAAGATATAATAAAAAATTATTTTAATAAAATATTTACATTATACGAAGATAAATTGTCTTCTGAAGAATTGGCTTATTTATGTATGAATATGGAAAATCCTGATATATGTGAAAAAATCATAAAGAGAAGCTATAAAAAATTAAGAAAAGAAATTAGAAAGACTCTTTATGTTCCATCTAGATATATTGATGAATTATCAGATATTTGGGAAATAAATGAATGGGAAGTAAAACCACGCTATAAAGATAAGCACTATGAAGCAAAAATGAGTGAAGTTAATCCCTATGTATTAAAAATTTTTTACAAATATTTTAAAGATGATTTAAAGTATTATATATATGGTAAGATAGAAAAATTTGATTATAGACAAATGATTGAAACAGATAAGGCTACTTTATTTAACATAATTCAAAATTGTTTAAAAAATAACTATGAAGTAGATGATTTATTACATGTACTAAAAACAAGTGAATTAAACAACATAAAATTAACAAATCGTCTAACAAAAGCTACTTGGATTAAACTGCTTAAGAATAAAGAAATATTTAAAAAAATCATTACAAAAGAAGAACCTACTTTTAAAGACTCTCCTAAAAAGATAAAACCATTTCAAGATTCATTTTTAAAATTTCTAGAAGAAAATAATATAACTAATTTTAATATAGAAAAAATAAATGTAAACAAAATAGATACAATTTATTGTTATGAGTACTTAATCGCAATAAATCATTTATCAGAAGAAACATATAATGACAATAAGAAAAATTATTTGTTTTTATTATGCTTTAAATTATTTTTACAAGAATTTCTAAAAGAGTATGAGGATACTTTAACAAATAAAGATTTAGAATATTTAGAAAGAATATTTAGAAGAGGTATTCAAAATAAAAATATATATAAAATATTAGACATAAAAAACAGAAAAAATTTAATCCATAATTATAAAACAAATGACTTATTACAATATCCAGAAATGGTAAATATAAATAGTATAGAAAAGTATAGTGTAAAGCAATATAGAAATATAAAAGAAATAGTAAATAATATTGTGATTGAAAAATCTAATAAAAAAATTTTCATTGATGAGGCTCTAAAGTCTTATACTCACATGCTAATAGATAAATCAGTAAATAATAAACTTGACGAATACATATTAATTTCCTTAGATTTATTAGATTATGATGCAACAGTAAAACTTATAAAATATAATATTAATACTTGGAAAGGAATAATTGATAATATAAAAGGTAAGTCTGATACTTTTTATATAGCATTTAAAGAATTAATTCTAAATTTAAAAGAAGAAGACAAGAATAAAATATTAGAAGACTATTCACTAGAAACTTATATCTCTGTATTTGAAAAAATACTAGTAAGTGGGAAAAAGCCTACTTTAAATAATATTAATAAAGTAATCAAATCAATAAAGAAATTACTTGTTCCATATAATGTTCACATTGAAGAAAACCTAGAAAGATTAAACTATGTTGCAAAAGGAGAACCTTTCTTAGAAAAATTAAATGGAATAAAACTTTATGAAGAATATCGAAAAAGACTAAAATCATCTATTCCAGATTGTCGTGGTAAATATAATAACTTAGACTATCAATTAGTTGATTTACATGATAAAGAAATAATATCTAATGGTATTGGAAAATATCTATTGCCTGATAATAAAAAAGCATCAAGTTGTCTAACTCCAAATGGTAAGGCACAAACTTGTCTTCGCCATGGAGCAATAAATCCTAATGGAAGATTCTTTAAAATTACAAGAAATGGAAAAATAGTTGCTTATAGCTGGGTATGGAGATGTGGAGACGTACTTTGCTTTGACAATATTGAGTTAACAGAAGAAATAGAAAAAGTAAAAGACCCTGAATTAGCAATATATGAAATATACTTACAAGCAGCTAAAACAATAACAGAAATAACTCGTCAAGAAAAAAATAAAGGAATAAAATTAGTACTTATAGGAAGAAACCCAATAGATATAAAAAATAAATATATAGACAATCTAAAACCTTTGAAAAGTCTAAGTAATAATATGTTTAAACCAAGTAGCAAAGAAGAACTTTATCTAAAAGATTCTAGTGAAAATCAAGTAATATTATATGGAGAGTATAGTGATAAATTAGATACAGATGACGTAGAGCCAATATATTTATATGAAAGACCTAAAGTACAAGAATTTAAAGATATAGATGAAGATACTTTAGAAGAAAGAATAAACTCTATATACTATGATTATTGCTTGCAAAATAGTATAAAATATCATTACTTAGAAAATAAATATAAATCAGGTTATATTGGAGAAGATTGGTTTATAGGAAGAAAAAAAGATAATAGCTTTGACTTTTTCTATAATGATAACGATAAAAGATTATTTTCTGAGGCTAAAAAATATGTAAAAGAAAAAGAAAAAATAAAAGAAAATAAAAAAAGTATTTATATTCCAAAGTATAAAATAGAAAATATTTTAGATAGAAGAAACATCTCTATTAATAAACAAGAAATAGAGGAATACTTAAAAACTCTGAATAATCACGATTATAAAATACCTAATACATACTATTCTCATACAACAGGTTCTATGGAAAACTTAAATTCAGTATTTAGAGATGGAGCAATTACATCTTCAAATTATGGTAATCACCAAGGTGGAGCTGGGACAAATGGTTCACATTACATTTGTATTGCGAAAGTTGCATCTAGTGTGTATGAAAGTTACAAAAGAACAGGAACGATAATTTTAGATGACAATATGCAAATATTTGACGATACAAAATTGATATTACCACAAGAAATAATAAATGACTTTAGATACACAAGTTACCCAATAAGAGGAACAGGAAATAGTGGAGAGTATCAAGTAAAAGATATAATTACCAAAGAACATTTTGATAGTTTACTAGCAAGAAAATATGAGTCAATAAGTCTTGCTCAACTGATACTTTTAAATGAAGCCTATGACTTAAATCTTCCGATAATATTAGAAGAATCAATGTCAAAAATAGATACAGACTTTGTAAAAAAATACATAAAACTAAATAAATAAATTAACATTCTTGTATAGAATCTATAAAAATGATAACATAAATATATAAGAAGGTAGATATTATGTTTAAAACAATTAATCCTAAAAAAAATCTCATTATTAATATTATAGTTATAATTGTATTAATTTTATTTATCGCATTTCTTCTTTTCTTTTTATATAAAAATACATCTATGTTTGACAAATTCTCAAAAGATTCAAGTAATGACAAAACTTCTCCAGAAATTACAGAAGTAACATTAAAATCTGATAATATTTATAATGAAAATTATGCTGAAGAGGGTAATACTATTACTTTGATGTTTAAAGTAAGTAAAGAATTAAAACAAATTCCAACAGTTAGAATTAATCGTGAAGAAGTAAAAGTATATGAAAGAAATGGTTATTATAATTCATATTATACAGTACTTAGTCAAACTGATAATGATCAAAAAGTTACAGTAGAAATAGAATCATACAAAGATATAAATGGAAATGAAGGAGACAGTTATATTCTTATACCTAGTAAATCAACATTAACTATTGTAAAAAAAGGTACTATCATAAAAGATATAAAATAAAAAATATTGGACCAACTCCAATATTTTATTTTGTCTTTTCATCACTAGAAATACTTGCTTTATAAGAATTATAATCAACATTCAAAGTAACATCTTCTCCAGGTGTAAGTATACTAATTTCTCCAAAATTACTTTGATGTCCATCAACTTTTTCAGAAATAACTCTATATATACCAGGAGGTAGTCCAATAGAGTCATCACCATCATATAAATCTCCTTCATATACATTGTCATTTCTTAAAAAAATTATATCATCACCACTATAATTTTCTCTGCCACTATAATTTACTTTAATATTTACATAATAATTAAGTTTTTCAGATTCAGACATTTTATCTATTTTATCATCCACATACTTCTCATAATAATCAGCACGATCATTTATATCAGTTGTGTTAGAATCTAATTTTTCTTCATTTAATTGTTGATAAATACTATTATTATTTACATCTTGACTATTTATATTCTGATTACATCCAGTGGCCATAGAACCAATAGCAACAGAAATAGCAACTAAAGCAAACTTTTTCTTAATATTTTTCCAATCGACATAATTTTTAAAATTACTTATTCTCATAGTTTTCCTCCAACTTAATAACCTTCTTTATTAGGTTCACCTTTTTCAAATTTATTAGTTATAATAATAACATTTCCACTTTCTTTATTATTTTCTTTAATTATCTCATTAACATCAAATGACCTTGTAGAATCATTTTTATTAAATGGATTAAATGTACCATTTTCATAAACTGCTGTTCCAATTCCATTTTCGTCTACATGAATACTTTCCATATATTTATTATCGAACTTTTTAGTACCAACAAGAATATTTTTACCATTAGTAATATTTCTAACAGTTATTTGAGAACTAGTTCCAGCGTAAGACCTTGATTCTACCAAATATGTATTTCCATCTTTATGGTAAGTTGCAACTCCTTGAACCCCATTATCTATATCCATAGACTTTGGATTCTTCATAGTATATGTTCCTTTATCTTTATCATAAACTAAATCACCATAAACTAGTTTTCCATCTTTTGCAAATCTATTAATAAATATTTGGTTAGACTTGGTATCAACATAAACAGACCCAGCATTATAACCAGTTAATTTATTTCCATTTGCCATTTTTTCATAATTCATATTAATATTAGAATCTAATTTTATTTTTTGTTTTGTACCAGCATTATTCGCTAAATTTAAAATAACAGTTTTACCATTATAACTTTCACTTGTACTCTTACTAGCAATTGACTCCATGGCATCATAGTTATATGCATTTACTGCACCATTACTACCAGTTACTAATAAAACATGATTTACTTCATCATAACTAACTCCACCAACATGAGATTTATTATCAAGACCAACAATATAGTAACTATTATTATCTGGATTAAAAATATAAAGTCTTGAATATTCATCTTTTTTATAAGCAGAAATTATAACTTTATTCCCGACAATTGTTATACCTTGAGGGGTGAAATCATTATCAAAAATTGCTTGATAATAAAGATCTGTTTTTAATGCAGTACCATTTTTAAAATTAGAATCAAAACTATTTTTATAAGTCATTTTCAAATTATCTAATAAAAATTTACATACATCAGCAGACATATCAGAATCAGAATTATTATATAATTCAACAATATGTTTTGCTCTAGAAACAATAGTACTACTAACTTCAAGTTTTTCACTTAAATTACTTAAAGCAGTACTCATCCCTTCAACCATATCTTGTAATACGCCACCATAAACAATAGAAGGAGTAAAGCCTTCAATTTCTTTTAGTTTATCAGTGTAATTTTTAACATCAGCCATCATAGTAGAAAGTGAACTTTTAATATTATTATAATCATTTTCTCCTGCAGTATATAACTTCTCATCATAACTAACACTAAAACTATCAGCCATTATTTTTCAACCCACTTTCCACATGAATCAATACTAGTAATTTCTTGGTAATCTTTCATCTTATTCTTTAAACTAGCAATAGTTGAATTCAAAGCACTTATTCTAGTTGCACTTATCGAATTATTATTAGAAATGGATAAAGCAGATAATTCAGATGATGCACTAATAAGATTATTTTGAAGATTTTTATAAGATTGATAATTTTCTTTTAATAAATCCATATACTCATTAATCTCAGTTATTGTTTCACTAAATTCACTAAATATTCCATCAACTTCACCTTTACCACTTTCACATTTAGAAGAAAAGTTAGTTATATCACTATTTATATCATCGACATAAACATACTCAGTACCAGTTCCATTCATTATAATACAATTATTCCAGTTGTCTTCTAAACTCTTAATTTTACTTTTAATACTTTCAAAATCATTAGAAAGAGAACTAATATTTGATAAAATACCATCTATATAATCCCATACACTAGAAATATCAGCGGCATTTTTAGTGTCACTACTATAAGGATATGAAACACTACAAGCAGGTTTATTAAAGGTAGGACCACCACCAGATGTTACTTCATAATTTTTCATCATTGCCATATTATTTATCCTCCAAAATTATTATATCACGCATAATTTTACCAGTAAATTAAAGAAAAAACACTTTACAAAAACATACATAATAAAAATAACTTATATAAATATAACAAAAAATTATAGATTATCTCATTGACTTTAATTTCTAAATTTGATATAAGTATTATCAACACAAAAAGAGGTGATTTTATGAAAAGTATAAATATTGTAGCAAATTTAAATAAATCTTTTCTAAATTCATGCACTTTCTGGGAAACGATTCAAAAGCATTGAGTCGTTTTTTGTTTAAAAGGGAGGTTAAAATTATGATTACTATTGAAAATATTATTAAAACATTAAAAGAACACGGAGTAAGTGATGAAAAAATAGAGGAGGTAAACAAATCTTTTTTATTAGCAAGCGAAATACATAAGGACCAATACCGTCAAAGTGGAGAGCCTTATATAACCCATCCATTAAATGTTGCGAAAAACTTACTTGATATGGAAGTTTATGACACCGATGCAATATGTGCAGCACTTTTACATGACACCATAGAAGATGCAAAAGATGATTTTTCAAAAGAAGATATTAAAAGAATAATAAATGAAGATGTTGCAGAACTAGTAGACGGAGTTACTAAGATGAGAAGAATAAACTTTGTAACAAAGGAGTCTCAAAGACTAGCAAATACAAGAAAAATAACAAATGGACTTTCTAAAGATGTAAGAATTATTCTTATAAAACTAGCAGATAGAAAGCACAATATGGAAACACTTGGCTTTAAGAGACCAGAAAAACAACAAGAAAACGCAATTGAGACAATGGAATTGTTTGTTCCACTTGCATTATCAATCGGAGCCTATCAAATAAAAAGTGAATTAGAAGATCTATCCCTTATGTATATTGAACCTGATGACTTCAAGAAAATAACAGAAGAAAAGAAAAAATTAGAAGAGCAAAAAAAGGGGTATTTAGAAGAAATGAAATATAAAATATCAGAAATTCTAAAACAAAAAAATATTCCTAATGATATTCTACTAAGAACAAAAAATATTTGTACAACTTATAAAAAAATATTACAAGGTTATAAATTAGAAAATATTTATGATTTATTTTATTTAAAAATATTAGTAGAAGAAATAGATGACTGCTATAGAACACTAGGATTAGTTCATGGAGAATATCCTCATATAAATGGAAGATTAAAAGATTATATTTCAAATCCAAGAACAAATTTATATAAATCTCTTCACACAACAGTTGCAGTAGATGATAAACCAACAAAAGTAAAGATAAGAACTTATGATATGGATAAAGTAACAGCTTATGGAGTACCTGCTTTATGGAATATAAAAAATGGAATGACTCAAAAAGAAACGCAAAAGTTTATAAGAGAAAGTATTCCGTTTGTAAGAGATTTAATGCAAATTGATAAAACATCAAAATCAGATTCAGACTTTATTTCTAAAGCAAAAAAGAAACTTTTAACTGAACATGTTTATGTTTACGATGGAGGAGAAATAGTTGAATTACCAGCAGGAGCAACTGCTATGGACTTTGTTTATGAAACACATCCAGAACTTACTGACTATATAGAAAACATTATTGTAAATGGAAAAATAGTATCTCCTACACAAGTATTAGAAAACATGGATGGAGTAGAAGTTAAAACTAAAAAATCTGTAAAACAATTAAGAAAATAGGCAATAGACAATTACTAAAATACACTTTATAATATAATAAAGAGGTAATTGTATGAGTATAGAAAAAGAAAAATCAACCATTCAAGTAGCAGGAGCATTAAACTTATTAGCAGGAACTCTAGGACTAGTAAGTGAACACTACATTTATGGTTTAACAGTTTTAATAATAGGCATAATTTGTCTATCAGTATCATTTTTAAAAGGACTAGATTTAATTAATAATAAAAGATTATTAATAATAGCAGGAATTATTAATATACCATTTCTATTTATTTCATCAATATTAATATTTGTCTTTTGCTCAAAACTTTCAGAATACGAAAGAAAAGTAAATGGAATAAATGCTCCTCCAATAAAAGAAGATGAAGAATCTAAAAAAATAGACTTACTTCTAAAATTAGGAGTAGGAATGGTTTTAATATCAGGTATATTATTCGCAACAACATCATGGCAAATAATACCAGATATGTTAAAAATATGTCTTTTAATAATTCTATCAATTATATTTTTAGGCTTATCAGTATTTACAGAATTAAAACTAAAATTATATAAAACATCTTATATCTATTGGATACTAGGACTTGCTTTCTTAGTATTAACAATAGTTGGATTACAATATTTTGGTATATTTGGTAGTTTTCTAACATATAGAGGAAATGGTTCTCATATTTCTTATTTTATAACATACTTACTAATTGGAATATTTACATATATAACATATTTAAAATATAACAAAAGTTACTTACTACAAATATCATTTATTTCAGTATTAATTTCTATTTATAATATTCTAAGTTTTTTAACACTAGATATAATTACAATAATAACTCTAATATCAATGCTAATATTCTTTATGAATATAGTAACAAAAGAAGACTCAGTACTAAACTTTATAAGTAAATTATCATCATACATAATAATTGCTTATATTATTAAATTTAATAATTCAGAAATAAATGAGATATCTCTATTAATATGTTCTATAATTAATATTATAAATATGACATATTTAGTAAAGAAATATGAAAAATTAGGATATGTTAATCTATTAATTATTTTTATTTTAATAAATATAGGACTAAATATAACTAACTTACCAGAAATAATAAAATATATTTGTCTAACACTTTATATTATATTAATAGAAGTTGATTTCTTCACAACAGATGAAAGAAGTAAAAATATATCATATATAGTATATTTAATATTATCATTATCTTGCTACATAAAAGTATTTAATGAACCATTTCAAGCAATAATAATTCCATTAGTAATAGTTCTTTTAAATATACTAAGTAAAAATAACATTTTAAGTATTTCTAAATTACCATTTGAAAATTCAGTTAATCCACCATTAATATTTATGGGAGTATTATCTTTAATAGGAATAATAGAAGAAATAACATCAAAAAACATAACAGTTTTAACTATGTTTATAATAATAAGTGCAATTTACACTTTACTATCAATAATTACAAATAACAAAAAAACATACTCTAGTTATTCATGTATACTTATAATGCTATCAATAATTACAAATATTATAGATGAAAGCCTAATAAGTGCAGTAATATTAATTTTAATAAACAGCGTCTTACTAGCAATAAGTGTCACTTATAAAGAAAAATATCCAAAACTACCAATATATATAACTTTCTTAATTAGTATATTTATACCAATATGTTGTCAAGGACTACTAATAGATAATCCATATTTACCAACACTATTATTTATTTGGATTTTAATAGTAATTATAATTGTTAGTAGAGAAAGAAAAATGAAAATAGCAAGCTACTTCTTTATAATACTCCCAATACTTAAATTAATATATTTAAAAGATTTAAGTATAGAAGTATCAACTATTTCAACAAGTATTTTAATACTTTATATAACTTATTTAATACAAGAATTTTTATGTAAAGAATCATCATCTAAAGTACTAACAATTATTATAGGTGTATTAATATCATTAACTATGACGGGAATATTTTTCTTAAATAAATTAACTATTTTAATTTATGTAGGACTAATTTCTCTTTCTCTAATAATCATTGGTTATAAAAATAATGATTTTAATAAATTATTTATTTTTGGAATAATATTAACAATAATAAATATATTAGTTCAATTAAGAGATATTTGGTCATCTATTCCTGCTTGGTTATACTTACTAATAGTAGGACTTGGAATAATAATAGTCGCAACATATTTACAAACAAAAAGTAAAAAATAGTACATTCTTCAATGAATGTATTTTTTTTGACAAATTATAACAAACAATCTTGATATAGTAAAACTGGTGATATTATGAAAAAAGTCCTCATAAGGGGAGTAGTGTATGTAATAATAGGCTATATATTAGGAAGTTTTATTTTTAAAAGTAAACTAGAATTAATAAAAAATATAACCAGTAAAGAACTATATTATTTTCTAGAAGAAGGTAAGGTTGGTGATAAAGAAATATTAGAAAATAAAGTAAGTAATTTAACAACATCAGTAATTGATTATAAAAATAATGATTTCTATATTTATAGAGGTATAACAAAAGATTTAGATGCTGCTAAAAAAGTAAAAAAAATATTAGAGGACAAAGGATTTTCAATTACAATTAAAGAAAAATATTTAAATAACCAAGAATTTTCTACAACAATTACTCAGTTTGATAATTTAATAAACACCTCTCTAACAACAGATGAAATATTAAAAGTAGAGGAAGTAGTACTTTCAACTTATGAAGAAGTAGTAAAAAACAATAAAGATTAAAAAAATATCTAATAATAAGTTGAGGTGTAATATGAATTATAGAATAAAAGATATTCCAAAAGAGGAACGACCAAGAGAAAGATTAAAAGAAGTTGGAGCAGAATCTCTGACAAACAAAGAACTACTTGCTATTATTTTAAAAAGTGGTACTAAAGGAAAAAATGTAGAAGAACTAGCTTTAGAAATATTAAGTAAATTTTCACTCACTGGATTAAAAGAAATTAATATAAATGATTTGAAAAAAATATCTGGAATAGGTGATGTAAAAGCAATTGAACTACTCGCATGTATTGAATTTGGAAAAAGAATATTCCTAGAAAAAGAAGAGTCATTAAAGAAATTAGATAATCCAACATCTATTTGGAAATCAGCAAGATACCTTTTATTAGGAAAAAAGCAAGAATATTTTTATTGCTACTACTTCAACAATAAACAAGAATTAATTGAAAGGAAATTAATATTTATGGGAACAATAAATCATTCAACTACACATACAAGAGAAATATTTAAAGAAGCATACAAAGTAAGTGCATCATCAATTGTATGTATTCATAACCATCCAACAAATGATGTTACTCCATCAAAAGCAGATATAGAATTTACAAAAAGATTAATGAAAACAGGAAACATTCAAGGTATACCTGTAGTTGATCATATAATAGTAGGAGATAATTCTTTTTATAGTTTTTATGAACATTTGAACATTCTAAATTGAATCAAATAAAAAAATATAATATAATAGGTAAGTGAGATGATTATATGTATAAGAAAAAGAAAAACAACAAAATAATAATTCCAATAATAATTGTAGTATTAATAATACTTTTAAGTGTATCTTTATTAATAGAGAGAAGCAATCAAACTATTTTTAAAGATATATCTATTTCTATAGAAAAAGTAATAATGTATCCATTTACCTCTTTAAATAAAGAAAAAGGTAATACTCAATCAGAAAGTTATTTAATTCAAAAAAATGTTAATAGTTCATTAGAAAAAGAAATACAAGAATTAAAGGATACATTAGAATTAAATAAGACACTTACAGAGTATACTCCAGTAAATGCTACTATTTTATCTAGAAATAAAAGTTATTGGTTTAATACAATAACAATAGATAAAGGAAGTAAGTATGGTATTGAAAAGAATATGGCAGTTATTACAAAAAATGGTTTAATAGGTAAGATATCAAAAGTATCAAAAACATCATCTGAGGTAAAATTAATAACATCAGATGACATAAACTTTAAAGTAAGTGTTGCAATTAAAACAAATAATGATGATAATTATGCAATTTTAAATGGATATAATAAGAAAAATGGCTTAATAAAAGCAAGTGACATAAACAAATCTACAGAAATAAATAAAGGAGACGTTGTATTAACTAGTGGTCTAGGTGAATTAATACCTGCAGGAATATATATTGGTACAGTAGAAAAAATTGAAAGTGATAAGTATAATTTAAGTAAAAATGTTTATATAAAAACATATCAAGACTTTGATGATATTCACTATGTTACAGTATTAAAGGTAAAAGAATGATAATAAGTACTATAATTTTATTGATATCAATAGTTTTAGATGGAATATTATCAAATTTTTTACCATATCTTGTAAATGATTTATCACTTTTTACTCCAATGTTAACTGTAATCGCAATTTTTATGATTTATCCATTTTTTAGAAAAAAAGAAAAAAATTATTTTATTATAATTTTTATTGTTGGAATGATATATGATTTATTATATACAAATTTATTATTCTTTAATGGAGTACTATTTCTAATAATTGGCTTTATATCTTTAGAAATATATAAGAACTTTGAAATAAGCTATTTAAAATTAATTATCTATTTAATTTTAATTATTTCAGCATATGAAATATTAACAGGAATAATTCTATTAGTATTTAATATGGTACCAGTAACTCTATATAAAGTTTTATATAAAATTACTCATAGTCTAATATTAAATATAATATATGGAGAATTAATTTATTTAATAATAAATCTTATACCAAAGAAATACAGAAAAATAAGTATAAATTAGAATACTTATTTTTTTTATTCATATATTTAACTGGGAGAATTTATATGAATAAAAGAATAGAAGAAAAATTAGTATTAAAGAAAAGTATAAAGATATTTTTAAGTAAATTATTTATTTTAATTATAATATTTCTAATAGGATTAATAGTAACAAAGAAAAATCCCACTCTAAAGAAAGATATAGAAAAAGAAGTATACGAAAAAAATATAAAGTTTACTAAAACAAAAAGTATTTATGAGAAGTATTTCGGTAAGATTTTATCTCTAGATAAAGTAGTAAAAGAAGAAACACCGGTATTTAGTGAAAAATTATCTTATAAAAAGTCATCTAATTATAATAATGGAGTAAAACTAATAGTAGATAATAATTATTTAGTACCAATATTAGAAAGTGGAATAATTGTCTACAGTGGAGTAAAAGATAATATGCAAACAATTATTGTAGAACAAGTAGATGGAGTTGATACTTATTATATAAATGTAAATATAAGTAATTACAAACTATATGATTATGTAGAAAAAGGACAAGTGTTAGGAGAAGTAAAATCAAATGAATTATATTTAAAATTTGAAAAGAATGGAGAACAATTAGATTATAAAAAATATATTTAAAGTAAACATATTAGTTTATATCTTAGGAATAATTGCGATATTAATAGGTTCATTTAAAGAATATTTAATATTAAATATAATAATCATAATTCATGAATTAGGTCATTTCTTAGTCGCAAAATTATTAAAAGTAGATGTAAAAAAAATATATATTTATCCACTAGGTGGAATAACTAAATTTAATATGCCATTAAATACAAAAAATACTGTTGAGTTTTTAATACTAATAGCAGGTCCTTCATTTCAAAATCTTGCTTACTTTATTTTAATTTATTTATTTCCTTATGATAAAGAATTAATATTAATTTATCACATATCTCTTTTAGTATTTAACTTATTACCAATATATCCATTAGATGGAGGAAAACTATTAAACTTATTTATAAATAACTTTCTACCATATAAGAAAACATTAAAATTAATCATTAAGATTAGTTATTTATTAGTATTTATAATTTTTATAATTCAAAAAAATATTACAATTAATATTTTAGTAATGTTATTATTCCTATTAGCAGTAATTCATAAAGAAGAAAATAAAATAGATTATGTATATAATAAATTTTTATTAGAAAGATTTTTAAATAAATATCACTTTAAGAATAAAAAAATAATTTATAATATTAATAACTTCTATAAAAATAAAGAGAATATTTATAAAGAAAATGGTACTTTTTATACTGAAAAAGAAGCTTTAGAAAAAAAATATAATTTTTTTTACAAAAATCGTTGACTTTTTAAAAATTACTATGCTATAATCAATTTGTCGCTTGTGAAAGAGATAAAAAAAATTAAGTATGGGGCATTAGCTCAGCTGGGAGAGCGCCACGTTTGCACCGTGGAGGTCAGCGGTTCGATCCCGCTATGCTCCACCATATTGATATTCAACGTTGATTAATTCAACGTTTTTATTTTTTATAAAATTAAATAGTGACATATATATTGCCTCTATATATAATAGAATACATTTAGAGGTGATTTTATGTGTTTATATTATATAACAACGAATAAAGGTAAATTTAAGCGAGTAGAAGAATTATGTAAAATATATGATGTTGATGTAATTGAAGTAAATAAAGATATCGATGAATTAGAAATAAATAAAGTAGAAGAAGTATCAAAAGATAAAGCAAAAAAAGCATACAACATCGTACATGGACCATGTTTTGTAGAAGACAGTGGATTCTATATTGAAGGATATCCTGGAAAAACAGATTACCCAGGTACTCTTGTTAAAAGAAGTGGAATAAGTACAAATATAGAAGAACTACTTGAAGTAATGAAAGATGTTGAAAATAGAAATTGTTACTTTGCAAGTTGTGTAACATATTATGATGGAGTAGAGTATAAACAATTTTTATCTTACTCAAAAGGTATCCTATCAAAAGAAAAGAAAGGCCTACTACCAGAAAAAGCAAGATCTAGATTATGGGAAGTCTTCATTCCAGAAGGTTTTACTAAGACACTAGCAGAAATGACTGATGAAGAAAGAGAATTAAGAAATAAAAAAATAAACTCAGCATTTAGTCAATTTATGACATGGTATGTGTCAACAAAAAATAAAAATTCAAAACAAACAAAAAAAGTCTTTGCAAAAACTAAAAAAGATGATATGATGTAAATGGATAAATTGTGTATTTTAGATTAATTTCTTAATCAAAAGAATCTTTATCTTTTTATCACGCGTTGACAAAGATTTATAATTTATCTAGGAAGAAATTAGATTTCTTCTTTTTTTTTCACAAAAATTAGAAAAACCTCGAATAATAAGATAGGAGGTGAAAGTAATACTCAATGAAAATTGTCATGCAGGACGGAATAAAAGATTGTGGTATTTGCTGTCTCTTATCTATTATTAGATTTTATGGAGGAGAAGTATCTAAGGAATATTTAAGAGAACTAACAAACACTACAAAAGATGGAGTTACTTTATATAACTTATTAGAAGCAAGCAAAGTTATAGGATTTGAAAGCCAAGGAATGAGCGGAAAAATAGAAAATATAAATGTAAATAACTTACCATGTATCGTTCATTTTATTGTAAATAAGAATTACCAACACTTTGTTGTTTTATATGAAATAAATAAAAAAAGTAAGAAAGTAACAATAATGGATCCTGCTAAAGGAAAGAAAATAATATCTTTTTCTGAATTTAATTTACTAACTAGTAATAATTATTTATTCTTAAAACCCTATAAAACATTACCTGTAATAAAGAAAAATAAAATTATTACAAAACTTATAAAAGAAAGTATAAAAAGTAATAAAAAAACATACATTACCATTACACTTTTAACAATCATATATCTAATAGAAAATATACTCACATCTTACAATTTTAAATACTTTTTAGAATACTCTATAAATATAAGTTTAAGTAATAATATTCTTTATATAACTATCATTTTACTAATACTTACGATTTTTAAAAATATTAATATTCTACTAAAAAATATATTATTAAATAGTTGGTTTTCTAAATTAGATTTAAATACGACATCTAAAACATTTGAGCAGATACTTTTACTTCCATATTTATATTACAAAAATAGAACATCTGGCGAAGTACTAGCACGATTTAAAGACTTAAACACTGTAAGATATTATTTAAGTAATATCTTTACAAGTCTAATTACTGATATTTTTTGTATAATAACTTTTTTTATTATCTTATTTAAATATTCAAAAGAACTAACAAGTATAATTATATTAATATTTATAATAACTATAATATTTGAGTCCCTTATTGTAAAAAGAAAGAAGAAATATATTAGAAAAATAAATAAACATCAAGATATTATTAATAACTATTTAATTGAAGGAATAAGTAATGTAGACACTATTAAAGGAAGTCATTTAGAAAAAAGATTAATAGATAAGTTTAATTTAAAATACACATCACTTCTAAACACTGTTAATTCTTATAAAATACTATTGGAAATCACTTCCAATATAAAAAATAATTTAAATGAAATATCAATAATAATTATATATTCTATAGGAACATATTTATGTATAACAAATAAATTAACTTTATCTAATTTAATAATTTTTCAAGCATTTACTAATTACTTATTAAATAATTTTTACAGTATTTTCTCTCTTATAGAAGAATACCCTGACTTTGTATCTGCAAAAGAAAGAGTAGAAGAATTATTTATATTAGAAGAAGAGTATTTTAAAAATAGTTATTTTTATCTAAATTATAAGTTAGATGGAGACATTATTTATAATAATTTAACTTATAAGAATGGTTCTAAGTATCTTTTTAAAAATCTAAATTTAACAATAAGAAAAGGTGAAAAAATATTACTTAGTGGTTCTAGTGGTAGTGGAAAATCAACTCTTATGAAAATGCTTTTAAAGTATATTGAAACTAATTATGATACCGTAAAAATTGCTGGTATAGATATTAATCACTATCATTTAGAAAGCATAAGATCAAATATTACTTATACTACTAGCTCAGAATATTTATTTAATGACACAATAAAAAATAATATTACTTTATACAAAGAATATAATGAAGAAGAATTAGAAAAAATAATAGAAATTTGTAATATAAATGATATTATCAAAGATAGTGATTTAGGAATTAATAAGTTGATTGAAGAAAATGGATTTAATTTCAGTAATGGAGAACGACAAAGGATAATACTTGCAAGGAACTTATTAAGAAAAACTAATATTTATATTTTTGATGAGGCTCTAGGTCAAATTGATATAACTAGAGAAAAGAAAATTCTAGAATCCATGTTTTTATACTTACAAGATAAAACAGTTATTGTAATTTCTCATCGCTTCAATAATAAAAAGTTATTTGATAGAGTATTAAAATTAGAAAAAGGACAAATATATGAACAAAAAAAGTTATGAGAATTTAACTATTCCAAAATTATTAATATTAATAGTATTTCTTATGGAAATAATATTCTTTCTAGTACTTAAAAATTATAAAATATATAATTATAAAAAATATGATTGTATAGTTACTAATAAAAATATATGTCTATTAATAATAAATAAAAAAGAAAAAAATATTCTATATAAAAATTCTAGTCTATATTTAGAAAATAAATTAAAAAAATATAAAATTCTTGAAGATAACGATGTAATTATAACTAAAGGTAGAGAAAAATATAATGAAGTTCTAATTAGTTTTAAATTTAATAATTCTAAAACAAATGATGTATTAAAAATAGTATTTAAGAATAAAAAGGAGAGTTTAATAAACATATTTAAATTGATATGGGATGGTGATAACAATTAAAAATCTTTCTACAGGCGAATTAGAAAAAGTAAAAGGTGGAGGAATAACTGTATTAGGAGGTCTTGGAATAGCAGCCTTAGTAATATTTATTTGTGGTGTAATTGAAGGAATAACAAATCCAAAGGAGTGCAGTTAATGACTAAATTAAATGAAATAGAATTAGATAGTATAAAAGGTGGGACAAATGTAACTGGACCAGTTATAAATGCTATTGTAAATGTAATTAAAATATTACAAGATGCAGGATATTCTCTAGGGTCTGGAATAAGGAGAATAGCAGAAAATAATTTATGTCCTCTAAAATAATAAAAATAGTTTTAAGTGTTGCTATAATAATATTGATAATCCTAACTTTACCAATAATTTGTAAATTTATAATTAATTCTGGCTTTTATCTTGGAAAATTTTTAAGAAATTTGTATGTTTTCTTTGAAAAATAATAAAAAATGTCAAAAAATAGGTTGAAAAAGAAAAAATCTTTTGGTATAATTCATTGTAGTTGAAGTGAAGGGAGGGAAAGTGATGGCAACTAAAGTAACTGTTAGAGGTAATCTTGATCAAGCTCTAAGAAAGTTCAAACAAAAAGTAGCAAGAGACGGTGTCCCTTCAGAATGGAAAAAAAGAGAAGCTTATGATAAGCCAGGAGTAAAGAGAAGAGCAGCAAAAAAAGAAGGAATCAAGAATTCTAGAAAAAGAGATCGTGCTAATAGAAATAGAGATTATTAATATCTCTATTTTTTGTTTATATATAAGGGAAAAATCTTTTATATTACCAAGAAATCTGCTATAATATTCAAAGGAGATGAAATTATGGTAGAAAAATTAGATAAAGACATGATAGAAGCAATGAAGTCAAAAGACAAAGACAGACTTGTTGTAATTAGAATGGTAAAAGCAGCCCTAAAACAAGAACAAATAGATCATAAAAAAGAAATTAACGATGATTTATTAATTGATGTTGTAAACAAACAAATAAAAATGAGAAAAGATTCTATTACAGAATTTGAAAAAGGAAATAGAACTGATCTAGTAGAAAAAACACAAAAAGAAATCGATGTTTTAATGGCATATTTACCAGAACAATTATCAAAAGAAGAAGTAGAAAAAATAATTAATGAAATTTTTGAAGAAGTAAAACCAGAAAGTCAAAAAGACATGGGAAAAGTTATGAAAGAAGCCCAAGCTAAATTAAAAGGTAAAGCTGATATGAAAGAAGTATCAACAATCATAAGAGAAAAATTACAATAAAAAGCAAATTAATGCTTTTTTTTTGCCTTAAAACATATAATTTACTGGTGAATAATATGCTAGATAGATTAAATAATTATATTGATGATAAGAAATTTAAACTAATATATGAGGACAATTTAATAGATATAATAAACTATACAAGATTAATCACAATAGAAGATAACTATGTATCACTATACATAAATAATAAAAAAATAATAATAAAAGGAAAAAAATTAATACTAAAAAAACTATTAGACAATGAACTATTATTAAATGGAGAAGTAACTAGTTTAGAGGTAGTAAATGATTGATAGAATAAAAATAGAAGTAACAGGAAAATACACAAATTATTTCTTTAAAGAATTAATACGAAGAAAAATTAATATATATGATCTTGTAAAATCTCATAATAAATTAGAAATAATAATTGACTATAAGGATTATAAAAAAGTAAAGAAAATAAAAACAACTTCTAAAGTAAAAATAATTAATAGATATGGAGTAAGTAAATTAAAATATTTATTTAATAAATATAGATTATTACTTTTCTTTTTTTTATTCGCAATTTTTATAAATATCTTTCTATCTCATATTATATTTAAAGTAGAAGTAATAAATCATAATAAGAAACTAGTAAAAGAAATAAAAGAAGAATTAACAGACCTTGGAATAAAAAAATACAATTTTGTCTTAAGTGATAATAAAGTAAATAATATAAAAGAAAAATTATTGGAAAATAAAGATATTGAATGGTTAGAAATAGAAAGAATAGGGACAAAGTATGTTATTAAAGTAGAAGAAAGAAAAGTAAAAGAAAAAGAAGATGAGTGTCTTCCAAGAAATATTGTTTCCAAAAAGAATGCAGTAATTACTAAGATAAATGTAGAAAATGGAGAAATAATAAAAAAGAAAAATGATTATGTAGTAGCAGGAGAAACTATTGTAAGTGGCCTAATTCATAATAAAGAAACTGTTAAAACAAAAGTTTGTGCTAAAGGACTTATTTATGGAAAAACATGGTATAAAGTAAAACTATCACTAGAAAATACTACACTAAATACAATTTATACATCAAATGAGAAAACAGGTTTTTATATAAAAATATTAAATAAAGAATATAAATTAGGAAATAAATTCAGTGAATATAAAATAAAAAAGTATAATATAGTAGGAAGTAAATTAGTTCCAATGGAAATTAGCTTATCTAAATATCTAGAAATAAATAGAAAAGAGCAACAATTATCAAAAAAAGAAATAGAAAAAAAGGCTTTAATGCTTGCTGAAAATAAAGTTAAAGAAGGTCTAAAAAAAGATGAACATATACTAGATAAAAAAATTTTGAAAAATAGTATAAATAATAGTAAAATAGATATAGAAGTGTTTATTGTTGCAGAAGAAAATATAACATCCTATTTTGACATAAGTGGTATAAATATAGATGAGTTAAATAAGAAAGAAGAGTGATTTTATGTTGGGACCATTAAGTAGTACAATTCATGGAGTTATAGAGTTCACTTGGCCAATGATACTAATTTCAGTAATAATTTTAGTTTCATTTAGAGTCACTTATCTAATAAAAAATAAAGAAAAAATGGTCCTATATAAAGAATTACTTATGTTAAGTTTTATCATTTATATATTATGTTTATTCCAAGTAGTTACATTTCAAGATGATACTTCTTGGGCAAGTAATAATTTTGTTCCATTCAGAGAAATTCTGCGTTATAATATAACGAGTAAATTATTCATAAAAAACGTTTTAGGAAATATGATTATGTTTATGCCATTTGGTTTATTCGCAAGCTTATATTTAAAAGTAGAAAAAATAAACTTACCATTAATGCTTACAGTAATAGCATCAGTATCAATTGAAACAGTACAATTAGTAATAGGAAGAGTATTTGATGTTGATGATATAATATTAAACTTACTAGGTGGTATATTTGGATATTTAATATATAAAATATTAAAAGGAATAGGCGAGAAATTACCAAAATTTTGTCATAGTGAATGGTTTTTAAATGTTTTAGCAATAATTACATTAATTGTTATAGTTTCAACAGTCTATCTAATTTAAGGAGGAAATATGAATAAAATTGAAATATTTAATCAAACAGAAGAAGAAGTAAAAGAATTAGAAACAGTAGAAAAAGTATTATATAGTGCTTTAGAAAAAGAACATATGGAAAATACAAGTTTTAATCTTATTATTGTCGATAATAATTATATTCATGAATTAAATAAAAATTATCGTCATATTGATAGAGAAACAGATGTTATTACATTTGCATTAGAAGATGAAGATACAGTAATAATACCAGATGAAGAAAGAATTTTAGGAGATGTATATATATCACTTGATAAGGCTAAGGCTCAAGCAGAAGAATATGGTCATTCATTCTTAAGAGAAATATGCTTTTTAGCAGTTCATGGTTTTTATCATTTATTAGGTTATGATCATATGACTGAAGAAGATGAGAAAGTAATGTTTGCAAAACAAGAGGAGGTATTAAACTCTTATGGCATTACTAGATAAACTAAGAAAATTATTTGGAGAAAAAACACCAAAAAGAAATAAAGATACAGGGTCTGCACTAGAAAGATATTATAAAAGTTTTTTACATGCAATAGACGGAATCGTATATGCAACAAAATATGAACATAATATAATAATAATTATATGTGCAACAATATTTGCAATATCTTGTGGACTTATTTTAAATGTAAGTACATATGAATGGTTATTTATAATCTTTATATGTGCAGCAATCGCTGCTTGTGAAATGTTAAACTCAGCAATAGAAGCAACAGTAGACTTAGTAACAACTGAAATTCATCCACTAGCAAAAATTGCAAAAGACACAGCAAGCTCTGCAACATTAATATTATGCTTTGCAGCGCTAATCGGAGGAATTATTATATTCGTACCAAAAATATTAGAACTAATTTAAAGGAGAAGTTAAATGATAGAAAAATTATTAGAATTGCATAAAAATAGTTATGTTCCAATTTCAAATTATCCAGTTTCAGCAATAGTAGTTACAAAAGATGGAAAAGAATATCCTGGAGTAAATGTAGAAGATGCATCAACAAGAGCTGGAACTTGTGCTGAAAGAACAGCAATATTTACCGCACTAACTGCTGGAGTAAAAAAAGGTGAATTTAAAGAATTACATGTTATGACATCATCAACAGAAACTATAGGAATGCCATGCTTTGTGTGTAGACAAATGATATCTGAAGTATTTGATAAAGATGCAAAAGTAATTTGTTATAACACAAAAGGAGAAAGTGTTTGTCACACAGTAGAAGAACTATGCCCATACCCATTTGGAGAGGATGATTTAAAATGAAATGTGGATTTGTTAGTTTAGTAGGAAGACCAAATGTTGGTAAAAGTTCTCTTCTAAATTCAATTTTAGGAATGAAACTTGCAATAACTTCAAATGTTTCTGGAACAACAAGAAATGTAATAAATGGAATATATAACGATGATGACTCACAAATTATATTTGTAGATACACCAGGAATTCATAAACCAAGTAATAAATTAGGCAACTTAATGAATAAAAAAGCCTATAACAATACTGAAGGAGTAGATATAATCTTATTCTTAGTAGATATATCAAAAGGTTTTGGTAAAGGTGACAAATTCATATTAGAAAAAATAAAAAATAAAAATATCCCAGTATTTTTACTTCTAAATAAAATTGACTTAGTAAAAAATAAAGAAGATTTATTAAAAAATATTGCTGAATTAAAAGAGTTATATGACTTTAAAGAAATAATTCCAATATCAGCAAGAAAAAAAGACAATGTTGATTTATTAATAGATTGTATTAAAAAAGAATTACCAGAAAGTGAAAAAATCTATTCAGAAGAAGAACTTACAAATGTAACAACAAGATTTATAATGGCAGAGTTCGTAAGAGAAAAAGTACTAGAATTAACAAGAGATGAAATTCCACATACAGTAACTTGCTATGTAGAAAACTATGAAGAAGATGAAAAAGTAGTTCATATTCAAGTACTAATTGTAGTTGACCGTGATAATATCAAAAAAATAATCATTGGAAAACAAGGATCAATGCTAAAAGAAATAGGTACAAGAGCAAGACATGATATGGAAGAATTCTTAGGAAAGAAAGTTTTCTTAGAAACATATGTAAAATCAATCAAAAACTGGAGAGATGAAGAAAAATACTTCATAGAATTTGGTTTAAAAGACGAAGATGAATAAAATTTCAAAAAAATCACCACTATATAAGTAGAGGTGATTTTATGACTATAGATATTTTATGGAAATTATTTAATAAAACAGGTAATATAAAATACTATAATTTAATGATGAAGTTAAAGAAGTGATGCTATGAAAATGAGAATAGAAACATTTGAAGGAATCATATTAAGTGAAACTAATTATGGTGAATCAAGTAAGATACTAAATGTTTTAACTGATAAATATGGTCTTATAGGAATTATGTCTAAAGGCTGTCGTAAAATGAAAAGCAAATTAAGAGGAGTAAGCAGAAAACTAATATATGGAAAGTTTAATGTTTATTATAAAGAACAAGGAGTATCAACTCTTATAAGTATAGATATAATTAATTCATTTTCTAAGACACTAATGGATTTAGAAAAAATATCATATGCATCATATATCCTTGATTTAACCACACAAGTAGTTAGACAAACAGATTCTAAAGAAGTATTTTCTATTCTAAGAGATACATTAACAAAATTAGAAGAAGGACTAAGTCCCATTATTTTAACAAACATCATAGAAATAAAATTATTAGATTATTTAGGAGTATCTCCAAATATTGATTCATGTAGTATCTGTGGTAGTAATAAAAATATTGTAACTTTATCAAGTGATGCAGGAGGATATGTCTGTGGTAATTGTTATACAAATGAGTATATTGTAAGTGAAAAAACAATAAAAATAGTTAGAATGTATTACTATGTAGATATAAAAAATATAAAAAAATTGGAAGTAAGCCCACTAGTTACAAAAGAAATAAATATATTTTTAAATGATTATTATGACAGATACACAGGACTATATATTAAAAGTAAAGATTTTATAAAAAAAGTTAATCAGATTACTCAAATATAAGCAAAGAAAAAATTCTTTGTTTTTTTTAATTTTGATATTGCATTTTTTAAAATTATAACTATAATATTCATCGATATTTTTGAAATTGGGGGATTTAGAAATGAATAAAAAGGAAAAGTTTAAAAAGGGGTCATTTGTAGTACTAAGTGATTTTCACTCATTTAGTTGGCCAGTAGATAAGATTGAAAAATATTATTTAGATGAATATGAACATATTTATATATTAGGAGATGCTACTGATAGAGGAAAAAACTTAGATGGAAAAGATGGAATAAGATTATTAAGAAGAATAAAAGGTCTTTCTGATAAATATCCAGAAAGAGTACACTATATTCCAGGAAACCATGATCAAATGCTATTTGGTTATATGGATACAATAGATACAACAAAGGCTTACGCAGATAGTATTGAAAAGAATGGTGGAGATAAAACATTAGAGGATGTAGCTTTATTACATCACACAAATAAAAAAGAATTTGATTTATTAAAGAATTGGTTAGGAAGTCAACCTATACAAAGAAAACATTTCTATAAAGGAAAGACTTATTGTCTAGCACATGCATATTTTGACGATAAAGTATATAAAAAATATCCAAATCTAAATTTAAGAGATGTAGAATCATTAACAGATGAAAAATCACTTAATATTGCTTCTAATATTCTTTGGTATAGAAAAGGAAGAAGTGTAGAAGATGATGAATTAGCAGCAAGTCATTTACCAGATGCATCATCAATTATAGTAATAGGACATACTCCTATTCAACTTCGTCAAAATCAAAACTTAAACTTACGTGGAGCAGATGGAAAAGTAAGAAAAGTAGTATGTGTTGATGGAGGTATTGCCTATAGTATGAAATTTGATAAAGCATTTAAATATGATGGAAACAGTAGTGAACCAATACAGACATGCTCAATTAGTCACTTTTGTACTTCAGACTGTGATGATTCAAATGATGGATACGAAGAAGATGAAGAATATGATGAAGAAGAATATGCTAGCGAAGACTTTGATGATGAAGAATTTGACAATGAAGAATTTGATGACGAAGAATTTGATGACGAAGACTTTGATGATGACGAATTTGATGATGAAGAAAGTAAAAAAACATCTAAAACAAGCAAAATAAAAATACTAATAAATAGTTTAAAAAAATTAAATATAAGTTCATTATTAGATATACTATATGACTTAGTAGATAGAGGATTAGATAAAACTTTAGATATTTATGATGCATTAGCAGAAAAATTAAGTAAGATAAAAGGAAAGACAAGAAAAAAAGCTTTCTTAATTACTCTAATTGTATCTGTTGTTGTAAGTGGTTCTACATTAACAATTACTAAATTATTATCAAGTGATTCTAATAAAACAATAACATTAAATACAAATGAAGATGAGTCTGATGATGGTAAAACATTCTACGAAGTTATAGAAGGGGACACTCTATCAGAAATTGCAACTAGATTTAATACAACAGAAGATGTAATATTATATTACAATCCAAATATTGTAAATGCTGATATGATTTATGTTGGAGAAGAAATAATGATTTATGATGGAGTACAAGAAATACCAACAGAAAAGACTTATACAAAACAAGGTTAAAAATAAAAACTTTATTTTTATTAAAAAATAATATATAATTAATTTGGTGATATTAATTATGGATTTTATACAATATATAATTATTGCAGTAGTATTAATTATAATTTTACTAGCACTAATTAAAGCTACAAAAAAAGATGCAGGACTTGATTTTAATAAATTAGTCGAGTTACTTGGAGGAAAAGATAATATTATTAGTACAGAAACTAATATGTCTCGCTTCAAAGTAACATTAAAAGATGTATCTAAAGCAAATAAAGAAGGTATTCAAAAATTAGGGGCAAAAGGAATCGTAGAAATAGATAATCAATTGAAAATAATTCTTGGTTCTAACTCTAAACAATTAAAAAAATACATAGATCAAATAAAATGACAGAAATGTCATTTTTTTTCGACAAAAAACGACACCATTATATAAAAAAATATGATTTAATATAACTGGTGATTACTATGAGTTATATAAAAACAGTTATATTAGATGGAATGAGTGTATTATTTCCATTATGTCTATATTTAGTATATATTGCTTACATAAGATCAATTGATGCAAAAGAAGGAAAAATACCTTTTTCAATTGCAATACTAGTATCTCTATTTTCTCTTATGTATTTTGATGACTTACAAAATTATAATACAAATATGTTTTTTAGTACGCCACTACTTATAAGTTATTTATCAAAAAGAGATAAAACTGCTATTATAATTTCAATTATTTTAATGATTTTATATCATAAGATTCATGATGTTAATTTATTCTTACTAGCATTCTTTTACATATCTTACTATATTGCTTATAAATTTTTTGAAAAGAAGAATCATTTTATAAGAGATTTTTCTATAACATTTTCAATATTAAAATGTATCTACGCAACAATTGTTTTGGTTTCTGTAATCCAACCTCCTAATATAACTCATCATTGTCATTTCTTAATTCTATTTGGTAGTATAGTTTTAACATTATTTTCATTTCTAACATCATTCTTCTTCACTAAGAGTAAAAAAATATTAGAAATAAATACAACATTTAAAGAATTAGATAAAGAAAAGAAACTAAGAGCATCAGTCTTTAAATTAAATCATGAACTAAAAAATCCACTAGCAGTTTGTAATGGATATTTAGAAATGTTTCCAGAAGCTTCAAAAAAAGATCAAGATAAGTATATTGAAATTATGCAAAATGAAATAAAAAGAAGTTTAACTATTATTAATGACTTCTCATCTCTTGGTAAAATAAAAAATATAGAAGTAGAAGAGATAGATATTTGCTACTTACTAGAAGAAATTAAAGATATATTAGAACCTCTATTTAAAAAGAATAAAGCAAAAATAGAAATACCAGATGATGAAATATATATAGAAGGTGATTACAATAGATTAAAACAAGTATTTATAAATTTATTTAAAAATTCACTAGAATCAAAACGTAAGGAAGACCTAGTAGTTAATGTAAAGATAAAAGAAGATAACAATAACTGTATCATATCAATGAAAGATAATGGAAAAGGTATGTCTAAAGAAGTACTTGAAAAAATATATAATGACTTTTTCACGACAAAAGAAACAGGAACAGGTATAGGAATACCTTATATAAAAGAAATAATTGAATTGCATCATGGAACACTATCATATAAATCAAGAGAAAATAAAGGAACAACGGTATTAATAACACTACCAATAAAGCAAGAAAAAAAGTCCTAAGACTTTTTAATAGTAATAATTATTACTTGTTTGATAAGTTGGATATGTAGGATATGTTGTATATACTGGATTATAATATGTAGGGTATGTTACTGGGTATACTGGATAGTAAGTATTTCCTTGATTATTTTGATTGGCTCCAATACCATATCCTAATGCTCCACCAGCAAGACCTCCAATTATAAATGGAATTCCAAAGAATCTTTCATCATTATACCCTGAAGGATTGTAATTATTAAAATTACTATAATTATCATAGTTATACATAGTATTCCTCCTCATAATAGTTTATGAGACTAAAAAGAAATTGTAACTTTTAAAATAAATACTAAGAAGATAACTATAATAAAAAACATAAAAAGTTTGCATTAAATGAAATTGCAGTATAATGTACGACAATAAAATAATGTTTTTTTAAGTTGTTAATTAAATGCTTTATTATAAAATTATATACCAATTTATGTAGTTAGATATTATACAGTATCATTCTAACAATAATCATTGTAAAATATATCTGTAGTTAATGAGCTTAAGTTTAAAGATTGAGCTTTTTTTCTTAATAATTATAGGAGATAATAGCTGTTTAACTTTTATAAATTTAGTATATTAATTGATGTCTACCAATACTTTAGATTGTTTAATACAAGATTTTTTTGATAAAATTGAAAAAATATGTTATAATTAAGTCATTGGAGATGATACTATGAAATATTTTATAATTAGACGAAGATACGATTAATACATAGCTTGTGTTTTGTTTTTTACAGATACAAGTGATTTTATATTGATTGTATCTGTATAGTTAATTATAAAATATTTTGTAGACCTATGCAGATTTGCATAGGTTTTTCTTTTAGTCCTATGCAAGATGTATAGGATTTTTTTATGCTATACGAAAAGTATAGTTTTTTTGAAAGGAGAGATGTATATGAATAAATATAAAGAAATACTAAAAGATAATAGTAAATTTAAGATATGGGAAAAATTAGATAATGGTTGTTATATAGGAACATTAGGATATTCAGAAGAAAATATTTTAATATTACAAAATTTATTAATGTCATTTGCTGAACACTATGGTGAAGATATTGATTATGAAGCAGCAAAAGAAGAACTACAATTATATGAAGACTCTGGAAAACTATTTATCTATTTTGATGAAAATATGGAACCTGTATCAATGAATGGATGTATTTACAATATGAATAATGACACAGTAGACTTCATCTCCAATAATGGGAAAGAACTTAATTCATTATATTTTTATGGATTATCTACTTTACCAAAATATCGTGGGAAAGGAGCGTGCCATGTACTAGTAAACTATGCAATTCAATTTGCTAAAGAAAATGGTTTTGACTTTGTCTTTGCAAGAACTGATTTAAAAGATTCTATGTCAGAATACATTATGCAATACGGAGGACTTGAGATATGTAAAAAAGATGATATGATTATTGCAGAATGGGTAGATGTAACAGATACAAAAGGAGATTATCGACTTCATATGTATATGCCACTTAATGATAATGTTTCAGTAGATGCAAAAGGACAATTTTATTTAGCAGACAAAGAAACAAGAGAAGTAATCTATAAAAATAAGACAAATAGTAAGGAGAAAGTATATGGAAAATATTAAAAATATTTTATTAAAACTTTTAGAGTTTAAAACTATTGAAAGTAATAAATTAGAGTTTGAAAAATTATTTTGTTATGTAAAAGAAATATGCAATAAGAACTTATTTATAAAAGAGTATACTTTTAATAATAAAAAATGTATGGTTATATCGAATTGTGATTCTTATTCTTTTGATGTTATCTTTTGTACACACATAGATATAGTTGAAAGTGATAACTACAGCATAATAGAAGATGCTGATAATTTATATGGTCGTGGTACTATTGACATGAAAGGTAGTGTCTCAGTTTGCATAAATGTTATGAATACATTAAAAACTACTAAGAAAATAGCTTTATTTATAACAAGTGATGAAGAAATAGATGGTAATTGTGTTAAAGAATTACTAGAAATATATAATAGTTCTTTTGCAATTGTCCCAGATGGCGGAAGTAACTTTGATTTAATTGTAGAAGAAAAAGGAGCATTACAATTAAAATTAACAGCAGAAGGAATAAGTGCTCATGCATCCCAACCATTTAATGGAGAAAATGCTATTGTTAAAATAATAGATGTATACAATGATTTAATAAGTAAATATAAGCTTCCTAAAAATAGTAGTGAGTACACAACAACAATAAATTTATCAAAACTTGATGGAGGAAATGCAACTAATTGTGTTCCATCCCTTGCAACAGCTTATTTAGATATTAGACGTATTTCAAAAGATAGTGTCCAAGACATATTAGATATAGTAAAAAAACATGATGTAAAATATGAAATATTGTTAGACGGAGATGTATTTAAAACAGATTTAAATAATAAATTTGTAAAAAAATATATTAAATCTAGTGAAAAAATATTAAATAAAAAGATAAATATAACAGGATGTGAATCAACATCAGACGCTATTTACTTTTATTTGAAAAACATTCCAACAGTTATTATGAATCCAATTGGTTACTATCCACATAATCCAAAAGAATATGTTAATAAGAAAAGCCTATTAACTTTATATAACATATACATGGACTTTATTAATAATTTATAATTCATAATATTTACATAAATAATTAAATATAACCATAATAATCGTTAAAGAATATGAAATATTATTCTTTTTTCTTTCAATAAATTAAAAATAATAGTATAATATGAGCACGAAAGAGATTAGTAAATTATAAGAAATTATAGTAAAATATAAAAGAGGTGACTAAAAATGGAAAGACTACAAAAAGTAATTGCACAAGCAGGAATTGCTTCAAGAAGAAAAGCAGAAGAATTAATTTTAGAAGGAAAAGTAAAAGTAAATGGTGAAGTTATAAAAGAATTAGGAACTAAAGTATCAGAAAGTGATAAAGTAGAAGTTAATAATAAACCAATAGAAAAAGAAACTAAAGAATATTATTTATTAAATAAACCTCGTGGAGTAATAACTACTACTAATGATGAACATGGTAGAAAAACAGTAACAGATTTAATAGAAACATCAGCAAGAATTTATCCAGTAGGAAGACTTGATTATGATACAACAGGAGCAATACTTTTAACAAATGATGGAGAGTTTGCAAATATATTAATGCACCCATCTAATAAAATCGATAAAGTATATCTTGCTAAATTAGAA
Organism: uncultured Bacilli bacterium; assembly: GCA_934131175.1. Taxonomy (GTDB): domain Bacteria; phylum Bacillota_I; class Bacilli_A; order RF39; family UBA660; genus UBA3789. The sequence goes on along the minus strand of CAKOZD010000004.1, from coordinate 46,007 downwards.
GGAATCATTAAAGGTGAACAAATAAATGCACTAAAAAATGGAATTATGTTAGACGACGTCTTAGTAAAAGCATCACGTGTTAAATTAAAGAAAGTAAACCAAGAAAACTCAACTTCAATGGTTGAAATAACAATTCACGAAGGAAAAAATCATCAAGTAAAAAGAATGTTTGAAAGTGTAGGTTTTCATGTAGAAAAACTAACAAGAGAACGTATTGGAATATTTGATATAAAGAATCTAAAATCAGGACAATATCGTAAATTAACTCCAAAAGAAGTACAAATAGTTTATTCATACAAAAACTAAAATAAAAAAGGGGGTTAATATGGCAAGAATTAGTATAATAATACCAGTCTATAATTCAGAAAAATACATAAGAAGATGCCTAAATAGTATTTTAAATCAAACATTTCAAGATTTTGAAATAATATTAATAGATGACAATTCAAAAGATAATAGTTTAAAAATAATTAGTGAAATAAAAGAAGCTCATAAAGACAAAATAAAAGTATTAAAAAATAATAAAAATATGGGAGCAGGAGCATCTAGAAATAAGGGCTTAAAAATAGCAAGTGGAGAATATATTACTTTTATAGATAGCGATGACTATATTGAAAAAAACACTTTAAAAAGAATGTATGAATCATGTGTAAATACAGATTCTGATATAGCAAGAATAAATATGATAAAAGTATTTTCAGGTAAAGATGTCTCATTCTTAGGAAGAAAAAGTAATATTGATGAACATAAAATAATAATTCCAAAAGAAGAAATATCTTATTTAACAGAAGAATATCCTTGTGTAACAAATAAATTATTTAAAAGAAATTTAATTGGAACAGTTGAGTTTCCAGAAAACTTAAAGTGGGAAGATTACCCGTTTACAATACCATTACTTTATAAAGCAAATAAAGTAGTAACAGTACCAGAAAAAGATGCAAGATATAATTATAGTGTTAATTTCTCAGGAACAACTATTAAAGATACAAGAAAAGTTTCTAAAAAAATGCTAGATATATTTACTTGTTCTGATATGATAAAACAAGAAATACCATCTTCTACAGATAAAGAATTAGAAGAACAATTAAACTTTCTTTCAATTGTAAATTGCTTACAAAGAACAAGAGATATTTTATATAGTAATATTCCATATCAAAAGAAAAAAGAATTAATAACATTAGTATCAAGTCTTATAAAGGTAAAATATGGTACATGGCAAGATAATGAATTATATAAAAAATATAAATCAAGAAGAATACCTTATAATATAAGAATGAGTATTATAGAAAAGTATTTTATAGAAGAAATAGAAGAATTAAGTGAAGAAGAAATAAAAGATGTTATAACAAAAAAATTAGAAAAAATATAAAATTTATCTAAGAGATTTTATTGAAAAGAGTTTAATACTCTTTTTTTTTATGTTATAATTTTCTAAGAATAGGAGAGTGTATATATGGCAACATTAAATAAAACTGAATTACAAAGAATGGATGAGTATTTCAGAGTTTTAAATTATTTAAGTGCAGCTCAATTATATTTACTTGATAATCCATTACTTAGAAGACCACTTACAATTAATCAAGTAAAACCAAATGTAGTTGGACACTGGGGAACAACTCCAGGACAAAATTTTATTTATATGCATTTAAATAGAGTAATTAAAAAGAATAATCTAAAAATGATTTATATATCTGGACCAGGACATGGTGGACAAGCAATGATAGCGAATAATTATTTAGAAGGAATATATTCTAAATTTTATCCGGAAATAACAGAAGATGAAGAAGGTTTAAAGAAACTATGTAAGCAATTTAGTTTTCCAGGAGGAGTATCATCTCATGTAGCACCAGAAACACCAGGTTCAATTCATGAAGGTGGAGAATTAGGATATAGTCTTGCTCATGCGGCAGGAGCAGTACTTGATAACAGTGATTTAATTGCAGCATGTGTTGTAGGAGATGGTGAAGCAGAAACAGGACCACTTGCAACATCTTGGCATATTAATAAATTTTTAAATAGAAAAACAGATGGTGTAGTTTTACCAATCCTTCATAGAAATGGTTATAAAATAGCAAACCCAACAATATTTGGAAGAATGAGTAATGATGAACTTGAAGATTTCTTCTATGGTTATGGTTGGAAACCATACTTTGTATCAGGCAGTGACCCATTAAAAATGCATGAAGAAATGGCAAAAGTAATGGACAAAGTAATCAACGAAATTAAAAAAATAAAAACTCGTGGTAGTGGAAATTATCCAATGATAGTATTAACTACTCCAAAAGGATGGACTGGACCAAAAGAAGTAGATTCTAAGAAAATAGAAGGATCATTTAGAGCACATCAAGTACCAATTCCAATAACACATGACCATCCAGAAAATTTAAAACTATTAGAAAAATGGTTAAAGAGTTATAACGTTGATAACTTATTTGATGCCAAAGGTAGATTAATAAAAGAATTAAGAGACTTATGTCCAACGCCTACAAAATGTATGGGAGCAAGTAGTTATGCTAATGGAGGACTTCTACTAAAAGAAATAAGAACTCCAGATTGGGAAGATTATTGTTTAGATATTAAAAAACCAGGAAGTGTTGTAAAACAAGATACAATGGAACTAGGTAAATATATAAGAGATTTATTTGTACTAAATAGAGATAATAAAAACTTTAGAATATTTGGTCCAGATGAAGCATTATCTAATAGATTTAATCATGTATTTGAAGTGGAAAATAGAACTTGGAATTATAAATTATTAAAAAATGATGAGTTCTTATCACCAACAGGTAGAGTAATGGACTCATATCTTTCAGAACACTTATGTGAGGGAATGTTAGAAGGTTATTTATTAACAGGAAGATATGGATTTATTCATAGTTATGAAGCTTTCGTAAGAATTGTTGATTCAATGGCAAGTCAACATGCTAAATGGTTAAAAGTATGTAATCAAATTCCATGGAGAGCCCCAATTGCATCTCTTAACTTCTTACTTGTAAGTCATGTATTCCAACAAGATCATAATGGTTATACTCATCAAGACCCAGGATTTTTGAATCATTTAGTAACTAAAAAAGCAGATGTTGTTAGAATGTATTTGCCACCAGATACAAACTGTTTATTATCATGTTTTGATCATTGTATAAAAACAAAAAATTATGTAAATGTAATAATTGCATCAAAACATCCAAGACCACAATGGTTAACTAAGACACAAGCAAGAGTACATTGTAGAAGAGGCTTAGGTGTATGGAACTTTGCAAGTAATGATGAAGGAGACCCAGATATAGTTCTTGCTTGTTGTGGAGAAACACCTACACTTGAAGTACTAGCAGCAGTTGACATTTTAAGAAGAAGTGTAAAGGGTATAAAAATACGTGTTGTAAACGTTGTAGATTTAATGAAACTACAAAGTCCAGAAACACATCCACATGGTATGAGTGATAAAGAATATGATGAAATATTTACAACTAATAAACCAATTATATTTAACTTTCATGGTTATCCATCAATTATCCATCAATTAACATATAAAAGAACAAATAGAAACATGCATGTACATGGCTACAAAGAAGAAGGAACAATCACAACAACATTTGATATTCGTGTTCAAAATGAAATTGATAGATTCCATTTAGTAATAGCCGCATTAAAAGAAATACCACGCTATAGAAAAAGTGGAGAAGCATTAATTGATTGGTGTAATCAAATGCTTAAAAAACATCATGATTATATTCGTGAATATGGAGAAGATATGCCATTTGTAAGTGATTGGAAATGGGAAGGCTTTAAGGATATTGATTAATATCCTTTTTCTTTTTTATAAGATTCTTTAATTATAGCCAACCAAATAATTTACTTTCTATTCTCTAATATTAGACACACATTTTCTATATTTGTCTAAAAAGAACAATACTTAATAAATAAGTACTTGTTTTATAAAAAAATATGGTATAATTTATGTGTGAGGTGATTCTATGAATACAAGAAAAAGTATGAAACTACCAATTGTAATAACATTTATAATGCTTATAATAGTAGTATATTTATTTGCAACTCTTCAACAAGATAAAGTTGTCTGTGAAAAGACCACTAATTTTGATAACGACGTTACATTAAAAGAAGTAGTTACTACAACAATAGATAATGGCAGTATAAGTAATATTCATTTAGTAAAGAAAATTATACTTCCTAAAAAGTATTTAGATAATGAGAGTTACCAAAATAGTGTAAAATATTCTTTAGAAAACACATTAGAATATTTAGGAAAAAGTGTAAAATATGAAATAACATCAACTGGTGTTATCGCAACAATAGATATTTCTAAAGATGAATTAGTTTTACTTGATAATATTGATTTTTCATCAACTGGAGATTTAGGCATGAATATTAATACAAATACCATGAGTGGAGATGTTATTACTTTAAAAATAAAAGATAAATATACACCAGGTGAACTTATGAAGAAATTAAAAAATAATAGTTATTCATGTAGGTAATTATGGAAATAGATATAAATAAAGTTATAAGTGAAATAGATTTTAATGCTAATAAATATAATGATATAGGTAATGGTATTTTACTTACTAATAGAGAAATTGATATATTAAATAAATACAAAATTAATTATAAAAAATGCAATAGTCTAAAGGAAATATTATTTGAAGTAGAAGACATATTAAATGATATGGATATTGTAGATGAAGAATTAGATTATATTTCATCTACTATTGCAGAAAGAGATTATTATCAAAATACTAATAAGTAAAATTATTAGTATTTTTTAGCCAAAAAGAAAAGAGGGATAAAATGGATATAGATTTATTAGAAAATAGCGAATTCCAAGAGGAAATGCTTAAATACACATTTGCTCTTAATAGATTAACTAGTGAACTTGAAATATTACTTGAAGAATATAAATTTAAAAATGAATATAATCCAGTAGAACATATAAAAACAAGAATAAAAAGTTTTTCTAGTATTAAAGGAAAACTAGAAAGAAAAGGTCTAGATGTAACAGTTGAAAATATGATTCATAATGTTCATGATATAGTAGGAATAAGAATAGTTTGTTCATTTCTTGCAGATGTCTATGAAATAGTTGGAATATTAAAATCGAGTAAACAATTTATTGTAAAAGATGAAAGTGACTACATAAAAAATCCAAAAGATAGTGGATATAGTAGTTATCACATAAACTTATTAGTACCAGTTCATTTATTAGATAGAACAGAATATATTGAAGCAGAAGTTCAAATAAGAACAGTAGCAATGGATTGCTGGGCAAGTCTTGATCATAAATTAAGATACAAATTACCTGAAGAATTACCAGAAAGTATAAATTCTAATATGAATCTAAGAGCAAAAGAAATAAGAAACTTAGATAAAAGTATGCAATATCTACATGAATTAATAGAAGATTATAAATCAAATTATAAAGAAGAAGGTTCTAAAGATTAGAACTTTTTTCTTTGTTCAATAAAAGAATTATACGTGTTATAATATGTTTAGTTTGTTATTCAACTATAGGTTTAGTAAAATTCAACTTCAAATTTATAGTTAAAAATATAAAATAAAGTATAGTTGTTTTAGGAGGTAAAAATGATTTATTTAGATTATAGTGCAACAACACCAGTAAATGAAGAAGTAATTAATACATATAGTAGAGTATGTCGTGAATTTATTGGAAACCCCAATTCTCTACATAAACTAGGAATAGAAGCAAAAAAAATAATAGATGCTAGTACTATGCAAATTGCTAATATTCTTGGAGTAAAACAAAGTGAAATAATTTATACAAGTGGAGCAAGTGAAGCAAATAATTTAGCAATTAAAGGTGTCACTTCAAAGTATAAAAATCGTGGTAAACACATAATTACTACAGAACTTGAACATTCATCAATAATTGCTCCTCTAAATTATCTACAAGAAGAAGGGTATGATATAGACTTTGTAAAATTAGATGATAATGGTTTAGTAGATTTAGACGATTTAGAAAATCTAATAAGAGATGATACAGTACTTGTTTCAATTGCATCAGTTAATAGTGAAGTTGGTATTATGCAAGATATGAAAAAAATAAGTGAAGTAGTAAGGCGTCATAAAAAAGTCTTACTTCATAGCGATGTTACTCAAAGTATAGGTAAAACTAAATTTGATTTCAGTCTAGTAGACCTTGCATCTATGTCATGTCAAAAATTCTTTGGAATGAAAGGAATAGGAGCCTTAATAAAAAGAGAAAACTTAGTTATAGAACCAATTATTCATGGAGGAAAATCAACAACTATTTATAGAAGTGGAACACCAGCAACTCCATTAATTGTCTCTTTTGCAAAAGCCCTACGTCTTTCATATGATAATTTTAAAGAAAAAGAAAACCATGTAAAAGAAATACATGACTATTTAATAAGTAAACTACAAAATTTAGATGTATATATTAATAGTAATAATTACTCTATTAACAATATTGTAAATTTCAGTTTAAAAAATATTAAAAGTGAAGTAATGCTTCATGCATTAGAAGAAAAAGAAATCTATATTTCTACACAGACTGCCTGTTCAACAGGTTCTTACTCAAGAGCGGTTTTCGCAGTATGCCACGACAAAGAAAGAGCAAGTAGAAGTATGCGTATAAGTATTTCATATTTAACAACAAAAGAAGAAATAGACGAATTTATTAAAGAGTTAGAAATAGAAATAAAAAAATTAGATTTTAGGAGATAAAATGAAATTAATAAAAATAGGTGCTATTTGGTGTAGCGGATGTCTTGTAATGAATAAAGTTTGGAACCAATTAATAAAAGAATATAACTTTTCTTATGAAACATATGATATAGATATGGATGAAGATGAAGTAGAAAAGTATAATGTTGGAGAAAAACTACCAGTATTTATTGTAATGGAAAATGATAAAGAAATAAAAAGATTTATAGGAGAATATAGTTATTCTGATATGGTAAATAATTTAAGAGAGGTTGGTTTATTAAATGAAGAAAGTAATTAATTTTTTAGTAATTATAACTTTCTTTTTTTTATTAACTCTAAATGTTAATGCTAAAGAAGAAGATATAATTACAATGTATGTATTTAAAGGAGATGGTTGCCCACACTGTGCAGCAGAATTAAAGTACTTAGATACAATAAAAGACAATTATAATAATTTAAAAATAGTAGAATATGAAGTATGGTATAACGAAGAAAATGCATCTCTTCTAGAAGATGTAGAAAAGACTTTTTCAATAAAAAGAAGTGGTGTTCCAACAACAGTAATTGGAAATAGCGTAATCCAAGGCTTTGGAGATAGTACTGAAAGTAAACTTATAAGAGCAATAGAGTTTTATGAAGAAAATGACTATGAAGATGTAGTAAGTAAAATAAAAGATGGAACATATAAAGATGACGAAGAAATAAAAGAACAAGTAAAAGAAGATAAGTTTAAAGAAAGTGAAGAAAAAACAGATGATGAAATGACTTTTTCTCTTCCATTAATTGGAAAAGTTAATATGAAAAATGTTTCCCTAACAACATCTGCTATTGTAATAGGACTAGTAGATGGATTTAATCCATGTGCTATGTGGATATTATTATTTTTAATAAGCGTCTTAATAGGAATGAAAGATAGAAAAAGAATGTGGGCATTAGGATTAACATTTTTATTAACTTCTGCTCTAGTTTATATGTTAATAATGTTATCTTGGATAAATATAGCCGTAAAAATAACAACAATAGTTTGGATTAGAAATATAATTGCATTAGTAGCAATTATAGGGGGATTATTAAATTTAAGAAGCTTTATAAAAAGTAAAGACTCAGGATGTGATGTAGTAGACAAAAACAAGAGAAAAACAATTTTTAATAAAATAAAAAAATTTACACATGAGAAAAGTTTCTTTCTAGCACTTATTGGAGTAATGGGTCTAGCAATCAGTGTAAATTTAGTGGAACTTGCCTGTTCTGCTGGACTTCCAATTGTGTTTTCTGAATTACTTGCTTTAAATAATGTGTCAAGTTTTATGAAATTTATGTACACACTTATCTATATATTTTTCTTTTTAATAGATGATTTAATAGTATTTTTTATTGCAATGTTTACAATGAAAGTATCAGGAATAAGTACTAAGTATAATAAGTATTCTCACATCCTTGGAGGTATTATTATGCTAGTTGTTGGAATACTTTTAATATTTAAACCAGAGTGGTTAATGTTTCAATTTAAATAGTTTACTTCTTATTAAAAATTAGTTATAATATAACTTAGAATAGAAGGAGTTTTACTATGAATAATAATTTGAGTACGAATGAGAAAAAAATGATTGTTGTTAAAAACCAAGATGGTAGTTCAATGGAAGTTGAATTAGTGACTTATTTAATTAGTGATGATCAAATAAATACGTATTTGGTTTATTCAAAAGGCGAGTTAAGTGGTGCCGACGGAGATGAAGTAATATACATTTCAAAGATACTTCAAAATGGTGAAAATCTTCTCTTACAAGAAATTACTGATGATAATGAATGGCTTAGTGTTCAAAATCTATTAAAGAAAATAGCAAATGCATAATGGAAGGTGATTAAATGATAACTGAATATGTTTATGAAAATCAAGAATATGAAAATGTTTTAGTTAAAATTAAAGCCGCTTTAATGGATATAATTAGTAGTGAAGAAAATAAACTTTACGAAATAGAACAAAAAATAACAACGACAACGGATGAAGATTTTAAAGAAAAATTAAGTAAATTATGTGCAGATGAAAGAAGTGCTCTAAGACAAATTATTATTACGATGAATACACTTTCAGCATCTCTTGAAAAAGTAGATTCTTATTCAAAAGACCTTGACAGTATAGAAGATGAAAATATAAAAGAAATAATTGCAGATTTGAAAAATGGAAATATAAATAATATAAGTGATAGTATCAACTCTCCTGTATATCAACAAGAAGCAACAATAGAAAGTGTAAATCAAGACCCTGATGTTGTTAGAGAAATCAATGACTATACTGATTCAAATGAAGAACCAGTAGTTGAAGAAAGCATTGAACAAGTACCTGAAGAAAGTACTTCTCAAGTAGAGCCAAGCAAAGTGCAAGAAGAAACTATAGAAAGTGCACAAGAAGAACCAATTATGGCACAAGAACAAGAAGAAGTAGTAGAACCTGTCGAACAAGCAGAGAAAAATGTTGCTACTGAAGAAATAGAAGAACCAGTTACAGAAGAAAATGTGGAAGAAACGTATACTACAGAAGAACAAGAAGAGACAATAGAAAACGCAACACAAGAACCTGTTATGACAGAAGAAGTTCCAATAGAAGACCAATCAACACCTGCTATAGAAGAGCAAGTTGAGCCTATAGAACAAAATGCAGATAACTCTACTGATGTAGAAGAAACTCCAGTTGAAGAACAAATAGAATCAACAGAGCCTATAATTAATACTGAAGAAGTAGTACCTGAAGTAAGTCAAGAAGTTCAAAATGAAGAACAAGTTTATGAGGAACAACCAATAGAAACTCCAGCTGATAATACTGAATTAGTTCAAGAAGAACCAGAAGATACAACAGTTTATGAAGAACAACAAGAAGTACAAGAACCTCAAATAGAACAAGAAGATGAAGAAAATCAAGAAGAAGTTGCTCCAGAACAACCATCTGAACAAGTAAGTCAAGGAGAAAATACACCATTGATTCCAATAGCAACAGAAGAGACTGAACAACAGCAGCCAAGTGAAGAAACAGAAGAACAAGTAAGTCCAGAAATTACAGAAGAAGGTGTAGTTGCACCACCAAGCATTACTACCGATACACAACAACAAGAAGAATTTGCTCCATCAATACCAGCAATAGAAAATCAAGAAGAAGTAACTTATCAAGAAGATTTAAAAAAAGAGCCACTAATGACATTTATAAAAGCATCACAAGACCCACCAAAAGCAATTTTGACATCACTAAAACAAGTTACTAATTTAAGAGCATCATACCAAACTCAAAATGCTTTACTAAGTTCAAGAGGAACTATTGCAAGTAGAAATGTTAATGGAGTAGATAGTGAGGTACAAGAATTAGTAGATAATGGACTCCTTGCCCCATCACCAGAAAATATAGAAGCAATGATGAATGAAGCAAACAAATTATATCAAGAAGGAAAAATAAACGAAGCACAAGAAATGTATGATCAAATAAGTGTATTAAACAAACAGTTACAAGAAAGTAATGCAGTAGTCAAATAGGGGAGTTATATGGAAAACAGTTTATTAGATAGTAATTTAACAGAAGAAAATTACGATGATTATATAGAAAAAATATTTAATATATTTAGATTATCAAGTAAAAGTAGTTCTATAATATTAAGTATTGATATTGTAGATTCAAAATGTTTAATTAAATTAAAAATAGTAAGTCAAAATGGAGATACTAAAGAATTTAGCGATGTAACATTTAAATGTAATAATGCTTTTTATAACGATTTTTTAGATTCACTTATAAAGAGACTAAACGATGATGAGAATTTTATTATAAATGATATAGTTAATTTAGATAAAGATGAATTCATGACATTTAGACTTGTATCAAGTAATAATGATTTAATTACAATAGATGGTCTAACAAAAGAACAAGCCAATCATTTGAATAAACTTTTTGAAACAGATGAGAAGAAAGAAGAAATTTTAATAAATAATAGTGGAATTGCTAATATATGGATATTCTTACTTATGATAGTTGTTTTAGTAATATCATTTATTTTAATAGTTATGTTTTTTAAGTAATAGTAAGTGGAGGGAATTAATATGCGTAATAAGAAAAAGAAAAATATTAATAGTTGGTCTTATTATGCCAAAATATTAATAGTTGCCTCTCTTACTTTTTTAGTGTATGGAATAGTATTAAATGTTGCTAGTGGTAGAAGTTTATTTGACCCAGTAAAAGATGTAGAACAAGAAGAAAAATCAACAATTAATATCTCGACAATAGACAATAGTGAAGTAGTACCAGGAAATCAAACAACTAGTACAACTAACAGTGAAGAAACAATTGATAATAATGCAAACCAAACACCAACAGAAACTCCATCTAATAACAATAATCAGTCAAATAATACTAATCAAAATACTAATACTAATCAGAATACAAACAACAATGGTACAGTGCAACAACCAACACAAAATAATAATGTATATGTACCAACACTTGAAGAGACAAATAACAGCTTAAGAAATACTATTCAATCAACTTACGGAATAACAATTAAGTATGGAAATGAAACAAGTGGATATACAGTAGCAGGAGTTTCAACAACACCAGTTACTAATTCAACAACAATTAACGCTAGTCTAAACAGACTAAATCAAGCATTAAGTGTATACCCAAAAGGTTTTTTTTCAGAAATTAGAAATGGAGGAATTCCACTAACTATAATGCTTATAAACAATTATGCCGAAAATAGTATTACTGGAGTAACAGATTCAAGTTATTCATATGCTGTAATTTCAATTGCAGTATCTTATCCATTTGAAGAATCTTTCTATCACGAATCATATCATTATATAGAAAGATATATGTTTAAAAAGGGAGCAAACTTTAATTCTTGGAACACATTAAATCCTCAAGGATTTTCATATGGAAATATTACTAACTCCAATTCATATAATGTAACATTTTCGCAAGATGCTCCATTTGTAAATGCTTATGCTCAAACATCTGCAGAAGAAGATAGAGCATCAACATTTGAATACATGATGGCCTCATCCAAAGCAAGTTGCCTAAATTATGGAACAACAGTATGGAGAAAAGCAACAGTTATGAAAAATACAATAGAGGCAGTATACAACACAGTAAGTCCTAATGTAATTGAATATTGGGAAAGATATTTATAATTAGTAGAGGGTGGTAGAATGAAAACAATAATTTTTAATGATAATAATTTAACTGATAATGATATAGAAATGAAAGTAGTAAGAGTAAAAGGATTAATGCTTAATTCAAGTGGTAAAATATTACTAGCTCATAATAATAATACATATCAGTTCCCTGGTGGGCACTTAGAAGATAATGAAGAAAAAGATAAGTGCTTAATAAGAGAAATAAAAGAAGAAACAGGAATTGATATTGGAACACTAGATGAGCCTTTTTTATGTATTTCAACATATGATAATGATTATTTTGGAAGTGGTAAGAAAGTACTTAATAGTATTTATTATTATAGAATATTTACTGACAGTCTTCCAAACTTTAATGAAACACATTACGATGAATTAGAACTTGCAACAGAATTTAATTTGTTTTATGTGAATTTCAATGATTTAGAAGACTTCTTGAAAAAAGCGATAGATGATGGTAATATAGATATCAATATTGGAAGAGAAATGATACAAGTAGTTGACGTGTATCATGAAGTTTATGGAGGTTAATATGAAAGTACTAGTTACAGGTGGACTTGGATTCATAGGAAGTCACACAGTAGTTGAACTATTAAATGAAGGATATGAAGTAGTTGTTGTTGATAATCTATCAAATGCAAGTATTGATGTAATTGATAAGATAAAAGAAATAACAAACAAAGATATTAAATTTTACGAAGAAGATGTTTGTGATATTGAAGCATTAGAAAAAATATTTACAGAAAATGAAATAGATGCAGTTATTCATTTTGCTGGATTTAAAGCAGTAGGAGAAAGTGTTGCTAAACCAATCATGTATTATGAGAATAATTTAATTTCAACACTTCATTTATGTGAAGTAATGCAAAAACATAATTGTAAAAAACTAATATTCTCATCATCAGCAACAGTTTATGGTGACCCAGAAAAATTACCATTAACAGAAGATTGCAAGGTTGGTGGAACAACAAACCCATATGGAACAAGTAAATTAATGATTGAACAAATACTAAAAGATATCGTAGTATCAGATAGTGAATTTACACCAATCGTTTTAAGATATTTTAATCCAATTGGAGCACATGAGTCAGGTCTTATTGGCGAAAAACCAAATGGTATTCCAAACAACTTAATGCCATATATTGCAAGAGTTGCATCAGGTGAGTTAGAAATACTTAGTGTATTTGGTGATGATTATGAAACACCAGATGGAACAGGAGTACGTGATTATATTCATGTAGTTGACCTAGCAAAAGGTCATATAAAAGCTCTAGAAAAAGCAGTAAAAACAAACGGAATTCATTACTATAATTTAGGAACAGGTGTTGGATACAGTGTACTTGATATGGTAAAAGCATTTGAAAAAGTTAATAATGTAAAAGTACCATATAAAATAGTTGCAAGACGTCCAGGAGATATTGCTAGTTGTTATGCAGACGCATCTCTTGCCTTAAAAGAATTAGGTTGGAAAGCAAACCTTGGAATAGAAGAAATGATGAGAGATTCATATAACTTTATACTTAAACAAAATGAAAAATAATCCTAGTGATTATTTTTTTGCTTTTAAATGTAAAGTTTTGTAAATTTACTATTTCTCTTTACAATGTTCCTTTAGAAATAAATCTTCCTGTGTTATAATAGAACACGTTATCAAAAAGTTGGAAGGGGAGGATTGAAATGAAAAAAGAAGAAATAAAAAGAGAGAAGGTATTTGATTTTAATAGATATTATTATGTTCCAGTAACATCAAAATTTGTTAAATTTAATGGAATACCATTTGCTGAAATGACAGATAAAATTGATCATGAATTAACAAAGAGAGAAAGTACTCGCCTAGAACTTACATATGGTGATTATGCTATAAATGGAATAGATGAAAATACCGAAAAGTATATTGAAAAATATAATATGGAAACATCATTATTATATGATGCTCTAGGTATTGCAGAAAATTTAGTATTAGTAGAAAATAGCAAAGGACTTCATGAATTAGCAACAGGCCTACCAGTTACAACAGACAATACTATCTATTTAGGAATACAAGAAAAAACAGGAGAAAAAGTAGTTGATATTTTCGTTGAACACCCTGATTATGAAAATATTGCTAAAAACTTCTTCGAAAGTTATAAGAAAAGCGAAAGTTACGATAATAGTGCAATAAAAAGTAAGTAAATTGTTGTTTTAAATAAAATTATCATGTATAATAAATGTCGTTGGAGGGATAATATGGCAAAAAAAGAAGAAACAAAAGAAATTAAAACTGAAAAAAAAGAAAATAAAAACAAACATGAAGTTACTGTAAAAATCGATGGTGACGCTTGGAAAAATGCTATAGATAAAGTATTTACTAAAAAACAAAAGACTGTAAAAGTTGATGGATTTAGACAAGGTAAAGTACCAAGAAATATTTATGAAAAGAAATTTGGTAAAGAATCATTATATTTAGATGCAGCAGATGCAGTATTACAAGATGCATATGCAAAAGCAATGGATGATTCAAAATTAGTACCAGTTGTACAACCTGAAGTAAACTTAAAAAACATTGGTGAAGAAGGAGTAGAATTTACTTTCAAAATTATTACTAAGCCAGAAGTTAAAGTTAACAAATACAAAGGTTTAAATATTAAGCCAGAAGAAGTAGAAGTAACTGATGAAGAAATAAATCATGAACTTTCTCATTTATTAGAAAGATATACTGAACTTGTAACAAAAGATGGAGAAGTTAAGAATGGTGATGTAGCAATTATTGACTTCGAAGGATTTAAAGATGGAGAAGCATTCGATGGTGGAAAAGGTGAAAACTATTCATTAGAGATTGGTTCAAATACATTTATTCCAGGATTTGAAGAACAAGTTATTGGTATGAAAGCAGGAGAAGAGAAAGATTTAAATGTAACTTTCCCAGAAGATTATGGTGCTAAAGACTTAGCAGGAGCTCCAGTTGTTTTCAAAGTTAAAGTAAATGAAGTAAAAGAAAAGAAAACTCGTGAATTAGATGAAGATTTCTTTGAAGATTTAGGAATGGAAGGAATCGATTCTGAAGATAAATTAAAAGCAGAAATTAAAGAATCCATTAAAGCACAAAAAGAAATGGATGCTGAAAACAAATATGTAGATTCATTACTTGAAGGAGTTTCTAAAAACGTTGAAGTAGATATTCCAGAAGAAATGGTTAATGAAGAAGTTGATCGTTTAATGGGAAGATTTGCTGAACAAATGAAAATGCAAGGAATCTCTTTAGATTTATATTACCAATTCACTGGTTCAAATGAAGAACAATTAAGAAGTCAAATGGAAAAAGAAGCATTCAACAATGTTTTATATCGTTTAATGATTGAAGAAATTCAACAAATCGAAAAAATTGTTGTAAGTGATGAAGATGCTGAAAAAGAAGCTGAAGAATTAGCTAAGAAATATCAAATGGATAAAGAAGATTTCTTAAATCAATTCGGTGGACTTGAAATGGTTAAATATGATTTAGAAGTTAGAAAAGTTATCGAATTATTAAAAGAATTAAATAAATAATAAAATAAGATGGTTAATTTAAACCATCTTTTTCTTATGCACAAAAAAAGTATTAGAAAATCTAATACTTAATAAATTCAATTATGCAGCTTCTTTTAATTCTTCAGCAGCAACTTCTTCAATTGCAGAAGTAGGACATGCATCCATTGCATCCCTAACATTTTGTTCTTCTTCAGCTGAAATTTCTTCTTTTACAACTTCAGATAATCCATCTTCATTTATTTCAAAAACTTCTTCAGCATAAGCACAGCAAGCTCCACAGCCAATACATGCTTCTTGATTAACTTTAACTTTCATTTTAATACCTCGCTTTCAAAGGTTATTATATCTAAAAAAATGAATAGAGTAAAGAGGTTATACTTTATTTTTAATTACTATTATGATAATATTTTTATGGAAACTAGGAGGAACTATGATATATACAGATATGACTAAAAAAGCAATAAATATAATGTTTGAAGCACATAAAAATCAAAAAGATAAATCAAATACCCCATATGTATTTCACCCATGGTCAGTAGCAGAAAAAATGACAAACGAAATAGAGACAACAACAGCATTACTTCATGATGTAGTAGAAGATTCAAAAATTACAATAAAAGAATTAGAAAAAGAATTTCCAAAAGAAGTAATAGACGCTCTAAAACTATTAACTCATGATGAAAATGTAGATTACTATGAATACATAAAACAAATATCAACAAATGAGCTAGCAACAAAAGTAAAACTTCAAGATTTAAAACACAATTCAAATACAGATAGACTTAATAAAATAACAAAAGAAGATGAAGAAAGAAATAAAAGATATAAAAAATGTATAGAATATTTAGAATTAAAACAAAAGATGAATAATTAATAATCTTAATTGTAAAGATATTTGTAATTATCTATCTAAAAATGTAAAACGTCTTTTGTTTTATTTCTTCCTATGATAAACTTATAATAAGAGGGTGAATAGTATGAGACGTATGGATAGATATAAAGATGAAGCACCAGATAGACCTAATAGATATGAAAAAAATCAAGAACTTTATCAAGATATTGCAACTAATACAAAATATACAAATATAACTGATGTAACTAATTCTAATACTTTTGAAATAAATGGTTCTAAAAATAAAGAAAGTTACACTTCTAGAGAGTCATATCAACAAATGAAAAAATACAAAAATGTAGAACCAGTACCAAGAGTAAAAAAAGAATTAGATGACTTTAATTATCTTTATAAAATAGATGATAAAAAAGTTTATGATATAAATACAGTTTTAGAAGAAGCAAGAAAAAATAGACAAGAAAAAGATAAATTAGAAGAAAAAAGAAAATTAAAAAATACAAGTTATAATATATTAGCAGATTTAAATAGAGAAGAATTAGAAAAATATAAAGCAGAAAAAAGAAAAAAAATAATGACTCCAGAGGAAGAAGAGTTTAGAGATTTAATTGATACCATAGCATCTAAAACATTAGCAGGTGAAATTGATAAAGAAACAAGTGTTAATTTATTAAGTGATTTAATGGCAACTAGTGTAATGGATAAAGTAGAGGATGCAAATAGTATAGGACAAGATAATGCACTAGATGAAGGTGAAGAGTCAAATAAAGAAGAAAAAGCAGAAAAAGTAAATAATGAAGAACAAAGTATAGATGATAAAGAAGAACTTGATAAAGTAAAAAATATAATAGAAGAAGATAAAAAATTAGAGGAAAAATTAGATTCTTACAACGAACTTGAAGAACAAGAAAATGAAAAAATAAACTCAGATAGTATAGAAGAAAAAGATACAACAGAAGAACAAAATACTAATCCAATGTCTTTATCAGAAGAAGCAATAAAAGAAATTGAAAAAAGAAAAGATGAAGAACCTAAAAACTTATCAGGAGCAGACAAAGACTTTTATACTAGAAGTATGGACTTATCAGATGAAGACTTTGAAATGGATAATGAATTTAAAGAAAAAAGTATGCCAATAGCCCTAAAAATATTAATAGCTATTTTAGTAATAGCATTAATCGCAGTAGCAGCATATTTTATCTATAAAAGAATGTAATAAAGGGAAAAAGTATTCAACTTTTTCTCTTTTTTTGGTATTATAGTATATATAAATAGAAGTGGTGAAATAAATGAATACAAATTTTATAGTAAACGAATATGCACTTGTTTGGTATTTATTATTTCAAGCATCAATATCAGAACCGATTTATAAGATTAAACAAAGATTATGGGATGCTTTTAAAGATAAATACAATAACATGTTTAACGATAAATTATTAATATTAGAAGATTATAAAAACTTTATCCCAAACGATGATACAATATACAATATATTTTTTGAAAGTAAAGAGTATCAAAAAATAAAAAAACAAGTAGAAAAATATAGATTAGAAGTAATGCGCATCTGGGATAAAAATAAGAAAGTAACACAAGACTTGTATAGTAACATTATCAGAAAAAAAGTAGATGAATTTACTTTCTTTGTTGTGTCAAAAGAATTAAATATTATTGATAATCCTATAAAAGAAAAAGCAATAATAGGTGTAGAAATAGATAAAAAAGACCCAACAGAATACTTATTAAGATTAAATATGACTTTAGTTATAAATAGTATAAAAAAGTATAGAGAAGAAGATAATGATTTTAAAAATGCTATTGTAGAATTAGCAATATTAAATGAATATGCTAGTAATTTAAATGATAGAAGTTGTTACCTAAATGGCACACCATCTCTTATGGAATTAAAAAGATGGATATATCCATATTGGTTAATGTATTTAGGAATTCCAAAAGATGAGTTGTTATCTAGGATGATGCGTGATAAAATAGCATTTGAACTTGATAACTATGCTTATGAAAAAGAACTCGTAAAAATGAATATAGAAGAGTTTATTGATTTCTGTATTAGAAATAAAAGATATATTATAAGAGAACAAAAAGAGCAAAAGCAAACAATAAATAAATTCCAACAAATGGATGATGTACCTGAAGAAATAATATAAAATTAAGCAAGGGGGATAATTATGGATGATAAAATAAAAATATTATTAGATAAAATAAATATTGATGAGACTTCTTATCAATATTTTAATGATTCTAAAATTACTAAAATAAAAGTAAATTCTAAAACTAATAGTTGGAATATTTTTATTGATAAAGATGAATTACTACCAGTAGAAATACTAGAAGAATTAGAATCTAAAAAAATGTTATTAGATGAGTCTGCATCAAGAATAGAAATAATATTTAATATAAAAAGTCCTAATATTGACACTTACTTAAGTTATTATAAATACTTATTAAAAACATTAAAAGATGATTTAAAAGTACTTGAAATATATGAAGATGCTATGAAAATAGAAGATGATTTTCTAGTGCTAGTCGCAGCAAACGAAGTAGAAAAAGAAAGACTTTTAAGTGTTTTAGATAAAGTAATGAACTTTTATAAAAAGCAAAGTTATAACTTTAATATAGATGTTATAGTAAGACATGAAGAAAATATATTAGAAGAAATACAAAAAGATTTAAATAATATAGAAATGCCAAAGTATGAGCAACCACAAAAAAAAGAAGAGCAACAACAACCTGAAAAAAAGCAATTTAGAAGAGAAGCAAAAGACCCAAATAGCATAATTGGAAGAGGTATAAAAGAAGACCCAATAAAGATAAAAACATTAATTGGTGAAGACAACAATGTTGTAGTAGAGGCTAAAGTTTTTGGAACCGATTACTTTGAATCATCAAAAACGGATTTTAAAATAATCACTTTAAAAATAACAGACTTTTCAGACAGTATATATTGTAAAGTGTTTGTAAGAGATGATGAAGAATATAAAAGACTTTGTAAAGAACTAAAAAGTGGTAATTGGTATAAGATAAGAGGTTATACAAAAAATGATCAATTTGCAAAAGAACTTGTCTTAAATGCCAGAGACATTATTAAAATAGAAAAAACAGAAGAGACTGTAAAAGATACAGCTGAAGAAAAAAGAGTCGAACTACACTGTCATACAAAGATGAGTCAAATGGATGGTGTAATAGATGAAACAGATGTTGTAAAACAAGCAATGAAGTTTGGTATGAAAGCAGTTGCTATAACAGATCATAATGGAGTACAAGGGTTCCCACATGTCTTTAGTATGGTAACAGATTATAATAAACATCTAAAAGAAGGAGAAGAACCATTTAAAGCTATTTATGGTTGTGAACTTTTAATGATAGATGACAACGTTGATATAGTAACACGACCAAACGATAAAGTTATGCTAGATCAAACTTACGTTGTATTCGATTTTGAAACAACAGGATTCAATGCTGGTGGATTTGACTCAATTATTGAAATCGGTGCAGTAAAAATAAAAGACGGTATGATAATTGAAAAATATGATGAATTAATAAATCCAGGAAGACCACTTCCGCAAAAAATCATAGATGTTACAAATATAACTGATGCTATGCTAGAAGGAAAAGATAACGAAGAAAATGCAGTAAGAAGATTTATTGAATGGTTTGGAGACTGTCCAATGGTTGCTCATAATGCTAAGTTTGATGTATCTTTCCTAGAAATGGCTTATAGAAAATATAACTTTGGAACATTTACAAACCCAGTAATAGACACATTAGAACTATCAAGAACTTTAGATAATACTTATGCAAGACACTCATTAAGTGCCTTAGTAAAAAGATATGAAGTACCATGGGATGAAAATGCTCACCATAGAGGTGACTATGATGCAGAAGGAACAGCCCTAGTATTTTATAAAATGTTAAAGAAATTATCTAATCGTAATATTGATATAATGACAGACTTAGATAAACTAGTAAGTAAAGAAGAAATACATAAATATGGTCGTGCTCATCACATAAACTTACTAGTAAAAAATAAAACAGGCCTAAAAAATCTATTTAAGTTAGTATCTCTTGCAAACACTACATATTTATATAAAACACCAAGAATTTTAAGAAGTGTTGTAAATGAACACAGAGAAGGTTTATTAGTTGGTAGTGGATGCTACGAAAGTGAAGTGTTTACTCAAGCAAAATCAAAAAGTGATGATGAATTATCAAATATTATAAGATTCTATGATTATGTTGAAGTACAACCAATGGAGTGCTATGACCACATGATTCAAACAGGAGACTTTGCAACAAAAGTAGAACTTGCTGCAAACATAGAAAAAGTAGTTAGAGTTACAGAAGAGGCAGGAAAAATAATAGTTGCAACAGGAGATGTTCATCATTTAAAAAGAGAAGACAAAATTTATAGAGAAATTATAGTTAATCAAAAAGTACCAGGCGGTGGACGTCATCCGTTAGCAAGAAATGGTATTAAAGAAATTCCAAGCAATCATTTTAGAACTACAAACGAAATGTTAGAAGACTTTAAATTCTTAGGAGAAGATAAAGCCTATGAAATAGTAGTTAAAAATACAAATAAGATTGCAGATATGTGTGATATAGTTGAAGTAATTATAGATACTGGTGGAATTCCATTCTCACCAAGAGTAAAAAGTGATGATGGAAAAAGTTATTTAGACTGTCCAGTAGTAGTAACAGATCTTGTATATACAAAAGCTAAAGATTGGTATGGAGAACCACTTCCATATATGATAGAAGAACGTATCGCAACAGAACTTTATGGTGATATTGTATTTAAAATAATTAAAGAACGTCATGAAGATATTGAAGATAATAAAGAAGAATATGAAAAAATTATCCATAAAGAATTACATGATGAAATATTAAAAGGCTCAATAAACATAAAAAAAATAGTTACAGACTATGTAAAGAAAACATCAGAAGAAGAATTAGACGATAAAGCATTAGAAAAAAAAGTAAAGAAAACATTAGGTGGAGTAATAGGTGGAGGATTCGACCCAATCTACTTAATCGCTCAAAGACTTGTAAAGCACTCAAATGATGAAGGATTCTTAGTTGGTTCGCGTGGTTCTGTAGGTTCATCATTTGTCGCAACAATGATGGGAATAACTGAGGTTAATCCTTTAGCTGCTCATTATAGATGTGAAAAATGTAAATTGAGTATATTTGAGGATGACGAGGGAAATGCTTTAGGAGCAACATATTCATCTGGATTCGATTTACCAGATAAAGAATGTCCAAACTGCCACATTCCAATGCTAAAAGATGGTCAAGACATGCCATTCGCAACATTCCTAGGATTTAATGCTGACAAAGTTCCAGATATCGACCTTAACTTCTCAGATTTAAATCAAGCAAGTGCTCATGCTTACACTAAAGTTTTATTTGGAGAAGACAATGTATATAGAGCAGGAACAATCGGTACAGTTGCTGAAAAAACAGCATTTGGATTTGTTAAAGGATATTGTGAAGACAAAGAATTAGGTGATATGAGAACAGCAGAAGTTGAAAGACTTGCTATGGGATGTACTGGAGTTAAAAGAACAACAGGACAACATCCAGGAGGAATTGTTGTTGTGCCAGACTACATGGAAGTGTTTGATTTCACACCTTTCCAATTTCCAGCAGAAGACCCAACAGCAGAGTGGAGAACAACCCACTTTGATTATCACTCAATTGATCAGTGTTTATTAAAACTTGATATTCTAGGTCACAGTGACCCAACACAATTAAGACTTATTCAATTACAATCAGGTACTGATATTTTAAAAGTACCACTAGATGATAAAGCAACAATGTCAATATTTACATCAACAGAAGCCTTAGGTGTTACAAAAGAGCAAATTATGTGTAACACAGGTACATTAGGTATACCAGAGTTTGGTACTCCATTTACAATAAAATTAGTAGAAGACACAAAACCAACAACATTTGCCGAATTAATAAAAATATCAGGACTATCTCATGGTACTGATGTTTGGTTAGGAAACGCACAAGAACTTATTGCTAATAACATAGTTCCATTTAAAGATACTATAGGCTGTCGTGATGATATCATGGTATATCTTATGTATAACGGCGTAAAGCCAATAAAAGCCTTCAAGATAATGGAGTTTGTACGTAAAGGAAAAGCCTCAAAAGACCCAGAAACTTGGAAAGAACATGTAAAAACAATGCAAGAAGCAAACATTCCAGAGTGGTTTATAGGTTCATGCCAAAAGATTAAATACATGTTCCCAAAAGCCCATGCTGCAGCATATGTAATAAGTGCCTTTAGAATTGCCTGGTACAAAGTACACATGCCAGTATATTTCTATTCATCTTGGTATACATCAAAAGCAACAGATGTTGATGTAGAAAACATGATAAAAGGATACCAATCAATAAAAGCAAGAATAGAAGACATTCAAAGTAAAGGTTATGAAGCAACAAATAAAGAAAATGGACAAGCTGAAAGTCTAAAGGTAGCCTTAGAAGCAACTGCAAGAGGAATAAAATTCTTAAATGTTGATTTATATAATAGTGATGCAACAGTTTGGGTAGCAAAAGGAGATAATGAAATATATCCTCCATTCAATGCCATTGAAGGTCTTGGAGATACAGTTGCAAAAAACATAGTTGCAGAAAGAGAAAAAGGTAAATTCATAAGTATTGAAGATGTTCAAAAAAGAGCAAAAGTATCACAAACATTAATAGAAAAAATGAAAGATATGGGAATATTAGAAGGATTACCTGAGTCTAACCAATTATCGTTATTTTAAAGAAAGTGCAATCTTTCTTTTTTTTATATTTTGTAGTAAAATTACAATGATAATAGTAGAAAGGAGATAGGATTTGTGAATAAATCAAGAAATGGTAAAAAAACCAAAAAAAGAAAAAAAGCAAAAGGATTTACATTAGTTGAATTACTAGTAACTATTTCTATTTTAGGCCTTATTACAGCAATGTCTATACCAGTTATTAGAAATATAATAGAAGCAAATACTCTAAAAAAATATACAACATATAAAGATTCTGTTGAAAGTAGTGCTAAACTTTATGTAGATTCTTATTCAGAAGATTTGTTTGGTAAAAATAAATCTGGCTGTGCTTATATTACATATGATCAAATGAAAGATAAAAATTTAATAAAAAACATCCAAGAAAACAATGTTTCATGTGATTCTGATAAGACATATGTAAGAGTTGTAAAATTAAATGGAAAGTATACATACGCAACACAAATTGGTTGTGGTAATTCTAGTGGTAATGAAAAAATTGCTAGTAGTAAAGTAAATGTATTATATCCAGAAAGTGGAGTACCAAGAAATGAAACATGTTCATATGATGCCGTAACTAAATTATCTGTTAAAGTAAGTCCTTATGAAAAATATGAAAAAACTGATAAGAAAAAGTATGCATTAAACATTATTCTAGAAAGTTTTACAGGAATAAATAATGGAGTACAAGTAAGTTATGCTTGGCATAAAGAAGGAACTGATTCATCAAAAGATGTATGGCAAGATGCAACATTTAGAAGTATGTCATCATCAAAACAAGAAGAACAAATTCTAAATGGACAAACAATCACTTTAAAATCAAGTGAAATATTAACTCCAGACAAAGAAACAGGAAGTTATAAATTATTAGTAAAAATTAATAATGCAATGGATATTACTGGTACAAATTTAATTACAGATTTAAATAAAACAGTTACATTTGGATCATATAAAATAGATAATTTACCTCCAGTAATAAACTCATTAAGTGTTTCTTCAACAAACCAGTCATATAACACTTTAAAAGCAAAAGTTAATATAAATGCAACAGATAACAATATGTTATCTTCACAAAATGATGTAAAAGTTTGCATAAAAACAAATACAAGTAGTTGTTCGTCAAATGATTATAAAGCGTATGCTTCAAGTTATGATATAACTCTTCCAGGTGGAAAGTATGATGGAAGTAAAAAAACAGTATATGTTTATGTAAAAGATAATGCTGGTAACGTAACATCAAAAACAGTAGATTATACATTATATAAAGAATGTTCTACTTCAATATTAGATTCAAGCAATTTAAAGGAAAAAGGTACATGTTCAAAGAAATGTGGTGGAGGAACTAGACTAGACACATATGGTAAAAAAGATAAATATACTGGTGTTAAATGTAGTGATACTATTAAAAAACAAGAAACATGTAATACAATGGAATGTTGTTCAAAAACTGATAAAGAACCTCAATCATGGGTTGGTTGGTCAACATGTAGTGCATCATGTGGTGGAGGAAGTCAATCAAGATCAAGAACAGTTATATATAAATCAGCATATGATTCAAGTATAGAATGTAAAAGAGAAACAGAAAATGAAACTCAAGCATGTAACACAATGGGATGCTGTTCAAAAACTAATAAGGAACCTCAAGCATGGAGTGGTTGGTCAACATGTAGTAAATCATGTGGTGGAGGAACTCAATCACACTCAAGAACAGTTATATATAAATCAGCATATAACTCAAATATTGAATGCAATAGAAAAACAGAAACAGAAAATCAATCATGTAACACAATGGGTTGCTGTTCAAAAACTACTGCGTCTCCAGGAGCATGGAGTAGTTGGTCAAAATGTAGTAAAACATGTGGTAGCGGAAGTCAATCTCAAACAAGAACAGTTGTATATAAATCAGCATATGACTCAAGTATTGAATGTGATAGAAAAACAGAAAGTCAAAGTCAAAAATGTAATACACAAAGCTGTGTCTCAGTAAAAGTATTAAATAAATCAGCATATATTTGTCCAGAAGATCAGAATAAACCAACAAGATCTCAATGTGTAGGAGGACAATACAATGCATTAAATGTTACAAGTGTAGCAGTAAGTGGAACGAGTGTAAAGGTTCAAGGATACCTTGTAAACAATAGTTTTTACATTACATGGAATGCAAGTGATGCAGCAAGAACTGTATGTATTGCTAACTCATCTAATACTTGTAAAAAGAAGTTATCATCGTTTAGTATTGCTAATCAAGGCTATGCAGGTGCAGGAGCACATTTTGCAAGTTTCAATACAACAGTAGATGTAAAAAATTGGCCTGCAGGAAACTATAGAATTATTGTTAAATCAGGTGGAAGTCCTATGTGGAGAATTCAAACAACAGGATATATGGTAGACTTATTCCAAGTAAAAAAATAGAAAGGACAATATATGAGAAAAAAAGTAATAATATTGGTAGTAATAGGTATTATCTTATTAATAACAGGAATTATTATGTATGAAAGTAATAATAAGCAATTATCCTATATTAAATACAATGTTGGTTCTATAAATGACGATATGGTAGCAATAACAGATAATAAAAAAATAGGTTATTTAAATATTAGTACCAATGAGTATGAATTGAAATATGAAAAAAACACATCAATTCCATTTGAAAAATATATCTATAATAATAACTATGCTCCATATAACAAAAAAGATAAAATAGGTCTTATTGATAAGAATGGTAAAGTAGTTTTAAAAGCAAAGTATACAGATGTAATAATATTAAACAATAATAAAGTAATAACTTATAATGAAAATAAATATAGTATCATTGATATAAATACCAAAAAAACAATTATTGATAATATAGATGATATAGAGATAATAAAAAATACAAACTATCTTAAATTAACAAAAGAGGAACAAACTTTTTTATACAACTTTAAAGACAATAGTTCTATGCAAAATATAAATATAAAATTAAATATAGCAAGTGAAGATAGTAAAGAATATATATATTTAATAGAAAAAGATAGTATAGAAAAAACATATTATTTATCTAATAAAAACAACTTACAAGAAGTAAATATTCAACCAAAGGAATTAATAAAATTAAGTAATAATCAAATAGTATATCTAACACAAGACAACAAATTTTCTATTTATAATTTAAAAAATAAGAAAATAATTACATTTAATAATTCATATAGTGCAATAACAGAAGTATCAAACAACTTAGTCTTAGCAATATCATTAGAAAACAAATATGGTTATATCAATGAATCAGAAGAAACAATTATTCCATTTTCTTATTATGAAGGAACTGAAGAATTCAATGATAAAGGTTATGCTATTGTAAATAGTAATAATAAATATGGAGTAATTAATAAGAAAAATAAAATAATAATTCCATTTGAATATGATTATTTAGAACAAGTAAAAGATAATTTATATATATCCATAAAAAATAATAAATATAATTTAATAAATTTAAAAAATAATAAAGTAGGAAATACTTACAATAAAATAATTAGTACAGATAAAGATTTATTAATTATAGAAGATACTAATAATAAATATGGAATTATTAATTTGCAAGCTAAAGAAATAATAAAACCATATTATGATGATATTAAGTTTGATAATAATTATTTTATTATGAATTCTAAAAAAGATGGAACATTAATAAGAAAAATCAGTGATTAAGAAAGTGGCAAACGCCACTTTTTTCTTGTTTTTAGTTACATTAATTATTTGCTGAATATACCAATTTATAGTATAATCATAAAAGGGTGAAGTATATGTACTTAAAAGGAATAACTGCTAGTGGATTCAAGTCATTTGCAGATAAAATAGAATTAAAATTAGACGGGAAAATAACATGTATTGTAGGTCCAAATGGTTCAGGAAAATCAAATGTCGTAGATGCTGTTAGATGGGTTCTAGGAGAACAATCTGTAAAGTCTCTTCGCGGAGATGGCTCTATGTCAGATGTAATATTTTCTGGTAGTAAAAGTAGAAATCCTTTAAATGTTGCTAGTGTAGAATTAGTATTTGATAATAGTGATCATTTTTTAAATGTTCCATATACAGAAATATCAATAAAAAGAAAAGTATATAGAAGTGGAGAAAATGAATATTATTTGAATAATGAAAAATGTCGTTTAAAAGATATTAATAATTTACTTATGGATACAGGTATGGGAAAAGAATCATTCAATATTATCTCTCAAGGTGAAGTAGATAAAATATTAAGTAATTCATCAACTGATAGAAGGGTAATTTTTGAAGAAGCATCAGGTATTTTAAAGTATAAAAAAAGAAAAGAAGAAGCTTTAAGACGACTAGATAAAACACATAATAACCTAGATAGAGTAAATGATATAATTAATGAACTTGAATTACAAATCGGTCCATTAAAAGAACAAAGTAAAAAAGCAGAAGAATATCTAGAAAATAAAAAAGGTTTAGATAAATATGAAGTAGCACTTCTAGCATATGATATTGAAAATATTAATAATGAGTTAGAAACTTCTAAAACACAAAAAGAAAAACTTGATAATGAAATTCTTACTTTATCAACAGAAGCAAGCAAAAATGATACGAAGTATTTAGAAGACAATAATAGATTAGAAAAGAAAGAACAAGAAAAAACTGCTCTTCAAAGAGAACTATTAAAAGTAACAGAAGAAAAAACAAGAATAGAGGGTGAAAAAAATCTTTTAAAAGAGAGAAGTAAAACAACAAAAGAAGAAGATGAGATAAAAGAAAATATAAGAACTTTAATTAATGAAAGAGAAAAACTATCTGGAGAAATAACTATAACTGATGAAAAATTAAAAAGTATTATAAAAGAGTCTTCAATAAAAGAAAATGCCTCATTTGAAGTAGAAAAAAAATTAAAAACAGCTCAACAGAAAAAGAATATGTTAACGAATGATTATTCTAAACACAATCAAGACTTAATTTCTACAAAACACAAAATAGATACTTTAAAAGTAGAAATAGAACAAGGTAGCGATATGCCAAATAGTGTAAGAAAAGTTCTTAAAAATAGTGAGTTAACTGGTATATATAACACAATTGGTAATGTTTTATCAGTAGATGAAGAATATACTAAAGCCTTAAACACAGCAATATCTACTAATAAAAACTTTATAATCACGAAAGATGAAGAATCTGCAAAAAAAGCAATAACTTATTTAAAAGATACTCATTCAGGAAGAGCAACCTTCTTCCCATTATCTGTAATTAAAGAAAGATATGTTGATTATGATACTCTAAATATATTAAAAAACAGTACAGACTTCTTAGGAGTAATGTCAGATTTAATAAGATATAATAAAGAATTTACTAATGTCATAAAAAATCAATTAGGAATAGTGTTAGTCGCAACAAACATAGATGCAGCAACAAGATTATCTCGTATGATTAAACAAAGATACAAAATAGTAACACTAGATGGAGATGTTGTAAATGTAGGTGGATCTCTAACAGGAGGTTCTCAAAACGCTGGAAGAAGTGTAATTATATTAAAACAAGAATTATCTCACTTAGAAAGACAACAAGAATTATTAAAACAAGAAGAAAAAGAAATTCAACAAAGCCTTCAAGATAATGCAAAAGAAATAAATAATATAGAAGAAGAATTATTTAAAATTTCAAAAGACAAAGTAGCATTAAAAGAAAAATACGATAAAAAGAAAAACGAACTTTTAGAAATAAAAAACAAATTAATAGAAATTACTAAAGAATATGAATCTCTTGAAGTAATAAATAATAATAGTGTAAGTAAAAAAGAAGAAGAATTAATTCATTTATTCCATGAAAAGACAGCCTTAAAAGAGCAACTAGAAGAAAGAATAAATACTTTATCAAAAGAAATATCTGACTTAAAAGATAAAATTGAAAGATCACAAGCAGATGAAAAAGTAAAAAATAGTACTCTTCATACAAAAGAAAAACAAGCTCGTGATTTAGAAATCCAGATAAATAGAATGGATGTAAAATTAGATAATATGTTAGAAAGATTATCTAGTGAATATGAAATGACTTATGATAGAGCCAAAAAAGAATATAGCCTTGATATTGAACCAGATGATGCTAGACTAAAAGTTAATACCTTTAGAGCAAACATTAAAAGAATAGGTATGGTAAACTTAGACTCAATAGAAGAATATCAACGAGTAAACACAAGATATGAATTCTTAACTAATCAAAAAGAAGATTTATTAAAAGCAGAAGATGCTCTTCTTGAAATTATGAATGAAATGGACGAAGTAATGAAAGAAGAATTTAAAACTACTTTTGAAAAAATTAGAGAAGAATTCCAAAAAGTATTCAAAGAATTATTTATTGGAGGACATGCTGATTTAAAACTAACAAATCCAGATGACTTACTAACAACAGGTGTTGACATAGTAGCGTCCCCTCCAGGTAAAAAACTAACAACAATTTCATTATTATCAGGTGGAGAAAAGACATTAACAGCAATAAGTTTATTATTCGCAATACTTAATGTAAGAACAGTACCATTCTGCTTATTTGATGAAGTTGAAGCTGCCTTAGACGAAGCAAATGTTGCTCAATTTGGTAAGTATCTAAATCATTATAGAGATAAAACTCAATTCTTAATAATTACACACAAGAAAAAAACTATGGAGTATGCCCATACTTTATATGGTATAACAATGCAAGAGTCAGGTGTATCAAAACTAGTTAGTGTAAAATTAGAAGACCATGCAGAAGTAATATAAAAAATAGTAAAAAAAAAGACTAGATGCCACGCATTTGGTCTTTATTTTTGAATGGATTTTTAGGGTCAATATGATCTATAAATAAAATACCATTTAAATGATCAAACTCATGTTGGAAACAAATTGCAAGTTCTTCACGACCTCTTACATGAATCTTTCTTCCTTCCATATCATATGCTTCCATTGTAACTCTAGCATATCTTGGAACAATTCCTTCAACTGGTCTATTAACACTTAAACAACCTTCGCCTTCTTCAACATAAATTTGTTCAACAGAATTACTAATAATTCTTGGATTAATTAATATATATGTTTCAAATTCTCCTTCACCAGGCTCGCCAATCTCATTAACAACAACAAACATTCTCTTAGCAACACCAAGCTGAATTGCTGACATACCCATACCAGGTCTTAAATCATATTTTTCAGCAAGTTCAGGAATTTGACTATCGTGTAAATATTTAATCATTACATCAATTAAATCTCTATCTTTTTTTGATAAAGGAAATTCTACTTCTTTACTAATTGTTCTAAGTCTTTTATCTTTTTCATCTAATATATCCTTAGTTTTTAACACTAATACCACCTCACTTATCTATATAAATATAATATCCATATTAAAAATACATATATATTATATACTAAATTTGCAAAAAGTCAAAAAAAGAGTGAATTGCTCACTCTAAATTTAATTACACCATCTTGTTCCAATAATAATAACAAGTAAGATAAATAATACTAAGATAATTGCATAGTTACTGTTAGAAGAGTTATTACTTACAGGATAATAATATGATGTAGTATTTGGACAACAATATTGTGAAGGATTAGAAAATCCTGTTTGTCCAGCACCATAATAATACATAAATATCCTCCTTTTCTAATCTAATATAATTTATGTGATTTTACAAATAATGTTAATAAAAGGAAATCTCCCTAAAAAAAATAAGAAAAAAGAGTGATTTTATGTTATATTTATAATAGAAGGGAAGATAAGCATGAAGAAAATATTTAAATACATGGACAAACCCTTATTAATTGTAACGGTGGCCTTGTTTATTTTTGGACTAGTAATGGTATTTTCAGCCTCGAACGTAACTGCATATATGTCCCATGCAGTTAGTCCATATAACTACTTCATAAAACAAGCTATCTTTTTAATTGGTGGTTTAATATTATCCATGATAATAATCCGGTTTAACACCAGATCATATGGTTTCTTTTCTTGGACCCTCCTGATTTTAGTAACTATTTCTTTAGTACTATTACTAATAATTGGAAAAGCTAAAAATCAAGCAGTGAGTTGGTTTGATTTAGGTTTTATTAGTATTCAACCAAGTGAATTTATAAAAGTAATAAGCATAGTGTTCTTAGCATGTTATTACGATACTAATCAAAAGAAACTAAATAGTTGGGCAAAAAGCCTTTTTCCAATAGGAATATGTTTATTAATTGCTATACTTATATTTTTACAACCAGACCTTGGAACAACAATAATATTTTGTTGTATAGTAGGTACAATATTTTTATCAGTTCCAATATCAAAAGAAATAAAATATAAGACAACATTTGCAACACTCGGTTTCATATTCTTTGGAATAGTTGCTATAGTGGGAAGTGGTAAAGGAATACTTTTAGAAAGACAGTTAGAAAGATTAAACTTTTCAAATCCATGTTCTAGAATATTAGAAGATGGAAACCAAGTATGTAACTGTTATATAGCAATCAATAATGGTGGTCTAACTGGTGTAGGTCTTGGAAATTCAACACAAAAGTACTTATATTTACCTGAACCATATACTGACTTTATATATGCAATAATTGTAGAAGAGTTAGGTGTTATAACAGGAGTAATATTAATACTTTTATACATATTCATAATTTATAGAATACTACTAATTGGAAGGCGAAGTCCTAATAATAGAGGTGCAGTAATATGCTATGGAGTAGCAATGTATATATTCTTACATGTTGCTGTTAACTTAATGGGAATAATGGGAATAATGCCAATGACAGGAGTACCATTACCATTTATGAGTTATGGAGGTAGTTTTACAATTTGTTTAATAGCTGCACTAACTTTAGTTCAAAGAGTAAGTTTTGAAAATGAAGTAATGAAAGAAAAGAGGAAGAAAAATGCCTAATACAGTAATTCATGAAGAAGTAGGATATTACTTATCAACTAAATTAAATAAGAATTCATATGAATATTATTTAGGATTAATGGCACCAGATGCAGTAAACTATGAAAAATTTGCAACTAAAAATGAAAGATGGACATCTCACTTAAGATGCGAAAATCTTGATAGTTGGAAATTATCACTAAAAAAATTTTATCTAGAAAATAAAACAAAATATAATGAAGATTTTATATTAGGGTATGTTATTCATATTTTAATAGACATAGTTTATGATGAATATTTTGAAGAAGAGATAAAACAAGAAATATTACAAGAAAATGATGAAAAAGATTACTGGTATATTAAGTGGTCTGATATGGATAAATATAGTTTTAAAAATAAAGAAAAAATTATTAATATTTTAAAACAAGAAGATAAGTATTATGAAATAACTAATATTACAGAAGATAAATTAAGAAAGTGGAAAAATAAGTTTACAAAAGATTTAGAAAAAGAAAATAAAAGTATTTACTTTAATCAAAAAATAATAGATAATTTAAATATAAGGGTAGAAGAAGAATTAGAAATATTAAAAGGGTGATAGTGTGAGAAAAGAAAAAAAAGAAGTAAAGAAAACAGAAACAAAAAAAGTAAAAAAAAGATGTTTCATATTAAGTGACTTCATAGGTCCAGTAATTGCTATTGAAAATATTTTTATCATCTTATTTTATTTTTATTGGTATTTTGTAAGTAAAAATAAAGTGGGATTTATATCATATTTCTTAGCATATGCTATGGTAATGATTTCAATATTCTTAATAATATTAAGTGTCGTTGCATTTATTAGATTGATTTTAAATAAAGAAAAAGTGACTAAGAATTTAAAACAAGAAAAAATAACTACATCAGTTGTTGGAATGATTTTAGGACTTATTTTATTATTATTTACAAATGTAGTTGCAGGTTCAATTAACTACTATAATAATCCTGTAAAAGCATGTGACAATAATAATGATGTTATTAATGATATCAAAAGAGGAGGTAATTAATTATGAAAAATGATAAATTAACATTAACACATTTAATTACTTTCTTAATTTTAATTATTATTAGTTTATTATTCTTTGCCTATACTAATAATACTATATTTGAGTATTCTAATGGAGATATAGTAAATTGTACATATTCAACAATTAACTTAATATTAAATTCTTTATTTATAATTACATCAGTTGCTATTATTGAAATATCAATTATTTCAATAAAAAAATTACCAAAAGATAAAAATGATTATAATAAAGCTTTAGTAATTTCTAATATTATATTAGGTACAATGTTAAACTTATTCATAGTATTATGGCCAATAGCTCAATACTTATTAGAATGTAGATAAGATGCTTATGCATCTTTTTATTTGATTTTAAACCAATTGAGTGTTATAATATAGTCGATTTTTCAATTGGTGGGAGGAAGCGGTTGAAATGGCTGAATTAAATCTTAGAGATTTTAAATCAAAATTAGAAACAGAATTAAAAAAGAGTTCTAGTGTTTTTATTATGGGACACAATGAGCCAGACTTTGATGCAATAGGTTCAGCATTTGGTCTATATGTTTGGGCTATTCAAAATGATAAGAAAGCGTACATTATTGTTAATGATGATGAATCTAAAATAGAACCAGGTGTAAAGAAAATAATAGATGATAATAGGGATATTGTAAGAATTATTAATAAGGAAGAATTTGAAAAAAAAGTCAATGATAATTCTATTTTAATTGTAACCGACACAAATAAAAAAAGTTTAATTTCTCTAAAAGAAGAATTAGAAAAATTTAGAAAAGTAATTGTAATTGACCATCACACAAAAGATGAACATTCTATAAAATCAGATTTAGAATATATTGATCAAACATCATCAAGTGCCTCAGAAATAGTCGCAAGACTTCTTAATATGGGAAAAATAAAATACTCTGGTAGAGTTGCAAATTATTTACTAGCAGGTATAAGTTTAGATACTAAAAGATTTAAACAAAACACAACATCAACAACACATGATGTTGCTGAAAAACTACTTGTAAGAGGTGCTGACATTGACTATGTAAATAATTTATTTCTAGAAGAGTTTGAAAACTATTGTAGAATATCAAATCTAATAATAAATGGAACAATAATAAAGAAATATACTGAATCCCTTGCGCCAATAACAGTTTCATTTACACTAGATAGAACAAGTCCTAAAACTATTTATTTAAAGGAAGACTATGCAAAAGCAGCAGATAGAATGATGAAGTTTAACGGAATTGATGCCTCATTCGTTTTAGGATATGTTGATGAAGAAACAGTACATATATCAGCAAGAGGTGGAAAAAAGGTAAATGTAGGTAAAATTATGGAGCAAGCCTACGGCGGAGGAAACTTTCAAAGTGCCGGTGGAAGAGTAGTAACAGATGATATTACAGCAGTTGAAAACTTACTTATGGAAAAAGTTCCTATAGGTGTTTCAGATGAAGAAGAGATAATTGAAAATCCACCTGTTGTTAAAAAAGTAAAACAAATGAAAAAGAAAAAATATAGATTATAAGAGAAATTACAAAAAATTTCTCTTTTTTTATGAATAATAAGATAGGAGGTGTTAATTATTACATTCAAATATCGTTATAGAAAACAAATAATAATAGGAATATTTATATTAATTTTACTAGTAGGAGGAACAACACTTACAATATTTATGTTACAAAGTAATAAAAAAAATAAAAGTGACCTTGTAGTATCTACGTCTACAAACACTTTAAAAAAGAAACCAAAAAAAGAAAATATCGAAAACTATAAAGTTGATATTAAAGGAGAAATATTAACTCCAGGAATTTATACGTTAAAAAGTAATTCTAGAGTAATTGATGTTATAGAAATGTCAGGAGGTCTAACAGAAAATGCAGATACCTCAGTTATTAATCTAAGTAAAAAAATAACAGATGAAATGGTCATAATAATTTATAGTAAAAGTGAAGTAAAAGACTTTGAAAAAACAAAAGAAAAAGAAAAAACTGTTCAAGAAAAATGTATTAAAAAAGATGAAAATTCTCTAAAAAATGATGCCTGTATTACAGATTCAGTAAAAACAAGTGGTAAAGTATCAATAAACTCCGCAACAAAAGAAGAATTAATGACTCTAACTGGTATAGGAGAAGCAAAAGCAGAAGATATAATAAAATATCGTGAAGAAAACGGTCCATTTAAAACAATAGAAGACATAAAAAATGTATCTGGAATAGGAGATAGCTTATTTGCTAAAATTAAGGAAAATATTACTACATGATACTTTATTTTATATAATATTTACTTTAGTAATATTACTTACTTTATTTAGACTAAGTATAGTTAAGACATCAATTTACAATATAAATACTAAAAAAGTAGAAGGTATTGTAAAAGATATTCATATAATAAATGATAAAGTAGACATAACTCTAAAAGCAAAAGAAGATTTAATAGTAACTTATTATAAAAAAGATAAAGAACAAATAAACATTAACTTAGGAGATGAAATATTAGTAATAGGAGAATTTACTAAACCAGTATCTCCTAAAAATACTTATTTATTTAACTATAAAAAATATCTAGAAAGAAAAAATATTTATTTCAAAGTACAAGCAACTTCACTAATAAAACTTAAAAATAATAAAAATATATTTTATGAAGTAAAAAAATTAATTATAAAAAGAATTCCAAATAGATATCTCTATACTTTTATTTTAGGAGACAAAAAGTATTTAGATAAAGATATCATAAGAAGTTATCAAGAAAATGGAATAAGTCATTTATTCGCAATAAGCGGTATGCATATAACTCTACTTACTGGAATGTTATCTAAATTATTAAAAAAAATAAAAATAAGTGAAGAACAAGAATATTTTATAATAACTATATTTCTAATAAATTACTTAATAGTAGTAGGTATTACTCCATCAATTCTACGAGGAATATTATTCTATATATTTTATACATTAAATAAACTCTATTATTTTTATATAAAACCAGTAAATATCTATTTATTTATCATATCTTTATCATTACTTGTAAACCCAAATTATTTATTCGATATAGCATTTCAATATTCTTACTTAATAAGTCTTTCTCTAATAAGCCTTTCGAGTACCCTTAAAAGTAATAACTACATAAAAGGTCTATTAAAAGTATCAATTATATCTTTTATAGTAAGTATTCCAATAACAATACGTAACTTTTATCAAATAAATATACTAAGTATAATATATAATCTTTTCTATGTACCACTAGTAAGTATAGTAATATTTCCTATGTCATTACTTGTCCTAATACTACCAAAACTAAATATAATTTATAATATCTTTATAATAATACTTGAAAAAACATCAGTATTCTTATCTAAAATAAATATATTAAAATTAGTATTTATAAAATTACCAAATATAGTTTATATAATATATTTTATTATCATACTAATATACATTTTTAGAAATAAGAAAAAATACTTATATATCTTATTAATATTATTAACTATTCACTATTTAATACCAATAATTAGTAATAATAATTATATAGATATAATTGATGTCGGACAAGGAGACTCTATCTTAATTCATCTAAATAGAAAAAATATATTAATAGATACAGGAGGAGATACATCATATAGTTCTAATAAAGATGGAGAAATATTTTATAATACAATTTATCCAACTCTAAAAAGTAAAGGTATAAAAAAACTAGATTATTTAATACTTAGTCACGGAGATAAAGACCATATGGGAGAAGCAAAGAAAATAGTAGAAAGTATATGTGTAAATAAAGTTATATTTAATGTAGGTAGTTATAATTATTTAGAAAAAGATTTAATTAAAACTCTTAAGCAAAATAACATAAAATATTATAAGAATATAGAAAATATTTATATAGGAAATACTCCAATATATTTTTTAAATACAGGAGTTTATAATAATGAAAATGATAATTCTAATGTCCTATATTTTATAATCAATAATTATAAATTTCTACTTATGGGAGATGCCAGTAAAATTAGAGAAAAAGATATTTTAGAAACATATAATTTAGAAGATATTGACTTTCTAAAAATAGGACATCATGGTTCTAATACATCTTCTAGTAAAGAGTTTATTGAAAGCATTAATCCAAAATATAATTTAATATCAGTAGGTGTTGATAATAAATTTAATCATCCAAGAAAAGAAGTATTAAAAGTACTTAGTAATAGAAAAATATATAGAACAGATAAAGATGGAACAATAGAAATAATTATTAAAAAAAATAAATATAAAATACTAACAAATTCATAATTAAAATAAAAATAAAAATTTAATATTAATAATAGACATAATTTTACGTCATAAAAAATAATTATAAGTAAAATACTTAAATTACTAAAAAACTTATAGATTTTTTGTAATAATTTTTGTAAAATAAATTTAAATGGTGGTGGTCAAATGGAGAAAAAATACGATTTATATAATTATGATTTGACTGAACTAACTCATTCTTTTCAAGATGCTTGTGCTAAAGAAGAATTTAAAGATTTTGTATACGGATTAAATATTAAAGAAGAAGTCTTAATGAGATACACATCAAGTCTAGAAGAAGCATGTTCTGAACATCTTGCATGCCTAAATTGTAAAGGACTAGATAAGTGTCCAAATAAATTAAAAGGATATAAATATACACCAATGTTAGACAACAACATTATAACGTTTTCATATGACATGTGTTCTAATAAAATAAAACAAGACAAAGAAGATGCTTATAAAAAGAATCTAGACTTATTTGATATGCCAAAAGATATTAAAGACGCAACATTTATAGGAATGTACAAAGATGATAAAAATCGTCTTCCAATCATAAAGTATTTTAAAGAATTTATGAATAACTATAATAACGAAGAAAAACCAAAAGGTATATATTTAACAGGCTCATTCGGCTCTGGAAAAAGTTATCTAATTGCCTCATTATTTAATGAAATGGCAAAGAAAAATGTAAAAAGTATCTTAGTATACTACCCAGAATTCCTAAGAAGTTTAAAAGCTTCATTCGGAACAAACTATAATGAAAAATTTGAATTATTAAAGAAAATCCCTTTATTACTATTAGATGATATAGGTGCGGAAAACTGTAGTAACTGGTCAAGAGATGAAGTACTAGGTCCAATTCTTCAATATAGAATGGATAATCACTTACCAACATTTTTCACATCAAACTTAACATTAGAAGAATTAGAAACTTCCCTTGCAACAACATCATCTGGAGTTGACAAACTAAAAGCAAGAAGAATAATTGAAAGAATAAAACAACTTACAGTTCAACTTGAATTAGTTAGTAAAAATAGAAGGGGGTAAAAAAATGAACATTGAAAAAGCATTAAGAAATTACATTGAAGGAAAAGGTAATAAAATAAAATATGAAGAATTTATTAACCTTGTTAAAAGTAATGGGAATAATGCCGCCAATGTTCTTTTTAAATTGGTAAATGAACAACTTGATACAATGAGTGATACAAAGTGTTTAGATAGAACTATAGAAGTTTTAAAATACTTAGGGGTAATATTAACTAATTGCCAAGATGTAAATAGAAAACTAATATCAAGAAAACTATTTAAACTAGAATTCAAACTAGAAACTATCGAAAGTGAAGGAAAAAATAAATTTAATTTAAAACACCTACAAAGTGAATTTGGAAAATTAAGAAATCAAATAATAGAATTACAAGATGTGACATATAATAAAGATACTAAACAATATGATTTTATAAGTTACTTAATAAATGAAACAAAAGATATGAAATATTTAGAGTTTACTATAAATAGAATGCCATCTCTTATAAATATAAAAGATAAAAATGAAATATCTTTATTTAGAAATTTAGTAAGAAGATACTTAGAGTGTGTAGTAGAATTTAATGAAGAAGATTTAATGTATTATAATAATTTAATTTCATACATTATGAATCAAGATAACTTCTATTTATCTCAACAAGAAAGAAAAGCCTGTCTCCAAGAAATTAATGCTTGCTTCGACAAATTAACTTGTATAAAAAAAC
Organism: uncultured Bacilli bacterium; assembly: GCA_934131175.1. Taxonomy (GTDB): domain Bacteria; phylum Bacillota_I; class Bacilli_A; order RF39; family UBA660; genus UBA3789. Next base: position 7,049 of record CAKOZD010000004.1, on the reverse strand, counting down.
TTGCTAAAAAGAATAAAAATAAACTTGTATGGATAGGTAGAATAACAGAACAAATAAAAGGCTTAGATGATGAGAAAAAAGATATAACTGAAATAGCTGGAAAATATAATATTCAAGTATACTTTGATGAAGACGTCCTAAATTGTGCTAACTTAGTAGAGACTCCAAAAGAAGGAGAGATGTTAGATAGAGAAATATTAGATGATTATATAATAACAATAGATGGACCAACCGCAGTCGAAATAGATGATGCCTTGTCATGTAAAAAATTAGAAAATGGTAATTATTTATTAGGAGTACATATCGCATCAGTTTTAGGATATTTCCAGTACGACTCAAATGTCGTTCAAGAAGCATTAAATAGAAATCAATCAATATATTTACCAGCAAAATATCAAACAAAAGAAAATGACTATCAAAGAACAATACCTATGTTTCCATATCACTTTTCAGCAGATGTAGCATCACTAATAGAAGGAAGCCCAAAACTTGCTAGAACATTTTACTTCGAAATAGATAAAAATGGAGAAGTAGTTAAAGAAAGATTTATCAAATCAGTAATAAGAAATAACAAAAAGATGACCTATGACGAAGTAAATGATATTTTAAAAAATAAAACAGAAGATAAGGTATTACAAGAAACAATAGATAATTTAGAAGAAGTAACAAAACTATTAGATAGTAAACATCATATTTCTGAATTATATAAAAAGATAAAAGAAAACATTAAAGACCCATCAGAATTAAGAGTAAAAAAAGTAGGAGCAGAAAATATAGTATATCAAGCAATGTTATTAACAGGAAACAGGGTAGCGGAATTCTTTGCTAAAAAAGACCTTCCATGTCTATATAGAGTTCATGAAACAAATAAGGAAAACGTCAAAAAGATTCAAGATATGATTGATAACTTAACTTCAAGTTATGGAGGTAAAGAGTTTAAAAACTTATATAAATTAATTGAAGGAATATATCCAAAAGGCTGGTATGCAAAAGAAGGCTCTCATGACGGATTATGTCTAGACCACTATTGCCACTGTACATCAGCCTTAAGAAGAGCAGCAGACATTGTTGTAGAACATGCTTTAGAAGTTTGCTATGACAAAGAACCAACTGAAGAAGAATTACAAAAACTACAAGAAGAAATAGAAAAAAGAGCTCAAGAGATAAATTCAAAACAAGGACCTATAGAATGGTTTTTAAAAGATTATCAAAGAGTATATAAAAGAAGATAATATAAATATGACTTATAATGAAATTTGACAAAATAAAATTTATTTAGTATAATAAGCCCGTTTTATAGAGGTGAATTATATGAATTCGAATTTCTTTATAATTAAGAGTAAATGTATCATAGTTATTTCAATGGCCTTATTTTTAATATCAATAGGATTGCAGACAAAAGAATTATATACAAAAGGTGAAAAGTATGAGATAAACTATGAATATGTTAATATAAAAGATATGGCACAAGCTGCTGTAAAAACAAAAGAAAACTCATCAAGTATTATTTCAGATTTATTAAATAAAACACAATCAAATGGGGCTGTTACTGAAGTATCTCTTCCAGAAAAAGGTGATGTTCAAGAAGTTGAACTTCCTGTTATGAATAATACTGAACAAACACAAGAGACTCCAAGACAAATATGGAGACTTCCAACAGAAGTAGGAAGAGTAACTCAATACCCACATTATGGACATGCAGCTTATGATATTACTAGTCCAAGAACTTATTCAGAAAATATCTTTCCAGTTGCAAACGGTGTAATATCAAGTATTTATACAGACCCAGCAGGAGCAAAAGTTGTAACTGTACTTCACACAATAGATGGAGTAAAATACACATCACAATACGCTCATTTATCACAATATGCAAGTGGCTTATATGTTGGTAAAGAAGTAACAGTAAATGATAGTTTAGGTCTTATGGGATCAACTGGAAAATCAACAGGACCACATTTACACATAGCAGTAGCAGATTGTGCCTTATTTGATCCAAATGATACAAATTGTAGTGATTTAAATAAATGGTTTAGATACGTAAATGGAAGACTAAGTCAAAATTATTATGGTTTAGGCGTTCACGTATATGTACCAGATAGTTGGGAATCAAGATAAAAAGAGGGGATAAAATGACTTTAAAACAAATGAATAATGAAATGAAATCATTCATAAATGAAGCGACATTTATAGGAGAAAGATGTAGAAAGAAATTTCTAAAATTAGTAGATAAGCATTTCTTTGTAGAACTACCAAAAGAGTCATTTCTCCATACAGATATTATTTTAAAAGAAAATGGCAATATTGTAATGCGAGAAGAAGAGTATGAAACAACTTCTAAAGTAAAAACAAAAGAAGAATTAGAAGAAAGATATAATAATTTTAAACAAGAAGTAGAAGTACTACTAAAGAAAAATGAAGTGGATTTTGATACATCAAGAAGAAATAAAGATGTCCTAAATCTATTTTTAGTAACAGTTTATACAATAATATTTGCTGTTGTATCTATATTTGTTTTAAGGCAAATACTAGCAGGAAATATCTATAGTTCAATTTGGTTCATATTTATAATAATATATAATTTTATTCCAAGAGTAGGAGAACATTTAAGAAACAGATATATTCTTGCATATAGATTTTTAAAAAGATTATTCAAATAATTTGTAAAAATTAAAAAAAAGTGTTATATTAGTTAAGTAGAAATACACAGACAGGGGACACGATAGATTATCTAAGTCTTTTAGAGAGTTCATGATTGGTGAAAATGAATAGACATTTAAACTATTACTACCACTAGAGTAGAATTATAAAAGTAATTCCGGTGAAGAGCCGTTATCAAATTAAGTTAATAAAAGGATGGTACCGTGCATTATGCACTCCTATACTATCCTTTTTTTATTTTTTAGGAGGAGAGAATAATGAAAATTGAAGTATTACATCACGCATCGGTAAAATTAACTGATGAAAAAACAATATATTTTGATCCATATTTAATAAGTGATAAAATTCATGATGCAGATTATATTTTTATAACTCATGATCACTACGATCACTATGATATCGAATCAATAAAAAATGTAAGTAATGAAAATACAAAAATAATTGTACCTACATGTTTAAAAGATGAAAAATGTGATTTAGTAGTAGAACCAAATAAGTCATATAAAATAGATGATATTTCATTTGAGACAGTACGTGCCTATAATGTCAACAAATCATTTCATTTAAAAGAAAAAGATTATGTTGGCTACATCGTTCTTCTAAAAGGTGTATATTACTACATTATGGGAGATACTGATCGAACCATGGAAACAGATGCTGTAACAGCAGATATCTGTTTTGTACCAATTGGTGGAACTTATACAATGAATGTCACAGAAGCAATAGAATATATTGACTATTTAAAACCAACTATAGCAATACCAATTCATTATGGTATGATAACAGGAAGCCCAGAACTTGCAGAAGAGTTCAAAAATAATGTTAATAAAGAAATTGATGTACAAATAAAAATAAACAATTAGGAGATGTTAATATGATAAATTTTAAAGAAGATAAAGACTTAATGCCACTTAACCATTCATGTGCACATGTAATGGCTCAAGCAGTAAAACATTTATATCCAGAGGCAAAATTCTGGGTAGGTCCAGTAGTAGAAGAAGGATTTTATTATGATATGGACTTAGGTGATAAAGTAATTACAGAAGAAGATATAGAAAAAATTACAAAAGAAATGAAAAAGATTATTAAAGATGGAAAGAGAATTGTAAGACATGAAATTACAAGAGAAGAAGCTCTTGAGATGTTTAAAAATGATAAATATAAAATTGACTTAATAGAAAGAATGCCAGAAGACGAAAACATTAGTTGCTACACTCAAGGTGATTATACTGACCTTTGCCGTGGACCACATGTTGAATCAGTTAAAGAATGTAAATATTTTAAATTATTAAAATTCAGTGGAGCATATTGGAAAGGTGATTCAAATAATAAGATGTTACAAAGAATCTATGGAGTATGCTTTAGAAGTGAAGAAGACTTAAATCATCACTTAGAAGAATTAGAAGAAGCAAAACAAAGAGATCACAGAAAACTTGGAAAAGATTTAAAAATATTTATGTTAAGTGATTTAGTAGGACGTGGACTTCCATTATGGTTACCTAATGGATATACTTTATGGAGAACATTACAAAACTATATTACTGATAAAGAAGTTGCTCATGGATATAAACATGTACATACACCAGACCTTGGTAGTGTAGAACTATATAAAACATCAGGACACTGGGACCACTATAAAGATGATATGTTCCCAGCAATGGAATTAGATGAAGAAGCATATGTTCTACGTCCAATGAACTGTCCACATCACATGGTAATTTATGGAAATGGACTACACTCATATCGTGACTTACCAATAAGAATTGCAGAAGTTGCTAATGACTTTAGATATGAAGCAGCAGGAGCAGTAAAAGGAATTGAAAGAGCAAGAAGCTTTACTCAAAATGATTCACATATTTTCTGCACTAAAGAACAAATAGAAGATGAATTTAAAGGAGTAGTTGATTTAATTCTAGAAGTTTATAAAGATTTTGGACTTGATAAAGATAATTGTGACTTTAGATTATCACTAAGAGATAAAGAGTCAAAAACTAATAAATACTTTGATGATGATGAAATGTGGGATACTGCAGAAAATGCTTTAAGAAATGTTTTAAATGATATTGGAATAGATTATTTTGAAGCAAAAGATGAAGCAGCATTCTATGGACCAAAACTTGATATTTTAATACACCCAGCAGTAGGAAACCCAGTAGCATTATCAACAATTCAATTAGACTTCTTATTACCACAAAGATTTGATTTAACTTATGTTTCTGAAAATGGCGAAAAGAAAACTCCAGTAGTAATCCATAGAGCAATACTAGGATCAATTGATAGATTTATAGCTTTCTTATTAGAAGAAACAAAAGGAATACTACCAACATGGTTAGCGCCACTTCAAGTAAAAGTAATACCAGTAAATAGTGATTATCAAAGTGATTACGCAGAAGAAGTAAACAGTTTCTTATTAGAAAATGGAATAAAATCAGAAACTGATACAAGAGATGAAAAACTAGGATATCGTCTAAGAGAAGCACAAACAAGTAAAATTCCATATACTTTAATATTAGGAGATACAGAAAAAGAAAATAAACAAATAAGTTATAGATTATATGGAGAAAAAGACACAACAACAGTTTCATTTGAAGAATTCTTAAGAATAGTTAATGAAGATATTAAAAGTAAAAAAAGAAGAGATAAATAATTTAAAAATATAAAATATTGAAAAGGTAATAGAAAAACTATTATCTTTTTAATTTACTAAATTACAAATAAGTGCTATTATATAAAGCATTAATTACTTACTAATGAGTAAATGGGGGATAAATTTATGAACAAAAGTAAAAGACTAACAAAATCTGAAAAATTATTTGAATTTTTAGAAGCAATGAGTAAAAATAATAACGAGTTAATTGGACAAAACTCAAATCTAAAATTTAGTGATAATACAAATATGAATCAATTTTGGAATAATAACCGAGAAATAATAATTGGTTTAATAAAAACAAATAAAGAGTATAGTAAAAGATATAATGATTCTTGCAAAGTATTAATCAATCTATATAGTAAATATAAAAAAAGAAAAATAAAAGTAAAAACAATTTCATTTGAAGATAAATTATTAGAATATTTAGAAGCAATGCATAAAAATAATGATAGTATTATCCTTACAACATCTAATTTAAAATTTAGTGATGGCGTTTTTATGAATCAATTCTTAAAAAATAATCGAGAAAAAATATATAAGTTAATAACTACTAAAAATAATATGTTTATAAAAAAATATCCAAAGTGTTGTAAAAATATTATTAATGATTATATGTTACGTAAGGAAAAAAGTGAAGAAATCAAGTTAACAGATGAAGATAGATTAATAGAATATTTGATTGCTATGAGTAAGAATAACAATGAACTTATAAAGCAAACAAGCGCCTTAAGATTTAGTGATGGCATCTCAATGCGTTATTACTGGAATATATATAAAGAAAAAATAATTAAATTATTATCAGAAAATATGGATAAATATTTAAAAGATTATAAAGAAGCTTGTAAAACAATAACTGATGCTTATAAAGAGTATAAAACTTATTTAATGAAAAAAGAAAATAATTTAATATTAGACTTTAATAGAAAATTATTAGAATATTTAAAAGCCATGAATAAAAACAATAACCAAATCATAAATCAAAGAAGTAATATAAAATTTAGTGATGGTACAAGTATGGGTTCATTTTTTAATAATAACCGAGAAAAAATTTATGAAGAGCTAATTAAAGAAAATAATAAATTTATAAAAAAATATCCTACCTCATGTATGACTTTAATAAAAAAATGTGAAAGTTTATTTGAACAAAGAAGATATGCAAGAAAAAAATATATTATGAGTAAAAGAAAATTTAGAGAAGACTCATCATTTGATAAAACCCTTAGTAATGAAAAAGAAACTAATAAAAAAACTGGTGTCTATATTTAGACACTTTTTTGTGCTAAAATAATATTAGTACAATAAAGGTAGGTTATTTTTATGAATAAGAGTTTAAGTCAGTTAGAAAAACTTTTTAATATAGAAAATTTTAATATTTATAGTGATGATGATAATTATTATTTTTTTAGATCTCTTGAAGAGGTAGATATAGAGTCAATAAAAAATAAAAGTATAATTGATGAATCAGGTAAAATAAAAAGATTAATTACTGATAGAGAGTTCTATGGAGAAACAACTTTTACAAAAGACAGTGAAATTTCTTTAGAAGAAATAACAGAACATATAAAGAAAAACTATAATAAACATACTAATTGTATATCTTTTTCTAGTAATGCAAATGTATGCTTAGACTATGGAAGAAGTACTTATAATGATAATTATATAGTTTTAAAAGTACCAAAAAAAGATTTTGAAAAAGACACTTTTTTCGCCGGAAAGTACATGCTTTCAGAAGTATCTAAAG